>DVDU01000083.1 GCA_015296065.1 Oscillatoriaceae cyanobacterium M33_DOE_052 | reverse complement strand
GAGTGTGGGGAGTGTGGGGAGTGTGGGGAGTGTGGGAAGTGTGGGAAGCAATCTTCCTCCCTCTCCTCCCTCTCCTCCCTCTCCTCCCTCTCCTCCCACCCCGTCTCCCCGTCTCCCCGTCTCCCCGTCTCCCCGTCTCCCGGTCTCCCGGTCTCCCCGTCTCCCCGGCTCCTGTAGAGAGGCGTGCCATCTACCTGGAGTTTCGGCTTGGAGGTAGATGGGTGTTGTCTCGGAAAAGAGGGCTGAGTTTAATTCTGTCCAATCAATGATATTTCCGGTTTGAATCTGGCTTGGGGCACTTTGGTGGTGATTGTGGTTGCGGGTGGCGATGACTTCCCAGGTGGTTCCTTGGATGCGGCCAATAATGCCGGTTTCCATGCCAAACCGCTCTAGCCCAATTGCCAAGAGCTTTTGCAGGCGGGTTTCTAAGCGGAGGTGGGACTCAGCGGCGACTTCACAGATGGCGCGGAGGGCGGTTTCTTGTTTTTGTAGGGATGTTTCTATGTGTTTGCGATCGGTGATGTCTTTGATGATGGATATGGCGCATTGTTGCCCGTCGATGTCGTGGCGTTCGGCGGAGATCAGCCCGGTGATGATTTTGCCTGTTTTGGTGCGAAAATCAAATTCTAGTTCTCCGAGGCTACTGGAGCGATCGAGCAGTTGCCGGAATTGGGCACGGTTTTGTGGATTGACCCATAGGTTTAGCTCGAGGGAGGTTTTGCCGATCGCCTCTGTGCGGGAATAGCCCATCAGGCGGCAAAAGCTATCGTTCACTTCCAGTAACCGCCCCTCACTCAGGGTGGCAATGGCGATCGCGTTGGGACTGCTGCGAAATACCTTGTAAAACTTCTCTTCTAACCCCAGCCGCGCCGCTTCTGCACGGTCCCGCTCGGCCAAAGCTCTTTCTAGTTGGGCATTTTGCTCTTTCAGAGAATCTGTGAGGTGGCGAATTTTCAATTGGTGTTCTACCCTCACCAACACCTCATCTAGCTGAAATGGCTTGCTGATGTAATCCGCTGCCCCCAGAGCGAATGCTTTCACTTTGTTAAATGCTTGTCCCAAAGCGCTCAGGAAAATCACCGGAATTTCCCGCGTTAACTCGTCCGCCTTGAGGCGCTTACAGACTTCATAGCCATCCAATCCCGGCATCATAATATCCAGTAATATCAAATCCGGTGGGTCAGCGCTCACCGCCGCCAGGGCATCCTCTCCGTGGAGCGATCGGCGCACCTGATATCCCTCCTCCGTCAGCAAAGACGACAACAGCAGCAGGTTGTCTGGTTGGTCGTCCACCACCAAGATATATCCTTTATCCTTTGTCCGAGGTCCTTTGTCCTTTGTCATTTGTTGTTACTGGCGGGATTGACTCTCACCCTTGCGCCATCCCATATGACTATTGTCACCCGTCATTTGTCATTTGTCATTTGTCCTTTGTCATTTGTCCTTTGTTGTATCAATTGCATTAAATGCTGATTGCCAACCCGCAATAAAACCCGGCGATTAAATATTTTTCAGGAAACTGATACTGGGAGCAAACAAAAATTCTCCCCCCTTCAGGGTGACAAAATTATAAAAATCAAATTCTATCTCCTCATCCTTCCCCCATTCAGTTGGCCACTTTTGACCAGACGGATCTTGTTTATTACCCTGGCCGATGACCGCATCTAATCCGGTGGTGTAGGTGACGAATTGCTGATGATTAGCCCAATTTTTTTGAATAAACATAAACTGGTCAAAAATATCGCTTTGAAACCCAATAAATAGCAAACCCACGTTCTCTCCAGCCGCTGGCTGTAATTTCATTTGTTGCAAATGGGCTAGTTGCTTCTGAAATTGCTCCATTTTGCCCAGAGAATTATCTCGCGTTTCCGGCATTTCTCCATAGCTGACAGCACGCCGAACAATGCGGTGCTGGCGGTGGTCTTCTAAAGCGTGATATCTGTCGTTTTTGTCCCCTCGCGGGTTAGCTTTGCGGATATGAGCATGAAAAGGGCATTTACTGCCTTTTACATCATCATCGTAATTGAAATTATTGGGAACTGGCTGGGCATTTTGTTCTGAGGCAGCCAGCACTACCGGTGTTCCATCCCGGAACCGTCCAATGGCTAAGGCTCCCGCTCTTTCCGCATCTTTTCCCGATAAGCACAGCTTTTCAGCCAAATTTTTCTCCGCAGTTCGGAAACCTTGCACATCTTGTTGAAGTTTGCGGTAAACACAATAGCTGCCATAGCTATCTTCCCCTTTACCCAAAGGGTCTTTTACCAGCAATAATTTTAAGGGAGCGCTGGGGTTCCATTTGTCGAATCCTTGGGCTGTGGCAGCTTCGATATCTCCTTTCAGAAATAGCGGCTGACTGACTCCATCGCGAAATCCAAAATGTTCTATAGCTTCTCCTTTACTATTTTTCAAAATCATCCCGACTTCCGTATTCACTACTTTTGCTATAATTTTGACTTCAGCACCAATTTTGATCGCCTGTTTTTGCAGATTATCCAAATCATTATCACCCAGCATAATTAGGCCATGAATTTGTTGTTGAAAACCAGCTTGCCATTGAGGCAGCGGCGGGTCTTTTAAAATTTTGCCAAATCGCTGCATACCAACTTTGAATGCGGCGCTGGGAAACTCCCGGCTCCCCCCAGCTACCAAATCAAAACCTAGGGCTTGATAACCGGAATATGATAACATAAAATTTGCTGAGATGCCCCCACCGCCATTGTTGTTTTTTTCTGGCAGATTACCCCCCGCTTCTAATTGTTGTTTGGCCGATCGCACGAATGCGGACGCAAATTGGCGAATCCATTTTTTGGCAGCTTCCGGATCGGGATTGAATTGCAGAAAAATATGTGCATAGTAGTTTTTCTCATGGCTTTTGAGGATATTTTCTTGCAAATCCTCTAGCATACCTTGATATTGCGGGTCTTTGGGATCGATATTGGTTTGGGTTAAATCTATTGACACAGATTCTGCCTCTCTGGTTTGGCATTCTAGATGACATTATACGGGCAAGGACTGAAAATCAGTTCAATTGCCTATGCCCTGAAACATACCAGTTTAGAGTCCCTCTGTCAATCCGAGTTTATCCACATTGGTATCAGGTTTCTGGCATCCTTACCTGGGAGTTCCCGGTCAGCAAAGCCTTTCTGGGCTTCAGCTTGGCCTATTTTTAGATTTTTAGTTAAGTTTTGTAAATAAACCTTGACGGTCAAATACTTTGTCAATAAGATGGCAAACATCTATCAGCCCGGTTTCGGGAATCGGTGTAATCGACTATTGGCAGCCGAGGTAAATGATGAATAAACCACCATATCCGCCAGATCTAGCCGATGCTTGGGCTCGCGTCTTTGGTTATGCTTGGCAGGAAGACCACAGGGATTTTTTGCAGGGACTGAGGAAAGATCCAAAAAACACTATTACTAATGTAGTCAACCAAGGTACACCAGAACAGCTCCAAGGTCCTTGTGCTACGATTCTGGAGTATGTCAGCAGCGACAACTGCGAATATGGCTATATTGCGCTGCCTAAGCTACCGGAAGGTTTACAGGGATTAAGCGAAGAGGCACTATATGCCTATGCCAATCAAAGCGAACTCTATGGCATTATGAGGCAAAGTTGAGTCATTGGTTATTTGTCCTTTGTCACTTGTCACTGGTTACAGAACAAATGACCAATGACCAATGACCAATGACTACTTTTCTGGATAAATAGATACATACATCACAACCAAAAAGGTAAATTATGGCAACACTACCTCCTGAAGAGTTAAGAGATGCCTGGGCTCGTGTTTTTGCATATGCTTGGAGTCGGGAAGAGAGCCAATTTTTGCGCCCGTTGAATAAAGACCCACGCCAAACCATTACTGAGGTAGCAGCAGCTCGCAGCAATCAATATCCTGCCGAGTTAGTAGAATCTTGCCAGACAATTCTCAGGTATGTGAATGATCCTAATTCAGAAGAGGGTTTCTTGGCGCTTCCTCCTTTGCCCGATAGTTTCCGGCAAGGACATTTAGGTTTAAGTGAGGAACAACTCTATACCTATGCTATCCAAGATGGATTGTATGGGGTTTTGAGGGTGTGCTAAACTTTTCCAATTGCCTAGCTTTTTAGATAATTAATCTAGAAAGCTAGCGATTATATACATTTAGATGTGTTAATTAATCTAATGTGATGAAAATTTGTCTTGATTTTTGAGATGTTATATAAACCACCAATAATGTAAATAAAATCCAATTATTATTATTTAAATAAAATTATTATTTATTTGAATTAACAATAATCCGCTAATTAATTGGCCATGAAAAACCCGATGTTTAAGCATTGCTTTCGTTGTGAAATAGTGACGGAAGGAGTGTTTTTAATTTCAGAAACGGAGCAATTTTTGTTAATGGGCGAGGCTTACATCTACGTTGCTCCGCTTCTGGATGGTAAGCACGGGGTAGGAGAAATTATCGATATATTGCAGGAAAAAGTATCGGCGGAAGAAGTCTATTATCTACTCGATCGCCTGGAAACCAAAGGCTATATTATCGATGGCAGCACCTCTATGCCTTCAGATGCGGCAGCATTTTGGCAGATGCTGGGAACAACTCCAGAAATGGCGGCCAAATGTCTGGAGAATGTGACGGTTTCTGTGCTAACTTGGGGTAATATTGACCCAGAACCGTTCCAAACTCTCCTCACATCTTTGGGAGTGAAACTAGGTGAGAAAGGCGACTTCTCGGTAGTGCTAACAGACGATTACCTCCAAGCGGGTCTGGAAGCGTATAATCGCGAATGTTGGCGCCGTCGGGAGCAGGGCAGTAGCTGGATGCTGGTGAAACCCACAGGCATTGAGGTCTGGATTGGTCCGCTATTTATCCCTGGTGAAACCGGATGCTGGGAATGTTTGGCGCAGCGACTGCGGGGACACCGTAAACTAGACCGCTATATCCTTGGGCAACAAAACACCCGCAACCCAATCCCTACCAGCATCGCTGCGTTGTCATCTACTCGAACTACTGCAGGAGCGATCGCCGCCACTGAAACCGCCAAATGGATTGCAGGCACCCACAGTAAAACCCTGGCGGGCAATATCCTGACTGTGAACACTATATCCTGGGAGCAACGCCACCACCGCTTAGTCCGGCGTCCCCAATGTGCTTGCTGCGGTAATGCTTCGGCGGTGTCAAACCTTCACTCAACGCCTCTGGTTCTCTCCAGTCGGCCCAAATATTTTACCCAGGACGGCGGCCACCGCAGCCTCTCCCCCGAACAAACCTTCAAAAAATTAGAACATCACATCAGCCCCATCACCGGTATTGTCGGCGTTTTACAACGCACCTCTACCTGGGAAGGGGAAACGGGATTGACGCCATCTTATCGGGCCGGTTACGCTTCCCTGGAGGCAATTGATAACCTGGAGGCACTGCAAGAAAATCTCCGCACCGAAGCCTACGGCAAAGGGAAAAGTGACGCTCAGGCCAAAGTTAGCGCTCTGTGTGAAGCTCTGGAGCGCTATGCTGCCATCTTTCAAGGAGATGAAGCCCGCATCAAAGCCCGGTTTCCAGACTTAAAAACCGCAATTCACCCCAACGCCTGTATGCTGTTCAGCCCCAGCCAGTTGGCCAACCGGAAGCCATTTAACAGCGGCTCGTTCAGGTTTGATTGGATACCCGATCCCTTCGATGAAAACGCCGAAATCGAATGGACTCCAGCCCGGTCTTTGACATCGGGGGAGTGCCACTATGTGCCTACTGCCTACTGCTATTCTGGTTATGCCCAACAGCATCAAGCCCGGTTCGCTCGGGCTGATAGCAATGGTTGCGCCGCTGGGAGCAATCTGGAAGAAGCTATTTTACAGGGTTTGATGGAACTGGTAGAGCGAGACAGCATCGCTATTTGGTGGTACAATCGTTTGCACAAACCCGCTGTGGATTTGGCCAGCTTTGATGAGCCCTACTTTCAGGAAATCTACACCTATTACCAAAAGCTGCGGCGGGACCTCTGGGTGCTGGATATTACTAGCGATTTAAATATCCCTGCTTTCGTCGCTATTTCTCGCCGTCAAGATACCGCCACTGAGAATATCTTGCTGGGGTTTGGGGCACACTTTGACCCCCGCATCGCCCTCCTGCGATCGCTCACCGAACTAAATCAGTCCTTACCTGCGGCATTTTTTGGCATCATCCCGGTCGATCGCGCCTACCGCGATCGTGACCCCGAGGCCCTCCAATGGTGGCACACCGCCACCTGCGCCCATCACCCCTATCTCCTCCCCGACCCAACCGCCACCCCCAAAACTGCCCGTGACTATCCCCAAACCAGCAGCGATGATATTTACACTGACGTGATGATGGGTGCGGAAATTCTGCAAAAAAAAGGAATGACCACCCTAGTGGTCAATCAAACCAGACCCGACCTCGACCTAGAGACAGTTAAAGTGATTGTCCCCGGTTTGCGGCATTTCTGGCCCCGATTTGCGCCTGGTCGCCTCTACGATGTCCCCGTGCAGATGGGGTGGCTCCCCCAACCCCTCACGGAAGACCAGTTAAATCCCCTACCGGCTTTTTTCTAACCTGGAGACGCCAGAGGAGGCAAGGAGGAGGAAAAATTCAATCAGGATTTACTATGTTGAACGGATATAAAATTATTGATGCCGATTGCCACGTTCTCGAACCGATAGAGATGTGGGAAACCTACCTGGAACCAGCTTTTAAGCAGCGCGGTCCGAGCCAGCGGCTGGAAATCGACGGGGAGAAAATTTATTCCCAAATCTCCGAGGCTCTGGCGGAAGAAGGGCGAAAAGTCATCCTGCGAGACTACAATAGCTATGGCATCTACCGTTACGACCCCGAATCCCAGCTTAAAGCCGTAAAAAAGATGGGAATTGATATCTCTTTTCTCTATCCCACAATGGGTCTGTGGCTGTTTGCCGTAGATAAAATGGATTCCCAATTAGCTGGTGCCTTGACTCGCGCTTATAATAACTGGTTGCGAGACTTTTGTCAGTACGAGCCCCAAATCTTCCGAGGGGTGGGAGCCATCAATCTCCACGAACCTGCAGATATGGTGCCAGAATTGCAACGCCTAGCGGAGTTTGGTTGGAAAGCGGTGTTTTTGCGCCCCAACCCCACCAAAGGGAGATTGCTTTCTGACCCCGCCTATGAGCCATTTTGGAGTGAGTGCGAGCGTCTCGGCGTCGCGGTGAGCATCCACGAGGGGAGTCATTCTCGGTTGCCTACCGCTGGTGCGGACCGGTTTCACACCCGCTTTGCTCTCCACGCCTGTTCTCATCCTCTGGAAATGATGATGGCCCTGCTGGCTTTGATTGAAGGCGGGGTGTTAGAACGTCACCCGCAACTGCGGGTAGGGTTTCTGGAGTCTGGGTGTGGTTGGCTGCCATATTGGTTGTGGCGTCTGGATGAGGAGTACGAGCAGTTAGCCTGGGAAGTACAAGATAATGTGAAAATGAAGCCGTCAGAGTATTTCCGCCGCCAGTGTTTTATCTCCTTGGAGCCAAAAGAGCCTTACCTGCAGGAGATAATCGATTATATTGGAGTGGATAATTTGATTGTCGGTTCCGACTTCCCCCATATCGACCACCGACCCAATATCCTTGGGGAAGTTGTCGCCCTGGAAGACCGCCTATCCCCGAAAACCGTGCAAAAAATTCTTTGGGACAACCCCTCGCGTTTTTACGGATTGGGATAAAATATATGTTCCCTGCTTTAGGACAGGATAATTTATCTTGCTTTTGATGCGCTGAGTCAGAGAAATTAGGCGATCGGGATCAGCAACAAGATGGAAAATGTCACAATAAACTATCTGTTCGCATCAACAGGAACAATTGAAAACATATCTTTTTTCCCTTACCCGAAGGAGCTAATTACAAATGCTGCTCATCCCTGGATACCAAATCAATGAACAAATATATGAAAGCACCAATTCATTAATTTATCGGGGGAAGAGGTTAGATCCAGAACAAGCGGTGATCGTGAAAATGCTCAAGCAAGCCTATCCACCGCCGGAAAAAATTGCTTGGTTTAAGCGGGAATATGAAATGACCCGGAGTTTGAGCCCGCTGGGGGTGGTGGAGGCATACAGCTTTTACAGCGATCGCGATCGCTGGGCAATTATCCTGGAAGACTTTGGCGGCGAATCCCTCAAACAGTTACTCCCGACCAAGAAGCGACTAACTGTGAGCGCCTTTTGGTCTGTAGCCATCCAAGTAGCAGATAGCCTCGGTAAAATACATCTGCGCCATATCATCCACAAAGATATCAACCCCTCTAACATCGTTTTCAACCCCCAAACCGGCCAAGTCAAACTAATTGATTTCGGTATTTCCACGGCTCTGGACAAAGAAAATCAAACCCTGCGCCACCCCAACGTATTAGAAGGCACCCTGGCTTACATCTCCCCGGAACAAACCGGTAGGATGAACCGCGCTATTGACTACCGCACTGATTTCTACTCCCTCGGCGTCACTTTTTACGAATTGCTCACAGGGCAGCTACCCTTCCCAACTGACGATGCAATGGAATTAGTGCATTCCCACATCGCCAAACAACCCACCCCACCCCACCTCATCAACCCCGAAATTCCCCAGACTCTCTCGGAAATCGTCATCAAACTGATGGCTAAAAACGCCGAAGAGCGCTATCAATCAGCATTTGGATTCAAGGCAGATTTGGCAGAATGCCAGCGTCAGTGGGAAGCTCAAGGACAGATTCACCCCTTCCCTCTGGCACAGCAGGATATTTCTGACCGCTTCCACATCTCCCAAAAACTGTACGGTAGAGAATCGGAAATTGCCACCTTGCTCGCCGCCTTCGCTCGCCTCAACAGTAACAGCGAAACCAGCTCTGCCAGGGCAGAAATGATGCTCATTGCTGGTTATTCCGGGATTGGTAAGTCCGCCTTAGTTCAGGAAGTTTACAAACCCATCACCGAGCAGCGGGGCTATTTCATTTCTGGCAAATTTGACCAATACCAGCGGGACATTCCCTACAGCTCCCTGGTACAAGCCTTTAGTGGGCTAGTCGGCCAGTTGCTCACAGAAAGCGAAACTCAAATCGCGGCTTGGCGCAGCCAAATCCTCGCCGCCCTTGGGGATAATGGTCAAGTGATGATCGATGTCATCCCCGAATTAGAACTGATTATCGGTTCTCAACCACCAGTCCCTGACCTTGCCCCCGCCGAAGCCCAAAATCGGTTTAACTTGGTCTTTCAAAGTTTTATCAAAGTTTTTACCATAGCCGAACATCCCCTGGTCGTCTTTCTCGACGATTTGCAGTGGTCTGATAATGCGTCTTTACAATTAATCGCACTGTTGATGGCGGCAGCGGATACTAAACATCTGTTTCTCATCGGTGCTTATCGAGATAATGAAGTCAGCTTGGCTCACCCTTTGATGCTGACTTTGGATGAGATTCGCCAAAGCGGCACCGTGGTGAATCAAATTACCTTGGCACCTTTGGATTTGGCTAATGTTAATCAGTTGATTGTTGATTCTTTCCACGACTCTGGGGAAACTGCCGCACCGCTGGCCGAATTGGTTCTTAGCAAAACCAATGGTAATCCCTTTTTCATCAATGAGTTTTTGAAGTCCTTATATAGCGAAAATCTCCTCAATTTTGAGGCTCAAGAACTCCGGTGGGTGTGGGATTTGGCGCAAATTCAAGCCCGGAACATCACGGATAATGTAGTGGAATTGATGGCGGGCAAGGTGCAAAAATTGGGCGCCGAGACCCAAAAACTGTTGCAACTAGCGGCTTGTATTGGCAACCAATTTGACCTTCAGACCTTAGCCATTGTATCGGAAACTACGCCGGAGAAAACGGCAGCAGACCTCTGGCCAGCAGCTACTGCAGGGCTGATTTTACCTCTGAGCGATACTTACAAGCTGATGGCAATGGAGGTGCAGGGGTTAGCAGAGGCAGTGACGGTAGAATACAAGTTTGCGCACGATCGCATCCAGCAAGCCGCCTACTCCTTGATCAATGCCACCGACAAACCAGCCCTACACTGGCAAGTAGGTTGCCTGCTGCGACAAAACACCCCTGCTGAAAAGCCGGACCAGAAAATCTTCGATATCGTTAACCAGCTCAACCAAGGCAGGAGCCAAATTCAGCATCAAACTGAGGCAGAAGACCTGGCACAACTCAACCTCAAAGCAGGCAAAAAAGCCAAAGCCTCCGCCGCCTATCAACCCGCCTTCAATTACCTGCAAACAGGCTTCAGCTTGTTAAGCCCAGATAGCTGGGATAGCCAGTATGACTTAACCCTCTCACTCCACGTCGAGGCAGCGGAAGCCGCCTACCTCAGCGGCCATTTTCAGCAGATGGAGGAATTGGCGGCGGTAGTGCGCAGTCAGGCTAAAACCGTGCTGGATAAAGTCAGAATCTACCGAGTAAGCGTCCTTGGTTATGCCAACCAGCACCAACTATCAGCCGCCATCAGAACTGGCCTAGAGATTTTATCCCAGTTAGGCATAAATTTACCAGAAAATCCCACCCCAGCCGACATCGGACAGGCGATCGGCGAAACACAAGCCGCCTGGGCTGGTCAGCGCATCGAAGATTTAATCCATCTCCCAGAGATGACAGACCCAGAAAAAATCGCCGCAATGGATTTGCTCTTTGATGTCATCCACCCAGCTTATGACGGCAACCCCGGACTCTTCACCCTTTGCGCCTTGCAAATGGTCAATTTATCCATCAAATATGGCAACACCCCTCTATCCGCCCAAGGATATGGCTCTTACGGGATTGTTTTGTGCGGTGTTGTCTTTGATATCGATTCTGGGTATAAATTTGCCCACCTAGCTTTAAATTTACTAGAAAAATCAAATATCAAAAAAATTAAATCGGCGGTCTTCTTTTTAGCTTATTATTTCAGCATTCATTGGCAAGGACACATAGAAAAAACTTTAAAGCCTTTTTTAGAGGGATATCAAAGTGGCCTAGCAACGGGAGATTTACTATTTGCTGCTTTTAATGCTTACGGATACGCATCTTACCTATACTGGGCAGGTAAAAAACTGGCATTAGTCGCCGAAGAAATGGCCAAATACAGCCAAGGTATATCTCAAATTAAACAAAGCCTCATCCTCAGTTATCAAAATCGCTATTGGCAAGTAGTGTTAAATTTGATGGGCAGCCCAGAAAATGCCTGGATATTAGCGGGTGCAGCCTACGACGAAGTGGCGATGATGCCAAACATGGTTGAAACACACGACCGATATGGCATCGGTGATTTACATTTACACAAATTTATCTTAGCCTATCTGTTTGACAACTATCAGCAGGCCATAGCTAATGCAGACATAGCAGCCAATTATCTCGATGCCATGCTGGCTACACCCTCGGTAGCGGGTTTCTATTTTTACGATTCCCTCACCCGTCTTGCCGTCTTTGCCGATGCTTCCGAAACTGAGCAAGCTGTCATCCAGGAGAAAGTCACTGCCAACCAGGAAAAAATGCAACTGTGGGCGCATCATGCCCCCATGAACTACCAGCATAAATATGACCTGGTAGCAGCAGAGCTATGCCGAGTGCAGGGCAACTATAAAGATGCCCGGGAATATTACGACGCCGCCATTAACGGGGCGCGAGAAAACGAATTTCTCAACGAAGAAGCCCTCGCCTATGAACTCGCGGGTCGCTTTTACCTCTGGCGCCATCAAACCCACATCGCTCGCCACTACCTGCAAGATGCTCACTACACCTACCAGCAGTGGGGGGCCACGGCCAAAGTCCAACACCTAGAGCAAAAATATCCCCAGTTTCTCGGATCAGCCACCAGCAAAACTGGCATCACCCCCAACATCACCTCCACTACTGGGACTGGCTCTGGCTCGGCTCTGGACTTTGCCACTATCCTGAAAGCTACCAGCGCTATCTCTGGGGAAATTGTCCTGGAGAAATTGCTGAGTAAATTGATGCAGTTGGCGATTGAAAATGCCGGAGCCGAAACAGGCTTCCTCATCCTCTCGGATAATGGCCGGTTGACCATAGAAGCGGCGGGAACTGCCTCGGGGGAAATCGAAGTGCTGCAAGCGATTCCCGTGGCCAACAACCCCAATCTCCCGGTAGCCATCATTAATTATACGGCCCGCACCCGCACCGATGTGGTACTGAACGATGCCACCCAAGAGGGTCTCTTTGCCACCGATGCTTACATCACCCGAACCCAAGCCAAATCAGTCTTGTCATACCCTATTCTCAACGGCGGCCAGCTCCTAGGCATTCTCTACCTGGAAAACAATCTCGCTACCAGTGCCTTTACCTCCGATCGGCTGGAAGTCCTGCGCATTCTATCTTCCCAAGCCGCCATCTCCGTGGAAAATGCCCTTTTGTACCGCACCTTGGCGCAAAAAGTAGAAGAGCGCACCGCTCAACTCGCCGCCGCCAACCAGGAAATCACCATCCTCAACCAAATGCTGCAAGCGGAAAACCTGCGCATGAGCGCCGAGTTAGATGTCACCCGCCGCCTGCAGCAGATGATTTTACCCGACGAAGCGGAACTCAGCGCCATTCCGGGTTTGGAGATTGCCGGGTTTATGGAACCCGCTTCGGAAGTCGGCGGCGACTACTACGATGTATTAAACTACGATGGACGGGTGAAAATCGGCATTGGCGACGTGACCGGCCACGGTCTGGAAAGCGGAATGCTGATGATTATGACCCAAACTGCCGTGCGCACCTTGCTGGCAAACAACGAAACCGATTATGTCAAATTCCTGAGTACCATCAACCGCACGATTTACGATAACGTGGGGCGGATGAAAACCGATAAAAACCTCACCCTCTGCTTATTAGATTACAATGCTGGGGTTCTCAGGGTCAGTGGTCAGCACGAAGAAATCATCGTTGTCCGCTCTGGCGGCGAGCTAGAGCTGATTGATACCATCGATTTGGGCTTCCCCATTGGTTTGGATGTGGAAATAGCCGATTTCATCAGCCAAACCGAGATTGTCCTCAATCCAGGAGATGTGGTGGTGCTTTATACTGATGGTATTACCGAAGCGGAAAACATCGACGGGGTGCAGTATGGGTTAGAGCGCCTGTGCCAGGTGGTAGAGCGCCACTGGCAATCTTCAGCGCCGGACATCCGTCAGGTGGCCATTAATGACTTGCTACAGCACATCGGCGACCAAAAGGTATTTGACGATATCACCATTATGGTCCTCAAGCAGAAGTAACTATACTGATTGTCCTTTGTCCCTTGTCCCTTGTCACTTGTACGGGCGATTCCCTTTCTTGCCCCTACCAAAGGACTCAGGACAAATGACTAAGGACAAATGACCCATAACCCATGACCCATGACCCATGACAAGTGACGATTTATGGTGCAAATCTATGGAGATTTTAATCAATCTTTACCTGATGCCAGGGAATATTTGATTTTGGGATTTTACCTGAAAGAACCAGACGAGCTAGACGGGGCAAACCAGAAACATGGTTTCTCTAAGTCCCGATGGCGGACTAATGGCTTATCTGCCAATTTTTTGGCTGACTATTTATGTACTTTTTTACCGGTTGATGAAGACAATCTGGGAGAAGGTCGCCAGCGGGAAATTAAGTCTGCAGTCAGCTACATTGCTAATGAACTATTAGAAAACGCCATGAAGTATGCCGATTCTAGTTTATACTTGCCTATCACGGTTAAATTGCAATTATATGCCGATTCAATTGTGATTACCACTAATCATGGTGTCAGCGTAAAGCAGGGAGAAAAGCTGCTCAATTTCATCAAGAACTTTACCAATTTCTCTACGGAAGATTCCTATTTTGGCTATTTAGAAGAAAAAGCCACTGTCGGAAGTACCACGGAATCAGGTTTAGGCTTTGTCACGATGATGAATTATTATAATGCTAAGGTGGGTTGGGAGTTGTCACCGATGCTGGCAATAGAGAACACGGCTTTATGGGGTTATGCGGTAACGACTATGGTACAGCTTTCTTTATCATTTGATGGATGAATTTTACTGGTTATTGGTCATTTGTCACCAGGCCAATTGTCAATTAATAATTGACAATTGATAATTGATAATTGACAATTATAGTCATTTCACTTAAGAATGAGAATGGTTTTTTAGTTAAACCCCGACCCAATTGTGCTATCACCCCCTGCCCCTCGACCAGGTAGGGAGAGGGGAGGAAGACGGGGAGACGGGGAGACGGGGAGACTGGAAGACTGGTTCCTCTCCCTTTTTGGTCGAAAGGGGGTGGGGGGTGAGGGGGTTGGGGGATAGAGGGCCAGTTCTCTGGCTGGTCTCATTGTTATCTGAAATCACTATAACAATTATCAATTGTCAATTATTAATTATTAATTCAAATGACTAAGGACAAACAATTATGTTTCAATCGACGCGGCGGCGGTTGGCGATTTGGTATGCGGCGATGACGGCGGTGTTGTTGCTGCTATTCGCTACGGGGTTTTATTTGTATGTGCGCAATGCTTTGATTGAGCGAATTGATGATACCCTAGAACATGTGGTGGAGGTGGTGGAACGCTCCCTGGTGATCGAAACTATCCCAGAAACTATTGATTATGCCTCACCCCGTCTCCAAGTGAAACTAGAAGCTAGTTTTCGCCATAACCCAAAATCCCCAGAAGATGACCATATCGATTTAGAGTGGTTCAGCCCCACGGGAGAGTTACTCTGGTCCACTTTTAATGAACCTTTAGCGGTGGGTCTCCACCCTAACCGTCCTGGGGAGACAGTTCATATAAATGGTGATTATACTCTGCGCCAGGTGACGCGGCGGGTGGTGGATTACGCCACGGGTGGCGGGAGGCAGGTTTTGGGTTATTTGCGGGTTTCTCACCCTTGGTTTGAGGTGACAAAACCGACTCAGCAGTTAATCCTGGATTTGAGTTTTGGTAGTGGTTTGATGGCGGTGGCGGTGGGAGCGATCGGCTGGTTTCTCTCCGGTTTAGCAATGGCACCGGTGCGAGAATCTTACCACAGACTCAAACAATTTACTGCCGATGCCTCCCACGAGCTGAGAAGTCCCCTGGCAACAATCCAAACCCAAGTACAAGTGGCTTTAGCGGATAGGGATTTAAAATCTGATTCCCCCACTCGGGGACAGTTGGAAGTCATCGAAAGGCTCACCCGCCGCATGGGCCGACTGGTGGACGATTTACTGTTTTTGGCTCGCCGGGATAGTGGTATCGTCCAGCCAGTTTTCTCTCTTGTGCATTTGGATGAGGTGTTACTGGAAGTAGTGGAAGAAATGGAGCTTACCGCCGCTGCTAGTTGTGGCCCAGAGGGGGGTATCTCGCTGTCTCTGCATATTGCAGATACGGCTGTGCCCTGTCCCTACGGTGTGCGGGGGGATAGACAGCAGTTGGCGCGTTTGTTTGCCAATCTGATCAGCAATGCCATGCACTTTTCCCCCCCAGGAGGCACTGTGCGGGTGGAATTATGCCTTCCCTCTCCCCCAACTCCTCTCCCACCAGGGGAGAGGGGAGCTGGAGGGGGGATGGGGGGCAAAGGCTTGCCTCTACAGGTGAAGGTGATTGATACGGGAATTGGCATTCCGCCGGAGTCTTTGCCCCATATTTTCGATCGCTTTTACCGCGTGTCTTCGGCTCGGGAGTGGGGGGGACGAGAGTATAGTAGTGGCTCTGGTTTGGGTTTGGCGATCGCCCGCTCGATCGTGGAAACCCACCAAGGTAGCATCCGGGTAGAAAGTATTGTGGATATCGGTACTACCTTCACCGTGATCATACCCGCCGCCACGGAGGAGACGGGGTGACTGGGGGACCAGGGGAGTGTGGGGAGTGTGGGGAGTGTGGGGAGTGTGGGGAGTGTGCGGAGTGTGGGGAGTGTGGGGAGTAATCTTCCCCCTCTTCCCCATCTTCCCCCTCCTCCCTCTCTCCCCCCTCCTCCCCGTCTCCCCGTCTCCCCGTCTCCCCGTCTCCCCATCTCCCCGTCTCCCCGTCTCCCTTCCTATTCCCCCCATCACGATGAGCTAAAATGATCGTAGTTATGGCTGCATCTGGGGGCAGTGGGGATGCCACCAGATGCTTTTTTTGGGATTTTAGATTTCAACAGTGTTGCCCATACTGCTGCACACAGCACAACCGCATCCCGTGAGGTTGTTTAGGGGATTGTCGCTAGCGTTAGCAATCAGAAATTGGTGCGGAGATTGTCCGGTCTGCATCAAGGTGGCGATGTCACCCCGGACTTGGGAGAGGGTGGGCATGACGATAGGATTACGATCGGTGGTGGCGGCGATGCTGCTGGTGGCTGTAGAAGCGATCGAAGCCAGTGCCAGAATTAAAGCCAAAACCAGACTCGGAGACATTTTTGCTCTGTTCATAACCTTAGATTGTTCCTTGGGGTTGCTGTAGGGGCATGGCTGCTTCAAGATATGGGCGAAGATGCCATGCCATGATAATTGTATAGCTTGGGCATTGATTATGCCATCAGTGATTAACCCACTGTCAATTATCAAATCTGTGGGCGGCAATGCTGCCCCAACCCCTACGGAGGGGAGGAGCAATGAACAATGGCAATATCCTCGGTTATTATGATGGTGATGCCTGAGCATTCGTTCCAGGATTTTGCCGCTATTTATGGCTTTTATCTTTAGTCATTTCCTGTTTCAGCCATTTGGCGAATTTTGCTTCAAACTCAAATGCTTCTTTTTCAAAAATATTATCTCGATAGCTTTTGTCGGCTTTTTTATACTGCTTGAAATAGTGATGACCGAAATTTTTCATGGTTCCTAGCTCTTCATATTGTCGGCAGTGAACCAGCTCGTGAGCCAGTAAAACCATTTGGTCGAAATCTCCGGGCTTGTAGCGGTCTTTAATATAAATTTTATGCCCGTAAACTTGAGCGTTGGATACTCCCACATTTTTGAGTTGAAAGCTGGCAGCTACCCAGTCTTCCATCAGAGTGGCATTATAAGCTACGACCACCCGATCGACTAAATCACCAAAATGGGGCCGCAAGTATCGCTTTTGAATTGGGTCTAACCCTTGGGGCTGGCTGTTATGAATCGCGATTAATTGAGATGCGGCTTGATAGGCAATGCCACCTACTTGCGCCCAAGCCGCTTCCTGGAGGCGTCGATCGGACAATTTTTCCGTCTCCAGGTTGCGGCTAATTGCCTTGGCAGCGCTACTGATGTCCTGGATGTGATTTACCAGGGGGTAGTAAACGCCTAAAGCAACGATCCCTAATCCTAACATGGCCCCAAACAATTGGGTCTTGCGGGGGGTTGGCATGACCTTTCTGTTTGCTAGCGCTGCGATATTTATTATTCTTATCTACATTGCACCAGTCCGGCTCATTTGTAATTTTTTGTAATTTTTCCGGGGGGTTCCTACTTCTGAAATCAGCCTCAGCGGTTGCGGCGGCGGGCTTCAGAGCTATTTTTGATATCTCGACGCACATCGGCGAGGCTACGTCCCCGGGCTAAGGCCCGCTGGTAGGTTCTGAGGCCATCTCGATCGGCATTGCGTCCGAGGATTTCTCGATATATCCTGTTAATGGCGCGCTCGGCTTCGTCGCTGTCGGCAATGTCCTCACGCACATCATCAATATTCCAACTGCGAGCTAAAGCTCGTTGATAGGTGTCTAAACCGCTGGAGTCGGGGTTACGTTCGAGAACTTCCCGGTAAACTTCGGCGATCGCATATCTGGCATCCCGAGACCGGGCGATGTCTTCCCGTACCCGCTGCATATTCCATCCCCGCTCTAAGGCGTCCACATAGTCGTTGATGTCACGCAAGCTCGGGGTAATGTCGAGCATTTCTCGATACAAACGCTCTACCTCCTCTTGGAGGTCGTTGCGGCGACGATCGTCGTTTTGGCGGGAGTCATTCCTCCCCCAGGAGCTTTGTGCTTGCTGGTACTGTCTGGTACTTTCGGGCGATCGGGCAACCGCACGATAATATTTGTCCGCGTCGGTGTAGCATTCTCCTAGAGCCCGACCATTACTGCTATAGGCGTTGTCACATAAGCGTCGCATCGCCTGTAAAAAGGCAGTATCGCACTCGCTTTTACCGGTTCCGGGCTTTTGGTAGCATTGTTCGTGTTGGCGACAAGCTAAATCAAATCTCGCTCCCTGATTGCTGGTGCGGCTGGGAGCGTAGTATCGATCGGGAATGTTATACTGCGATCGCCAATTGTCTCGCCCCTCGCAGCTTACCTCCACATCCAACCTTTGCCCATAAAGTTCTCCTAATTCCGCCGCTTTGGCGTAGCCGCCGCCACCGATCGCCATTGTCGATGCCAAACCTAAAACTGCGACCCATTTTGCAAATTTCATATTCCTGCTCCTGACGCTGCTGCTGTCACCAATCACGTCTTTTCCCCAATAATATTCCCACTTGACTCACCAAACCAGCTCTCCATCTCTGAGACTGTTTGACTTGCCCCAGATGTTTGGGGTTCCTTCCCAGCCTCCCTCCCCTCATATATTCTTGGCAATCTGTCATCCCATCAACTCCACCACACTGCCCCTTGTCCCGTCCCGGTCAAGTCTGACCCCATCAATTTCTGTAGGTTTACTCTAGAGGTAATAATATCAAATCTCGACTACAACCAGAAACAGCTAACCCTCCCTTTCCTCACCTATGCAGTCAAGGGGGGGAAAATCACAGCCCCTCCCCTCCCTTGCTTCAGGGTTTGGTGAGAGTTTATTCTCAGCCGTGCTAGAATCAACCAATTATCTCAAATTCAGCTAATCATTACTCCCGACTTTTTATCTCTTGCACCGAAAGAATGCAGTAAGGCAAAGAAGATAAATCATCCAAATTGCCTGACACAGGATGACGGGCTAACTCAGCCGCAAATTGGCCAGCATATTTAGCAGCATTAATGCTTTTCAATAAATCATCCCCTTCCTGGCCAGGATTTTCTACTTCTGCATACATCTCCGATAAAATGGCTTCTGCTAATTTGCGATAACGCAACAGCTTTTCAGTTTCCCACACATCAAAACCCCACTCTTTAGCCATCGCATGACTGCCCGATTTAGTCGAGATATTCGCCTGATAAACTAATTGAAAGTGGTCAAATCTAGCCAGTCGATATAAATTCGGCTTCAAATCAGGAAAAGCTGCGGCAACTTTTTCTATATCTATGTTGGCCTTACTTAAGTCTAGCGATTTATTCTTTCTCTGTTTCTCTAATTGCCAATTAGAAACCTGGCTTAAAGGATTTTGGCGAAAACACCAGTAATTTTTTGCTGCTGCCTTATTGTCTTTGCTGAGGTCCGAAAAAAATAGTTCTACAATCTTTTTTTGCGGTGAATCATTAGTGGTGCCAAAAACAAAATAGATCAGCGCTAATAGGGTGACAACAAAAAAAACAACCGGAGGTAAAAAAGATGGCGTTTTGAAAAATCTTGGTTTGGTTTTTCGGCGAATCATAATTAGTCATAGATGCAAATGAAAATATCAACTTAGATTCCAGCCCAGCCACTGGTTTGATTCTGAAAAATTAATTTTTTCTGAAATAGGAAGAATTAACCACGAGAAAAATTGCTCCCCGAATCTGCCACCATAAGCCATAAAAACAGGGAGGATCGATGCTAAAGCATGGGTTGAATCTAGCGAAATATGTGGCAAGTATGGTTGCAACATCACTGTTAAAACACAAGTGACCGATAACGGATAAATCATCCCTGGAATGCTTCCCCCTAACATCACCACAAAATCCCCCAGCAATGATGCCAGCCAAAGATGGGCTAGGCTTGTTTAGATAGCCATGATTCATCATACTAATCGGTATATAACCACCCACCCATATTTTCATCATCGCTACCAAAAACTACGCCCCCAGAGGCACCAGGTAATAACTCAAAAGCCTCGATTTTGCGATCGGGAAACCGCCGCAAGGGAACTAAAGAGGGATTCTGACGAAATTCTACCCGATCGGGCGCCACAGTCACAGCCCCCACCGCATACCAAGCCGATGCAAAAGGTCCGTCATCGCCACTATCCGTAGCCGAACTGATATAAACAATCCCCGCCGGATCCACCTTCAAATCAGATATATGGCGAACGCTACCCCTACCAGAACTAAGTTGAGGACGAACCGGAAAAGGCACCCTCACTGTCGCCTCCCCCACCAGAGTAATCTTAGATGAGCTTAAATCCATCGTTCCCCAGTATATCACCCCCGGGTCTTCATTTGACCCCCGGTGTACCCAAAATGCCAGTAATTTACCGTTAATTTCCTGCAGGGCAAATCCTTCAAAATTACTCCCTTCAGGATAAGGAGGTAAATCAAAGACTCCCACCACAGAAACTTCCTGGTTAGCACTGATCCTGAGATGATAAATTTTACCATAACTGGTGGCAGCCATAAAAGAAGGTTCCCCCGCCCCCGGCACAGCGGTAATCGCTTCTAAGTCCACTGGCATTTCTGCTGAATTTGGCCATGACAAAGGCAAATATCTGGGTGGTTGCTGCGGTGAGATGGTCAAAACCGCCAGTCGGCCTTCATCAGGATTTTTATTATCGTGAACTATGACAAAAGAAACCGAACTATCTTGCTGTTGTAATACAGCCATCCCGCTGATACCGAAGAGGATGCCCTCCCTGACCAGACGCCATTGTTCTGCCTGCAACTTCTGGGGAATTAAGGAAAAGCCTACAACGCAGGCTACAGCTACAAGTATTGGGGAAACGTAGCGGATTTTAGTTTTGATATGATACCAATCAGGCAAAATTTTCCCATCCTTCAGCAGCGACTAGATTACCAAACGAAATTAGTATAGTATAGATGATTATTCCATATTTGCCCGCGCATTACGGCGCCACATCGAGGGCTTAATCCGCCGCAGAGCCGAAGCGGTAAACCGCCGGTCCCATTCGGCATCGGAGATATCGGCTAGTTCCCCGAGGGTGGGAGCGAGGTTGTGGGGGTAAGGCTGAAATTCTGGGGCGTCGGTTTCTCTGGCAAACCGCTGATTCCAGGGACAGACATCCTGACAGATGTCGCAACCCGCTACCCAACCCTGGAGGTGGGGTTTGATCCGATCGGGTAGTTGTGGGGAGCGGTTTTCGATCGTGTGGTAGGCGATACAGCGGTTCGCATCCACAACAAAAGGTTGAGGAATCGCCCCAGTAGGACAAGCGTCTAAACAGCGGCTACAAGTGCCACAATGGGGGGTGTGGGGTTGGTCTGGGGTTAATTCCAGGTTGGTGAGGACTTCGCCCAGGAACACCCAAGAACCATACTCGCGGGTAATGACATTGCTGTTTTTGGCTATCCAGCCAATACCGGCCCTTTCCGCCCAGACTTTATCCGGGAGCGGTCCCGTGTCCGCGTAGTACCGAGCTTGAATATCTTCTCCTGTGGTTTGCAGCCAGGTAGCGAGGACTTTCAGTTTTTTGTGCATCACCCGATGGTAATCTCGTCCCCACCCATAGCGGGAGATTTTGGCGTACTCAGAGCCCTCGGGACGCTGGTGGGGGGTGTAGTAGTTAAGAGCCACGCAAATCACAGATTGCACATCGGGCATCACCCGGCGGATATCCCGGCGTTTCGGGTTAGCCATCCAATCCATATCCGCTTGATAGCCTTGGTTTAACCACTGCTGTAAGGAAGCCTCCGCCTCCTCGGTGGGACCGGCGGCGGCGATGCCCACTTTGTGGAAACCGATTTCTAAGGCTTTGGCTTTAATCTCACTGGTGGTAATGGGAGTTTTTGGGGTCAATGTGAGGATTGCGGGTGAGTTGCGTCAGGTATTTTTTGTCGCTGGTAATTATAGCATACTTTTTGAGAATCTGGAAGAGCATGGCGGGAAATTTTTAGGGGATAATTGACGCTTTTAGCCCTGAGACCGCTCTTTTACATACTGCTTCCACACAGGGTTAAGCTGAAAATAAGTTATGTTACCGACATCGTTGGTTTCGAGCATTAACCTCCGTCCTAAAGATTGCATGGCATTTAATAACTCCGCCGGATTGAACTGGCATTTTTTGATAATTTGGTGTAAAGTCAACGGGGCATCCTCCTGGGCAAGCTGAATCATAATAGCCTGTTCTGCGGGGGTTAATCGCTGAAATTGTTGTTCTAGTTGCGAGCGCACCGATTCGCATAAAATTAAAGTCTCATATTGCAAAAATTCCCCAACTTTGCCTTCACATAGCTCCTTAATCATGGTAGCAGTCAGGTCTAACCAAAGCGGATTACCTTGGTAGGCATTGATTAAAGTACCCCAGTTGTCTTCATCTGATAATTCATGCTCCATTAAGATTTCTTTGATCCCCGCGCCTAAACTCCCGAGGACAAAGGAGCGAACGGGGTAAGGTGGTTTTTCTAATTGGCTAAATTCTCTAAATTTCTCGCGGCTGATTAATAGAAAGCTGCTCTGGTGATGAGTTTCGGCGATTCGCGTGAAAAATAAAGGATAATTTTCAAAGCCAGGTCGATATTCTCCAGCTAACTCGCCGCTGCGAAAAAGCATCTGCACGTCATCAAGGATAATCAGACAGCGATCGGAGCGTAGGTGGTTGAGGAGTTGGGAGATTTGCGTTTCCAGCAGCGGCGGAATTTCCGCGGGTTGGCAGAAGTTTTGGAGCAGGTTGGTTAGGGTTGTTTCTAGGGTGGGGGAAAAGCACAGACTGCGATAGATGACATAATCGAAATGGGATTGGATTTGCTCAATTAAACGGATGGCGATCGTCGTTTTCCCAATTCCGCTCATTCCCAGCAGTTCCACAAGGCGACAGCGTTCTTCTCCGAACCAGCCTTTCAGGGTGGCGATTTCATCCTTGCGTCCGTAAAAGCTAAAAATTTCCGGTGCATCCCCTAAATCGATTTGGGGTTGATTTGGGTTGGGTTCATAGTTTTGCGTAGTTGCGGGACTCCTCTCCTCTTGTCCGGCAAAAATGTTAATATTCTTGAGGGTTGGATTATTATTACATACCACCGAAATAGAAGCATTTAAATTATTACTTCTTACCGTCTTAAAGATAGCTTTCAAGTTAGATTTTGTCACTTTTTTCCCTAATGCTAACGATAGAATCTGCCATAGCTCATGGCCCACATTTTTCACATGACTTTCACTAAAACCCTCCTCTTGGGCTATTTCCGGGTAGGTTTTACCCGAAATTGTACCTGTTAATACAGTTTTTTGCAAATGCTCTAAATGTTTCCCTGTTTTGGCAAAAACCAGACCGTCTGCTATCCTCAACACTTCCTCGATATCCATAAAGCCAACCCTAGTGAGTTACTCAAACCTGATTATACTATACTTTTCGTACTTTTCGTACTTTTCGTACTTTTTCGGGGTGACTAATTTTCGTACTTTTCAGACTTGACTCTAAACATGGTTGCCTTATTATGAGATAAAGTAGTACCTTGGGAATCCCCAAGGCAATGACGCTAGTAGGCAAGAACCACATCGAACCATGAAATATGAAATAGTGAGGGATAAAAAAGAGTCAGGCGGCAAAGATGGGGCCAGTGGTCTCATAGAGACCCCCCAGTGGACATTAGGTGAAATCGCCTTGTCCAAAACCACCTTGGAGCAAATTGAGGAGATGATTGCTTATGTAAAGAATAAGGAAAAGTTATTATACGCATGGGAGTTTAATCGGTTTCTCAAAACCGGCAAAGGTTTAAGCATCAATTTTTTTGGCCCCCCTGGTACAGGGAAAAGCATTACCGCTGAAGCCATTGCCCAAAAATTAGGAACTAATATCATTAAGGTTAACTACGGTGAATTAGAAT
The DNA here is from genome assembly GCA_015296065.1 of Oscillatoriaceae cyanobacterium M33_DOE_052. Taxonomy (GTDB): domain Bacteria; phylum Cyanobacteriota; class Cyanobacteriia; order Cyanobacteriales; family Laspinemataceae; genus Koinonema. Next base: position 14,920 of record DVDU01000083.1, on the reverse strand, counting down.
CTGAACTGGTCGGTAGGACATCCAAAAATTTATCAAAAGTTTTCCAAGACGCTGAGAACAACCAGAGTTTGTTATTCTTTGATGAAGCAGATGCTGTATTGAGCAAAAGAATTTCCAACTTATCCCAGGCAGCGGATCATGGGGTCAACTCAGCCAAAAGCACACTGTTAACCCTGATGGATAAGTTTAATGGAGTGATAATCTTTGCCACCAACCTGTTTGAAAACTACGATGAGGCTTTCTTACGTCGGATTATCTTTAATGTAGAATTTCCCATCCCCGACCAGGAGATGCGAACTCAACTGTGGGAGTTTCATTTATCTAAAAATGTTCCCCGAAACATCACTTATGAGAGAGCGGCAGAAATCAGCGATGGTTTATGTGGCGGTGATATTAGAAATATCACGATTAAGCTGGGTTTGAAGTTGTTAGCAGGTAAAGCCAATATTGTGGATGAAGCTCTCATCAATGCCCAAATCAATAATTACAAACTTATCAAGTTGCGCCACAAAAAGATTAACCCTACCGAAATTGTGGTAGAAGATGCACCTAGTTCAGACTTACCGGAGGAATAAATGATGCTTCTCGTTATCGATTGGATTCTTGTTGGAGCGGCGGCGGCTCTAAGTTTTGGGACAGGAATGCTTGTTGGGTACTTTTGGGATGATATCATAGCCTGGGCTAATCGTGTAGTTGGAGCTATACTAGACGCAATTAATTATGCCATTGAGGTTACTTCAGATGCGGTAGTTAAGTTAGTTAAGGAAGGCTCTCGATATTATAAAGAGGCGGAAGTTTATGTGATGAACATTCGCACTGGTAAACTCAGAATAGAAAGCAGGAGACAAGAAGTGAACGAAAATCAGATACCTGAAGAATACCTAAATCAACTTCGCAGGAAAGCCGCTTTACAACTGTTGCAAAGGCCAACTTGAAGCTGTAATAGCGCGTTTCTTCATAAACAAAAAAAATCTTGCATTGAGAGAATTAATATGTCAAATACAGAAAGCATCGGGGATAAGGTTTGGAAAATATTCGGCACCCTAAAAAATGCGGGAGAAAAAATATCCCAAGCCTGGGAAGAAGAGGTGATTGAGGTTGACACCTTTATCAGTATTCAGCGAGGGACATTAGATTTTGATTATCTGGATGCGGATATTAAAAAAATCCACCGACGAATTGAACAAACAGGAGCTTCTGTGTTGGGGAGCCGTCTGGTTCTTGACGAAAGGCAAAAAATGATGGAAATTAAAACCTACAGCAGAAAAGGAGAGAAAAATTTTGTCAATACTGTGACTGCAGAAGTAAAAAAAGTGACCAACATTCCGGCTGATATTGTGGCAGAAATGAAAAGTAAGGGGAGGGTTGAATTAAGTTTTAAATTTGATGATTAATGCAGTGTTGGCGATGATGTAAGATGTGGCGAATCCTCACAACAAGAGCGATTCGCCATTAATTTTTCATAAATTTATTTCCGTTTTTCCATCTGCTGAAGCCAAGTTTTTTATAATTTTAAGCAGCTTGGCGCTGTAGGGATGCTAGCAATTGCTGTTTGACCTCTTCTTTAACTACTAACCCAGCATCAGGGTCGCCAAAATATTCTTCTAAACATTGCTCAACTGTATGACGGATTAAGTCTTGTAGTTGCTCAACGGTCATATCTTTGACTTGCATATTTATCTCCTTGTTTGTGTGATAATCAATCAATTATAGCACCAATATCCAATGATTTTGTGGCTCTCAGGTAAGCATACCCTCCCCCAAAACCTCATCTACAGTCATCTCGATATCTGGTAAAGCTAAAATTGATAAAGTTTGACCTCGCTGCAATCTTTGAATCCTTTGGTAGCCATTCCCCGAAGGTTCCCGATAAACTTCCACAGATTGGGCATTAATATCCACCAGCCAAACTTCCACAATATTATTTTCGGCATAAAGAGTAATTTCCACGGCTTTATCGGTTTCAGCGGTGGTATCTGCTACTTCCACTAACAGTAAAATATCTTCAGGCTGAGGGTGTGCTGACTGATAGAAGTCCCCCCGTCGTTGGAGCAGGGAAATATCTGGTAGTGGCTCTGAATGATTATCTAATTCTACGGGGTCTTGCACCCCAATTGTGACTCTACCTAATAAATAGCGATAAAGTACCTCGGCAATCCGCTTCACTTGTGCTGCATGCCTTCTGCCGATAGGAGACATATAAACAATTTCGCCTTTAATTAACTCAACCCGGTCATTTTCCGTTAAGATACCATTGTCAATCATGGCATGGTATTCTGTAATTGTAAATAGCCGGTTAAGTAACCCAGTTGCCATAAGTAACTCCATCTCTTGTGATGACACGATGCCCCTCAATTTTTTCTCCCTCGTCTGGCAGCTTGGCACGGCCTCAGTAACATTCGGGTTGGCCAATAAATATTAATGATGCCGTGCCCCTACAGATGTTTTGTCCATGATTGTTTGGGGCTGTGATAAAAGCATATGTGTAGCTAAAAATGCACCCTGATTGAGTTAGTAGAATCTCCTCTAGAAAACGCCCGATGCAACATCCTGGTAAAAATTTATCAATTCCGAGATTGTGCTTGCGGTTTCAGGAAACAGATGGGGTGGGGGTACGGCATCACTAACTTTTATCTTAAAGCTGAGATGAAACCGAGGCGATGCCCCTACTTTTTCGCTTCTGGGAGTGTGGTTTGCAACTTGAGACAGTTACCACTACCGGTTTGGAGGACATACTCGACCCGATCCATTAACCGCTTCATAATTAGCCAACCATAGCCACCATCAGGCATTTTTTCGGGGACGGGTTCGGCGTAGTCGGAGAGGTCATAGCCTTTGCCTTGGTCCCATACTTCCAAAGCGATGTCCCGCTCTTTCAGTTCCAAGCGCAACAAGACGGGAATATGTGGCTGTTCCCGATGGGCGTGACGTACCACGTTAGAATAGGCTTCGGCGAGAACCAAGCGCCAGCGATTAGAGTGCCGGGGCCAGTCCACATGGTCTCCCAGCTCCATTTCCATACTGGTTAACAGCCAGTTTTCTACTACGGTGAGAAACCGTAAGTCGCTGGGGACGTGCAACTCTGTTTTCATTGATTAGAGAACCTCCAGAGAAAGGATTGTTTGGTCGTCTTCCTGCTCAGTTGCCAATTCTCGGACGCGCTCTAATAGGCGATTAACGTCGAGAGCGGTGGTTTCCGTGAGTAGCAACTGCCACAGACCTTCTTGGTTGAGCATGGCTCCAGCACTGAGGTTGTTCAATGCGGGGTTGGGATGGGTAATGGTGGCCTCGGTGATCCCATCGCTGGTAAGCAGCAGTACTTCTCCCGCATTCAAATCTAAGCTCCCGGATTTGCCGCGCCATACGGGCAATATCCCTAGGGGAATGCCCCTAGCTTTGAGGAAATTTGGTTCGATGTCGGTGGCTCCGGCGATCACCGCTTGATGAGACCAAATTAGGGGGTAGATGTGACCGGCATTGACGTATGCTAGCTCCTTGGTGGTGGGGCGGTAACGGGCTAAAACCATTGTAATAAAGCAGTTGTTGCCCATCAGGTCATCTGCCAGACTGGCATTGAGATTGATGATGGCATCCATTGGTTCGGGGGAGATGTCTTGAGCGAGTTCGCGACGCAGCACAGACATGGCGCTAGCCATGAATAAGGCGGCGGGGACTCCTTTGCCAGAAACGTCTCCTACTGCTAGCCAGATGTCACCGCTGGAGTGGATGTAAACTTCAAAGAAATCGCCGCCGACGGCGCGGGCGGGAAAGCAGCAGGCTTGGACCTTGGCGGTGTCTAGTTCCGGCCAGCTTTGACGGAGCAGGTTGGTTTGGATTTGGCGGGCCACCTCGAGTTCGGCGCGCATTTGCTCGGCTTGCTCTTGGGTGCGCTGGTACAGCTTGGCTTGGGAAAGTGCGAGGGCGGCTTGTTCGGCGACGCCTTCGATGAGTTCGATGTCCTCAGCGGGCCAACTGTTGCCGCTGCCGTCTTGGGACAGGGACATGATGGCGAGCATGTCCTGCTGGCAAATCAGGGGGACTACGAGTTTGCTGCTGCTGCCGTCGTTTTCTTCGCTGGGGACTAATTCTGGTTGGCGGGTTTCTAAGACGGCTTGGATGAGGGGCTCATCGTCGATTTTGGCGGGTATGGCGCTGTCGCTGTGGGCGTGGTAGGAAACGGCGTCGGGAATTAGCCGATCGCCCTCCACGGGAAATAGGATGCAGCTAGCAGCCTCAAAGTTCTGCCCCACTGCCTCGACAATGGTTTGTAGCATGCCCCGATAGTCCAAGGATTCCCGAATTGCCGTCATCACGGCGTTTAATAGAGATTCTCGGCGCAGGGTGCGATTTAGCTCATTGGTTCTTTTCTTGAGGATTTGATAGGTGTCGGATGCTTGCTGGACTACGGCCTTGAGTTCTTCTGGGTTCCAAGGCTTGGTGATGTACTTGAACACCTGGCCGGAGTTGATTGCCTCCACCAAGTCTTCTACGTCAGTGTAGCCCGTCAGCAGAATCCGAATCGTGTCTGGAAAGGTATCTACGGTTTTGCTCAAAAACTCGGTGCCATTCATTTCTGGCATCCGCTGGTCGGAGATAATGATGGCCATTTCTCCGTTTTTATCCAGAGTGTCTAGAGCGCTAAAACCGCTATCGGCTCTGTAAACTTGAAAATCTCGCCTAAAAGTCCGGTAAAGCAAGTCAAGGTTGTCGATTTCATCATCGACCACCATCAGTTTTAGCTTCCTCCCTTTTCCCCGACTCATGCAATACCCCACTTATATGCTAATGGATCGAGTCTCACTGGTGCTGGATGCTGGGCAAGCGTGATGCTGACGCGACGCCTGAACCGATAGGTCTGCGAAGCGTCGGCGTTCGTGCGGTGTTCTCCAAAGGCATCCCGGCTGGCGGTCATCAGCGACTGGTATATAGTCTGGACCATTAGGTTTTCGCCACCCCCAGCGGGGACGTTTTGGGTCTGATGTCCGCCCAATTGGGGCAACCACCGCTTTCCGTCACAGCCGCGACAATTTCTCCCGCCGTCCCCCATAGTCCCAGCCGCCTTCCCTCCTGGTGGGGTGGGCAGACCGGGGAATTTTGCTGATTTTTGCTGTCCTTGGTCATAAGCATTGGCTATTGGTCTGTGGTGCAGGCATCAGAAACCTGCATTTGGTTTTTTGAGGTTGACAGGGTTTCCCCAGGGGGCTGGGATTCTTGCTCGCCCAGAGGGGTAACGCCGATACAATTCACGGCGTTTTGGTGATGCCACTAAGGATGGAACTGTCGGATGCACTGGCTGGTTGCTGTTGGTGGTGTCAACTGGCTTCTCTCTGGGAAAAGAAACCGGCTTTCTCGCTGGTGGTTCCCAGATTTCTGGTGGAGAAACCGGGTTGCGAGAGTGCTGGCGGCAAAATTCTATATGGCACCCTTTTGCGCAAACCCACTGGCTGGGGCTGAATTTCCTGCCGCAAAAGAGACTTTTGCGGCTACTAGGACCGGCTCGCCAGGAAGTGGGCGCCGACAACACCTATCAGGCCATTATTATAAGCCATTTATATCTCGTTCCCTGCTGAGGTTCCTAGCTTGGGAGTATGCGGTTTTGGCCACTACTCTGGGTGGGGCGAAGCCTGATGATGATCAATTCTTGGGTTTAGCTCCAGATGACTCGCCAGAAGGCTTCGCCCCTAGAGGCGGCGGGATGCTCTCCCTGGCTCCCTCTGGGCCGATCGCCAACCCTGATGGGCTGGCTGGGCTGATAAAAACCGGGTTGCTGGTGTCGGGGGTTTCTCCCGCATTAACTAACCTTTGAGGGTTTTGGCTTCGCCCTTTCATAAAACCGGAAATATCCAGCGCTATGACAACACGGCTACCTCGTTGAGGTAAGAGCCCGATCGCGTTTTCAGCTCTAGGTCCGCGTTTGTGCGGCCTAGTTCATAACCTAACTTATATATCACGGAGTTAATCTTTCAGCTATCCTCAGCTTGGCGGAGCGAGACCGGGGGTTGCGGGCCAGTTCTTCGGCACTGGGGCGAATCGGTTTTTTGGTCAGGACTTGCACTAGGGGTGATTCCCGTAGCTTGTGCTTGACTAACCGGTCTTCCAAGCTGTGAAAGCTGATGGCGGCGATTTTGCCCTGACTTGCCAGCAGTAGGGGTGCTTTGTCGAGAAATGTTTCTAAGGCTTCTAGCTCCGAGTTAACGGCCATCCGCAAGGCTTGGAAGACGCGGGTGGCTGGGTGAATGGAGTAGGTGCGGTAGCGGCGGGGGGTAGAAGCCGCGATCGCTTCTGCCAGTTCTGTGGTAGTTTGAAAAGGCCGCCGCCTTACCACCATCTGGGCAATCTGCCGAGACCTCCTTTCCTCTCCGTAGCGATAAAACAGGTCTGCCAGCTTGGTTTCGTCCCAATGATTGACGATTTCCGCTGCAGTCAATGACTGGCGGTTATCCATGCGCATATCTAAATCTCCCCGGAGGCGAAAGCTGAACCCCCGCTCTGGGGTGTCTATCTGCCCAGAGCTGATGCCCAAATCGGCAATGATGCCGTCAAACCTAGTCTGACCAGGGTCGTATTCGGCAAAGTTGCCGTGCCAAAATTGCACCCGATCGTCATAGGAGGCGAGATTAACTTTGGCGGTAGCCAGGGCCATCTCATCCCGGTCGATCGCCGTCACCCGCACCTCTGGTGCCGCCGCCAAAATCAGCAAGCTGTGACCCCCCGCCCCCACGGTGGCATCTAAATAATGCCCCCCCGGACGGATTTCCAGCCTCGCGATCGTCTCGGTAGCTAGCACCGGCACGTGCTGGAACGCTGGTGCCTCCTCCTGATTCCGTTTCACATCAGTTTGTGCCAACCCGAACTCCTTATAATTAAGGAAATCAAAAATAACAGTCATTTGTCCTTGGTCAAAAGTGACTTGTCCTTTGTCCTTGGTCATTAGTCCTTTGTCCTTTTGTGACTAGACAAGGGACAAGCTCCCTTGGGCCAAGCTCTCTTGGGACAAGTGACATTGGACAACTGACATTGGACAAGTGACAAGTGACAAGTGACAAGTGACTTTTGACGCTACAGCATCTACTCAGCTATCTTATGGCTATAGACCCCGGTTGCCTCTAAATCTTAGTCTATAGTTTATAATTCCGCCTGAGTCAGCCGCTGCCAGCTCACATCACTGCCACTGCTGCCCCTATCTGTCTCCAGGAGATAAAACGCATCTGACATGACACTGAGGATTGAAACCCGAACCGAACCCATGATCCTTAACATGGGTCCCCACCACCCCTCTATGCACGGGGTGCTGCGGCTAATCGTTACCCTCGACGGTGAAGACGTGGTGGATTGCGAGCCCGTCATGGGCTACCTCCACCGGGGGATGGAGAAAATCGCCGAAAATCGCACCAACATCATGTACGTCCCCTACGTCAGTCGCTGGGACTACGCTGCGGGGATGTTCAACGAAGCCGTCACCGTCAACGCTCCGGAAAAACTGGCGGATATCCCTGTCCCCAAACGCGCCAGCTACATCCGGGTGATTATGCTGGAACTCAACCGCATCGCCAATCACCTCCTCTGGTTAGGACCATTCTTGGCGGACGTGGGCGCCCAAACTCCCTTCTTCTACATCTTCCGCGAGCGGGAGATGATTTACGACCTGTGGGAAGCCGCTTCAGGTCAGCGTCTCATCAATAACAACTACTTCCGCATTGGTGGTGTCGCTGCTGACCTCACCTACGGTTGGGTAGATAAGTGCTTTGATTTCTGCGACTACTTCGACCCCAAAATCGACGAGTACGAGCGTCTCATTACTGATAACCCCATCTTCCGCCGTCGCATCGAAGGTCTTGGCGTCATCACCCGAGAAGAAGCCATCAACTGGGGACTCTCTGGCCCGATGCTCCGCGCTTCTGGCGTCAAGTGGGACCTACGCAAGGTTGACCACTACGAATGCTACGACGATTTCGACTGGGACGTACATTGGGAAACGGCTGGTGACTGTCTCGCTCGCTACTTCGTGCGGATTCGGGAAATGCGCGAATCTGTGAAAATCATTCGCCAAGCTCTCAAGGGTCTTCCCGGCGGCCCCTATGAAAACTTGGAAGCTAAGCGGATGATGGGCGGACCCAAATCCGAGTGGAACGATTTTGATTATCAGTTCCTCGGCAAGAAAATCCCCCCCACTTTCAAAATCCCTAAAGGGGAACATTACGTGCGCATCGAAAGTGGCAAAGGCGAACTGGGCATTTATATTATCGGTGATGATAATGTCTTCCCCTGGCGCTGGAAGATTCGGGCTGCTGATTTCAACAACCTACAGGTGATTTCTCAACTGCTGCGGGGGAATAAGGTGGCGGATATCGTCGCGATCCTCGGTAGTATTGATATCATCATGGGTTCGGTCGATCGCTAGTCCATCTCCACCCAAAAACTCGGTAGAAAAACCGGGTCAGAGAAACCGGGTTTCTCATCGGAACAGTTCCGAAACAAGACGGATCGTCTGTGCCAGAAACCCGGTTTCTATTTGATGGGCATGGCAGGTAAATGATGCCCTGCCCCTACCAGTGAAATTTTTCCGGGATGTATTCCCCCTAAACTGTGCAGCTCTATCTGAATAAATGATTGCTCACCCTGCATCTGCTGATAATTTGTCTCTCCGCCGGGAAATCGCTAAGGCCATTGCTGCCAGTCCCCGCCAATGTCTCCCTTTCTCCGATTACATGAATTTGGTACTTTACCACCCCCAACACGGTTACTACAGTACCAACTCCCACAAAATCGGTGCGGGAGGCGATTTCGCCACCTCCCCTCACTTATGTAGCGATTTCGGCGAGGTTCTGGCAGAGCAGTTCTTTGATATGTGGCAAATTTTAGGCAAACCAGCGCCATTTCAGCTATTGGAAATGGGCGCCGGACAAGGTTTAATTGCCGGAGATGTCCTCACATATTTACAAAACAAATATCTGGATTTTTTCTCTGTATTAGAGTATATAATTGTGGAAAAATCCCAGGCCATGCGGAGCTTTCAGCAGCACCGATTGGCTAAATGGGGAGAGCGCCTGCGCTGGGTAGATTGGTCAGAAATTGCGCCAGCTTCTATTATTGGCTGTGTTTTTTCTAATGAATTAGTAGATGCTTTTCCTGTGGATTTATTGGCCATTAATTCTGGCAAAATTCAGGAGATTTACGTCACCGTGGCACCTGTTGCTGGTGGGAGTGAAGATGTTCCCCAGTTTGCCGAAGTTTTGGGAGAACTATCGCACCCAAAAATAGCCGAATATTTTCAATGGTTAGGGTTAGATTTACTCAACGGAAATTACCCCGATGGTTATCGCAGTGAAGTGAATTTAGCGGCGTTGGCTTGGATGGGGGAGGTGGCGGCGAAGCTACAGCGTGGATATGTAGTGACAATTGATTACGGCTATGCCGCTGAAAGGTATTATAATCCCTCCCGCTATCAAGGGACGTTGCAGTGCTATTATAAACACCGCTATCACGATAATCCTTATGTAAATATCGGCCATCAAGATATTACCGCTCATGTGAATTTTACGGCTTTGGAGTTACAGGGGGCGGCGTGCGGTTTGGAGAAGTTGGGGTTTGTCCCCCAAGGGTTGTTTCTGATGGCTTTGGGGTTGGGCGATCGCATCGCCGCTCTTTCCACTACTGAGGGAATAGATATCATTACGCTGATGCAGCGGCGGGAAGTTCTCCACGGTTTAATCAACCCGATGGGATTAGGTGGTTTTGGGGTTTTATTGCAGGCTAAGGGTTTGACCAAATCAGAACAAACTCAAGTTTTAAAAGGATTGAAAATTCCCGGCTAATTGACTCGGAGATATAGCATTAAACCGAGTTAGTGAGGACAAAATCTTGGTCTGGCTTCGGAGCCAGACGCACTCGATGTCCTAATCTCTATGGCTACTTCTAGAATTTACTCGCATAATCAAAATCAATCATAAAGCATTAGCACTATTTCCATAAAACTGCGATAGTGGGCAAACCATATCAAGTAAATATTTGTAACAAATAATGGGAGAAAAGCAGCCAGAGTGATACATTGGTGCAATCCACAAGATTATCCCAGATAAAAATATGGGTAAGTATGATTTCATATTAAATTCCGAAGAGGAAACCGAAGTCGAGCTAGACGAGACGGAAGCAGTAGCCGCGATCGCCTACATCGCCGGAGCCGTAGATTTCGCCACTGACGGGGGTGTAGGCGCTAAGGTAGAAGCAGAGTTTTTGCAGGGATTCATATCCGGAATCCTCTCAGAAGACATTACAGTAGAATACCTAGTAGAACAAATTCAAGTATTTAAAGACATTATCGATGAGGCGGGACCTGGTGCCTTGTATAATGCCGCTTACAACGCCTTGCCAGAAGAGCTGGTCCCGGCAGCGTTTATGGGGGCTTATGCCATGTGCCTCATTGATGGCGATTTACCAGATGGCGCCGCTAAATTCTTGGTAGAACTTCAGGAATCTTTGGAAATTTCCGATGAGGATGCAGAGGAATTTAGAAATCAAGTAGTGGCCATTCTAGAAGGCGAAGAATAACTAAATAAAATCCGAAATTACGGCTTAACAATTAACAATTAATCCCGGTTAATTGTTAATTGTTAATCTCTGGGGGCTAATAATTAACTCCCAGCTTGACAATTGACCAACGGGGCCAAAAGGGGTCATGTTCTGGGAGAAATCGCTTTAATTCCCGGTTAATTTGATCTTTGGTGCGTAAGTGGGTGGGGAATTCTTCCATGCTGTTGCCGTGCATCCAGGCATAGGCGGCTTGAATGGCAGTGTTGGCTTCAGGCGCTCGCTGCTGCCAGCCCAAAATCTCTGCCGCAAACCATCCAAAACCCCGTCCCTGTTTTGCCCGATTCAACTCCGATAGAGTCATGGTTTGCCCCTCCAACTCGAACAAAAATAATTTATCTCGTTCCGGCTCTAAGTCCGCTTCCACCGAGGCGAAAACTAGAGGAGAATGAGTGGTGGCGATGACCTGAGTCTTAATCTTAGTTTGAATGCCTTCTGCCACAGCTAAAATAGCTGGCAAAATCGATTTTTGCCACTTGGGATGCAGGTGCGCTTCTACTTCATCGAGCAGCAAAATCAATCTATCCGTGGGCGCTTGGTTGAGCAAAAATGAGGCTTGCACATGTTCATACCAAGTCCATACCAGCAAGTATGCCAGACCCAAAATCCTTTTTATCCCCGCCGAGGCATGAATCACCGGTACGCTACCATAAGGAAGGTTTAAAGTGGGAATATCTCGCACATCATGGAGGGACACCCGGGTGGGTTCCCCCGGTTTCATCCACTCATCCTGATGGGGAGCGAGTTTTTCAATCACCTGGGAAAGCACTGTAAACGGAGAGGTTTCATTTTGTGCTGGTTGATTTTGCCAGCTAGTCCAATCCCGCAGCAACCCGTTACAAAGGACTTGGCGAAAGCCTTCGCCCGCTTTTGGTGAGGCTTCTAGTCCATTCCATAGGGTATCTGGAGTAAAGTGATAGGCGGCTGGTCGGTAAGATTCCTCCCACTTAATTTCTTCGCTGGTGGATTCTTCCCGGTAATTGCGTGCTGAGTCCCAGACGGAGAATTTATCATCTGAGGAAATGTAAATTACTAACCCATTTACGGGTTTGCTGCCGTTCTGGCTTGCCCATTTGTAGCGATGCCAGTTTAAGGTGTTACTGATGGTTTTGCCTTGGTGATTACTCCCTAAAGTATAACTAATTTCGGCTTGATTGGCCTTGCCTTGTTGTGGCCAGGGAATGTTCCCCACGCCTGTCCCCGTTAATGCTCTCCAGGCTACATCGAGTAAAAAACTCTTTCCCAAGCCATTATCTCCAGTAATTAAATTTATTCTTTCCGCAAATTCCATGCGAAATTGCGTGGCGGGACCGACGTGCTTGAGGTTGACTTGCTTAAGCATTGTCTTGATGGGGTGAGCTGGGAAAAAGAATGATGATTTAATTGATAATGGTATCAGAGACAGATGGGGTTCCGGTGCCAAAATGGCAAGAAGGTAGCCGATAGTAGCAGCACAATGGATGACATCAATGGGCTGGCACAGGGTTGCTCAACTGGCACTCAGGGAGTGAATTACTTTTCTCTTTAAGCCGATAAAATCCGGTGAGAGTTTGGTTTCCACGTCCCGTCTGGCGGCTAAATCTATGGGGATTTCTTCACGGATCCGACCGGGACGAGCGCTCATCACGTAGATGCGCTGGGCGAGAAAAATCGCTTCTTCTACGTCATGGGTAATCATCAGAATCGTGGTTTGAGTTTTTTGCCACAGGTTTAGGAGAAATTGCTGCATTTGCTCTTTGGTTTGGGCGTCTAGAGCGCCGAAGGGTTCATCCATCAGCAAGACTTCCGGTTGGTTGGCTAAAGCTCGGGCGATCGCCACCCGCTGCTTCATCCCTCCGGATAGCTCTTTGGGATAGGCTTTGGCGAATTCCTTCAATCCCACCACCTCCAGATAATCATCGATGCGGTATTTTTGCTCGGATTTCGACAGGTGGGAAAACTGCAAGCCAAACCCCACATTATCGGCTACAGTCAACCAGGGAAACAGGGAATAGCTTTGAAACACCATCCCCCTGTCCGGTCCGGGACCTTTGACGGCTTCCCCATCCATCAGCACTTGTCCGGAAGTGGGGGATGCCAATCCGGCGATAATGTTCAGGAGAGTAGATTTGCCGCAGCCTGAAGCCCCCACAATACAGGCGAATTCGTTTTCATGCACTTGCAGATTAATATTCTGCAATACCATCATGGCCTGGAAGGCTTTAAACAACCCCTTGACTTCTAATTTAGTTGGCGTTGTCCGTTCTTGCCCATCTCTCATATCCCATATCCTAGATCTTGCCTTGCCAGTAGCTTGGTCATCTTATCATTTGCCCGCCAATCCTGATGCGTATGAGATGCGCCTGCCAAAAAAAAGAAACAAAGGCGGGTTGACCCGGAGCTAATTTGATGGTATTATCTATAGGTAATAGTAATATGTAGATTTTTTAAATAATCGTCATATTACCATTATTCTCAATGGTATCACAAACAAACAGTAATTTTGCGCTGCCTGGAAAAAATTGGCGCTGTGGGGATGGGGGAGACTGAACGGAGATGTCTTGATGGTCTATACCCCTGGGATCTGGGGAAAATTGTTCAGACAACGGTCTTGAGTCAGGCTGTCTCTGGCGGCGATCGCCCTCCGGCGTAGTGTCACCATCGGCCAGGGATAAGGGATATAGGCAAATCCTGTCAAAATATCATAACACAACCACTGCCATACCCACACAGCCAGAAAGTGGGTTAAATTGGGCGGACAAAGCTGGAGGAGGATAATTGGGTATGAGGTGGGGACGGAATCAGAGTGGGGGTGATGGGATACCGGCGCCAAAAAGGACAAGGGATGAGGTGTCGCTACAACTAGCGGGATTTTGGAGTATCCGCCAGGAGTTCCCCCACTGGCTGAAAGTGGTACTGGCTACCGTGGCCCTGGCTATCCCTCTGGTTTTGTGGTCGGTTCTCAGTTACAGTGGCTTTATGTCCTCGATGTTGCTGCCAACCCCTACAGCAGTGGTGAGAGCTGGCATCCAGATGTTTGCGGAGGAAAATCTGTGGCTGGATATAGCGGCTAGTTTCGGGCGGGTTTTGGCGGGTTTTGGCGCGGCGGCGGCGATCGGCATCCCGATCGGCATCGCGATGGGCACTTTTACCAGCATGGAAAGCTTCTTTAGTCCCATTGTGGGGACTGTGCGCTATATGCCTGTATCGGCTTTTATTCCCCTGGTAATTATCTGGTTTGGCTTGGGAGAAATGGGGAAAGTGGTAATTATCTTTTTAGGAATTGTTTTTTACAACGCTATGATGATTGCCGATGCGGTGAAGTTCATCCCCAGTGAATTGATCAATGCCGCCTATACCCTAGGCGCCAAGCGCAAAGATATTTTGTTGAAAGTTATATTACCCGCATCTGTACCGAGCATTCTCGATACTCTCCGGGTGAATGTGGCGGGAGCCTGGAATTTTCTGGTAATTTCTGAATTAATCGCGGCTGATAAAGGTTTGGGGTTTAGAATTGTGAAAGCCCAGCGGTTCGTGCAGACGGATAAAGTGCTGGCAATAGTGGTGATTATTGGGATAATTGGGTTGTTGCTAGATTACAGTTTTAAGCGGATTTCCCAGCGGCTGGTGCCTTGGGTCGATAGTTCTGGCAATTGACCCCAGTGCTGGCGCTGGCTGGTATCTCTAGGTTTTGGTGGTTGGGTTGGTGTTCCAGAGCAGCTCAATATCGCTAATTACTAGGTCATAAGGGGTTGACATTTACAGGGATATCCATGAAAAAAGTTCTGTATATTTTGAGTGAATTGAGTACGCGGGATATAGACTGGATGCTGGAGGTGGGGCAACGGCTGGAAATTCCGGCTGGTAGTGAAGTCATCAAAGAAAATGAAGATATCGATGCTCTCTATATCGTCCTGGATGGCTCCTTGAGCGTGTGCGTGGCTTCTTTGGGGGCGAAAGAAATTGCGACTATTGGCAGCGGCGAGGTGTTGGGGGAAATGTCTTTTGTGGATTCTCGCCCGCCTTCGGCTACGGTAACAGCGCTGGAAAAATCCCTGCTATTGGCGATTCCCAAAGCTGAATTAAATGCGAAACTTCAGGAGGATGTGCTGTTTTCTCTGCGCTTTTATCGTGCGATCGCCAAATTCCTCTCCAACCGATTGCGGGGGACTTTTAGCAGCTTGGCACCGGAGGAGGAAAAGTCGGCATTAGCAGAAGTAGGGGAAGAAAATTTGACTTTGGCGGCATCTCGTTTTGATGACCTACTGCAAATTATGAAAGACAGCTCGGCATAGAAACTTGGTGAGGGGGGGCAGGGGGGCAGGGGACTGTGGGGAGTGTGGGGAGTGTGGGG
>DVDU01000170.1 GCA_015296065.1 Oscillatoriaceae cyanobacterium M33_DOE_052 | reverse complement strand
CGGGTATAATAAGCCCCAAACTCCTTTTGGTTGATGTATTTCTCAAAGATATAACCCAAAATTGCCGGGTTAATCTCATTATCCTTCCCGCCAGTGGAGTCGTCTAAATTCCAGGAATAGCTCTCAAATAGGCGAAATATACTGGCAAAAGCACTATCTGGGATGCTAATCTGAGGATAATTCTGCTCAATGGGGTGTTTGAGGAAAAGTCCGCCATTGAGATACTTAATTTTGCCAATAAGTTTTTGCGTTTCAGGGTCTCGCTGTGCTTCTGGTTTGGCGAAACCTTCAAAAAACAGACTGGGGAGGAATTGACTGTAATATAAATTTTCGCCTTTTTCCTGGGAAGCGGCGAGTTTATGTTGCAGATAGTTGATATCGCCTTTATCTAAAAATCCCTTCTGTTGCAAGAAATAGACAAACATTAAGCGGGTAAGGATAACTGAAGCATACCAGCGGCGGTCTTTTTCCGGCTCAATACCGTTGATGTTTTCTAGCAAAGTTTGGTGAATTTGGGCAAATTCATCAAAAAACTTTTTGGTGACTTTTTCCACATCAAAGCCTTTTTGCAGGCGTTGGGCAATGTCAACAACCGTGTTTTTGCCATCGTCTAAGTCATCGCCAATCACTTCTAAGGCGCTAATTTTCCCCAAAAGTAAATCGCCCGGTTGGTGTTTAATGTAGATATGTTCTCGCGGCTGAGTTTTCTTGCCATCCCGTTTGACCCAATACCAGATACTCTGGTGGCGTTGATTGTCGGTAAAGATGAGCAGATTTTCTAGACAGATTTGAGAAATTTCCTCAGCCAGGACGGCGCGAGTTTTGGCTGGGGGGATAGAGCCGTCAGGGGAGGTTATTTCAAATACTCGCATTGCCGATAAGTGGGCGACATCTTGACGGGAGTAGGTGATATCATCAGCGGTGAGGGGATATTTTCTCTGACTACTGGGTGGGTTCCATCCCAACTCATTTACGAATAAATCAGTAAATTTAAATGACCGGAGTAACTGGCGAGATTTGTTAAAATTGATCCTCATGGTCTGAGTGGTGTTTTCATGGGGTAATTATGGCATAATTGGGGTAATGGATGGGAAAATGATAGAAAATTTTACATTTGGGGCACGGCGAGAGATAGAAACCGGGTTTCTGCGAGAGATAGAAACCGGGTTTCTGCGATAATCTTGGTATTGTAACCGAGATTTGGTTAAGAAACCGGGTTTCTGGAGCCCCCTGGATGTTTCTTAACCTGCCGTGAAGCTGCTCAACATAACAAAGGACAAATGACCAATGACTAATGATTAATGATAAGATTTAGTGATGAAAAATATCCTTATCTCAACCATAATTTCTGCTTGGGTGGTGGGTATTGCCATTCTCTCGGTGCAAAACGCCACTCTGGTATCGCTGCGGTTTCTGGGGATGCAGTCTGCTGACCTCCCCGCTGGGATTGTTTTGTCTGTGAGTGTGGCGGTGGGGCTCATCGGGGGTGCTTTCTTGGCTTCGATGACTCGCGCCAGACTAAAACGGCAAAAGAACTTATAATCGATCGCTTAAAGCGGTTAATTGCGCCCATTCTCCACCTATGTTGACACCAAATTTCCGAAACCTGCTTGGTATGAGTGTTTTAGCCTGTGCCCTTGTGGCTCCTGCCCCAATGGCTAGAGCCCAAACGCCAGAGCTGAGACGCTGGGAATATGACCCCTACACGAATGAATTACAAGTAACCGTCCCCCCAGGGGTGACGCCCCAATATTTCGTCCTGGCAAACCCCACCCGGGTGGTGCTGGATGTGAGTAATAGCGATATCGGACTTAATCCGATCGAGCAAAATTATACTGGCATGGTGCGTCAGATTCGCATCGCCCAGTTTGAACTGGGGACAACGAGATTTGTGATGGAATTATCCCCTGGGGTGACATTAGAGCCATCCCAATTAGAACTTAAACCCGTGGGCCAGGGCAACCGTTGGGTATTGCGTCCTTCTATTGACTTGGCAAAAACTTTACCCGCTGCCGAAAATACGATCACCAGTCAGGATTTGTCGCGCAGCAGATTACCATCTCTGGAGATTTTACCGCCGGTGGGTTTACCCCGCCAACCCGCCCCCCCAATTGGCAATTCTGATTTGGAACTGCCGGTGGAAGTAACCCCACCACCACAGCAAATGCCTGCGGTGACTGTCCCCGGTTTGGATCAGTTGCCCCCGCCTGCTTCTGAAGGAGATGAGGGAGCGGTTTTACCTGAGTCACCAGGAGAGCCGATCGCCACGGCTCCAGAGCCAGTAGATGTCATTACTACTGTTAGTGAGCATAATAATGCTGTGACAGTGACAGTGCCACCACCCGACACCTCTGGGGTAGAAATGATGGCTGTAGTGACTGAGCCTGAGCCAGTGGCGGTGACTACCCCTGAGCCAGTGGCGGTGACTACCCCTGAGCCAGTGGCGGTGACTACCCCTGAGCCAGTGGCGGTGACTCCGGTGGAGCCAGTGGCGGTGACGAAGCCTAACCCACAAGTGGAAATGATGACGGCGGCGATCGCGCCTAAACCAGAGCCAAATATCACTCCCAACCAGGATGTGGCATTGGCGGCGGGGAGTTTTGTAATTTTGAGCTATCCCGCCTCAGCTCCTTTGACAGTGGTGGCGGATGCGGCGAGGAAAGAGGTGTTGCAAGTGCAGGTGGATGTGTACGATCGGGCGGGCAACCTGCTCATCCCCGTAGGTACACCAGCTCTGGGCACCTTTACCAAAGACGGCAACCAAATGCGTTTTGTCTTACAAGCCGTCATTGTGAACGGACGCACCCTCCCGGTAACAGCCATATCAGAGCCGATCGGCCATAGTTCTGGCAGCACTCAGGTGAGTTCATCCCGCCTCAATGGCAACCAGGAGGGCACCCCATTGGTAGATGGAAACGCCATCACCATCCAACCAGGGGAAGTCCTCCCAGTCCGCCTAACCCAAGACTGGCAACTTTAAAACTTTTGGGTTTCTGGGGGCACCGGACCAACTCCCGGTTGATTGAAAAAGAAATTCTGCGCTGAATCATTTTGATAAACGCAGTTAATCCGAGGCGTACCGTTCAAGTCTCCAGTAAACCCAAAAGTATTCATCCGATTTTTGCATTCCCGCACCTGCTGAGAATTCACCAACCGGCGATCTTCTAATATGGACCAAGTATTAGTGCGTAACACGCAACCGGGCTCAATACGTGGCTGGGCCACATACACGTTAAAAGGGTTGAGAGTGACAAATAGCCGGGTATCCATGACCATTGCACTGGCCCCAAACTGAATGCACAGCTCCGCATTGGGGGCACTACGGTCGATCGCCTCCCGGGATGCCACATTTTCCGGGTTAAAATTCGCCGTCGAGCTGAAAGCAATGCCAATCCCAATCCCCAACACGAACACCCCCGCTAAAATACCGAGGGACGTATAATTAAACGGCGAAGACGAAGGCGGGGGGGACGAATAGGGGGATGAAGGTCTGTATCTACGTGCCATCTTGATTCCGTCTCGATGGGAAAAACTCCCGAACTATCTGTGTTATCGGTCTCACGCCAAATCACGCCCATGAAATGGGGCTTTAGCGTCAGTCCTATCTTAGTATGACGAATCCTCCCCCCAAATGCCCTCATCGGTTCGTAGTTGGGCTTCAGCCCAATCTTGGCTCGTAGTTGGGCTACAGCCCAAAAAGGTTCGTAGTTGGGCTTTAGCCCAATCTTGGCTCGTAGTTGGGCTTTAGCCCAATCTTGGTTCGTAGTTGGGCTTCAGCCCAATCTTGGCTCGTAGTAGGGCTTCAGCCCCATCTATGCTCGTAGTTGGGCTTCAGCCCCATCTATGCTCGTAGTTGGGCTTTAGCCCCATCTATGCTCGTAGTTGGGCTTCAGCCCAAAAAACGTAATCCCCCCTTCACCTGGAGTTTGGGCTAAAGCCCAACTACGAACCTTCCTAAGTAATCACCTTCCAGCCACTGCGGAGTAAGTGCAAAAATGTGGCATAGCCTTGGGAATGGGTGGGCGGATCCGGACGAAAATACTGAGGAAATTCTTTGTAAGAACGCCAAGGCTCAAATGGTTTCAGGCGCAGATATAGTAACTTGCCGCTGACTCCCTCCGGTTTCCAAGTCATTTCTCCCTTAACGCCATTTGTCATAATTATCCCTCTGGCTGTTAAAATTAGGATATGGCCAGTAATTTTGCCCCATTTTGCCAAATACTTGAGTTAATTCTGTGGCGATCGTTACCATCCAGGCAGAAACCCGGTTTTTTGCGCCACCGGGTTTCTCTCGCTAATATCTACCAAACCAGCACCCATCACTACATAGCTATAGGCACCGGCGGGTAGTAATAAGATTCATTGGCAGATAAATTTAGGGTATAGTCTGCACTATCCTCCGAGGAAAACACCCGCACATAGTAATTACCCTCAGTCAAGCCGCCACTGATGGAAATATTAGAGCCGCCATAATATATTCCCGAACTACTCAAACCGCTAGCCACAGTAGCCACCATTTCTCCCGGCTCTATGGTGTTATCCCCGTCAGCATCACGATACATTTCCGCCCCCACCGAGCCAGAAAGGGACAGAGAAACATTGACTGGAGTGCCCACCACAAAGCGATAATAATCGTTCGGGTCACTGCTACCCACAGAATTGTTTAAGCTGATGTTAAAACTGCTCACCCCCACATCAATAGAAGCATTGAGAGCATCTCCCGTGTCTGTGGCGGGAGCAGCAAAAGAAATGGGCGGTGCATCTTCCTCTGGTGGGACGGGAACTGGTAACGGTGGCGAGATATCTCCCCCGGAAGGAGGAAACGCTGGCGGCATGATGCTGGTAGCCACATCACTAGGCACAGATGCAGCTACTCGTCCTTCAGCGGCGCCATAGGTGCGATAATGAGTAAACAGTTGCTCATTATCCATACTAGCCGCCATTAAGTCGGGATTATTGGCCGCATACACAGAAGCATCAAACTCGCGAGAAAACCGGCGTCCTTCCTCTACTCCGAAATTCATCAAATGTTCATAAAGTTGCCGGTTAGTCGTCAGACCAGCCGCCGCTAAGTCGGCGCTACTTTCCCGATAAATATCTAAATCCACATATGGGGAAAAGTCGCGGCCTTCATCCAGACCATAGGTCATCAAGTGTTGCCGAGCTTCCTCATCGCTCATGCCCGCTAAGTCGGGGTTGACGGAGCGATAATAATTGGCATCAAATATGTCAACAGCCATAACCAAATCTCATCTTTTGGTATTATGTAATTAATGATAGCGCACCAAATAGGAAAATGTCCAAAAATAGTCAGTTCACCCCAGCCGAAATCCACCAGTGGCAGTTAACCCTACAGGAAGCAAATCGCCATAATATTTTCTGCCATTGTCGCCATTGTGAGGCGGAGTGGGTTGATTCGGCGGAGGATGCTGCTTGCCCCCATTGTGGGAGCAAGAATATAGAACGTATTGCCTGCTGGCAGTTCCCTGATGATTGAAGTGGGGAGGATGGCTTGGGTGCAGGGGCGATCGCGGTAGGGGTGGAAAGGGAATCGCCCCTACACCCCCTTCTCCCGCCGCCGGAGTTGGGGGTGTGGCGATGAGGGTCCGAGCGACTGTTTCATTGTTATTTGAATTGACTATATCTCCTAAATTACTCTGGGAAAAGTGCAGTTAAGATGGTCTATATTCTGAGTAAATTTTTTCTAAAAGGTTAATAAAAATAAAATTTTGTCACAGAAAATTAAGATTTTGCCAAAAAAATGATAAATTTAATCAAAATTATGAGAATTTGATACAATTCTTGATAGTTAGCTCAGCCAAAGTCAATGTGGTTGGGTGAGTTTTGCCATGAAAAAAGAATTGTGGAACCACTCCAGGCTATAATACAGGCGATCGGTTGGCAGCCGCCACCAGGCTGACGCTTCGGCGTGGGTAGGGATGTTGTGGATCAACCAAAATGGACAAAACCCAAGATAAATGATGATTTTGTCCGGCCTTTTTTGTGGGGGAAAAATATTCGCCCCTACTCCCCCTGGGATAAGCCAATAAATCTGGATGCGCGAATGCTTAGATGTTAATAGCCTGAAGGACAGCTCTAATGAAATTAGGCAAAATCCTTTATGTCGGATTTGCAATCCCAATTGTTTTTCTAGTGGGATTAGCGGGATACTCTCTATATGCTTTTGGTAATATAGATCGGCAAGTCCTCACGATATACGATGACCGGGTAGTGCCTTTGCAGCAGTTAAAGCTAATTTCTGATGCTTACGGCATCAGTGTAATTGATGCGGTGAACAAGGCTAATGCTGGCAGGTTGCCTCCGGCAGTGGCTTTGACAGTGATCGATACCGTAATGAGGGAAAGTAATGTACATTGGACAAAATACCTCTCCACCAAGCTAACTCCCGAAGAAAAGACGCTGGTGGGCGAAGCGGAAGAGTTATTATTCCGCGCCAATCAGGAGATAGGGATATTGCGGCAAGTTCTGGCCACGGGCGATGGGCGCCAAATCGCTATTTTTGACGGTCGGCTTTATGATACGATCGACCCCCTCACAGGGAAAATTCAGGACTTGATCCAGATCCAGCTAGATGTGGCGGCGAAAGAGCGGGATAAAGCCACACAGGTATATGTGACAACACAGTTAATTTTTATTCCTTTGGTGGCGGTGACACTGCTGTTTGGGGTTCCCGTTGGTTTTTGGATTATCAAACGGGCGATCGTGGCCACCCTCACAGACATCATCAGCACGATCGCCAGCAACTCCACAGAAATCGCCGTTGCCACAGAGCAACAAGAGCGGGTTAGCCAGCAGCAAGCAGGAGCCGTCCGCACCACCGCCAAGGCAATGCAGCAGCTACAGCAAGACTGTCAGCAAGCCGCCTCGGAAGCCCAATCCGCCGCCACCCAAGCCCGGGAAGTCCTGGCGTTAGTAGCAGTGGGTAGCCAAGCCTTGGAGAAAGCCCAGGGGCAAATTCACAGCCTGAAACAGAAACAAACTGTCTTGCAATCAGACATCGATCGCCTCTCTGATATGAGCAGCAAAATCGGCCTAGTCGCCAATCTGGTGGGGGATATCAGCGATCAAACCAACATCCTCGCTTTGAATGCCGCCATAGAATCCACCCACGCCCAAAGTGGACGGGGGCGCAGCGGTTTTGGCGTGGTTGCCAGGGAGATTAGAAAACTAGCAGAGGAAACCCGCCAATCAGCAGGGGATATCAACATCTTAGTTGCCAGTATTCAGACGGTGATCAACCAAGGGGTTCATGCTACAGTTGATAGCACTAATAGCGTTAAGAGTCTGAGCGAAATCGCTATGGAAACTGACGTAGTTTTTCATCGCGTCCAGGATGCGATCGAGCAAGTAGTTACGAAATCAGGGCAAATTTCTGATACTGCCACCCAGCAAGCGATTTCTATTGAAGAAGTCTTCCAAGCAATTAAGGAGCTGAATGTGGCCGCGAGCGAAACCGCCAGCAGTATCACCCAAACAAAAATCGGCACCCACCAGCTCAAAGAAAAAGCTCTGGAACTCCAGCAAATAGTATAATAGGATTATTGGTCAGGGTTTTTTGAACGTCCCTTGTCCCTTGTCCCTTGTCCCTTGTCCCTTGTCCCTTGTCCCTTGTCCCTTGTCCCTTGTCCCTTGTCCCTTGTTCCTTGTTCCTTGTTCCTTGTTCCTTGTATGACCAAACAAAGGACAAATGACAAAGGACAAAAGACAAAGGACTAAAGTAAATTTTCACCGCAGAGAAAGCCGGACATATGTCTCTAAGAAATCAACTGATCGCTTTTTCCATAGTTATGGGCACAGTGCCTATTATTGCCACCGGCACGATTTCCTATCTCATCACGAATCCTAGTCTAGAAAATGCGGCAATTTCTTATCAACAAGCTCGCGCTATTGCCATGAGCAATCGCATTAGTCAAACTCTGAGTGATATTCGGGGTGATATTAGAGCCGTATCTGGTTTGGGCATTGTGGTTAACCCCAAAATCATCGCCGCCACTCCCCAAGATGAGAAAGAAAGAGTTTTGGAAAGTTTTAGAACTTCTAAAAAAATTTATGCTGATTTAATTGTGGCAGACACCAAGGGTAATGTTTTGTTGCAAGCCCCAACCAACAATACATTTAGCATAGCTAATGACTTATTATTTCAACAAGTAATTAAGTTCAAAGGTTTTGCGGTTTCCATGCCACAATTAGATAGAGATGGCCAGTATTTAATTGAAGCAGGGCGTCCAGTTGAAACCTTAAATACTGGTGAACTCTTGGGAGTAGTCCAAACAAAAATTTCTGTGAATGAAATAGAACGGCTGTTGAAAGAGGCCACCTTGTTATTAGCAGAAAGTGGGAGAAATTACCAGCAGGAAAGTTACTATATAATTGATGGGAAGGGCGAAATATTTATTGCTACTGAAAAGAGTTTACTGGGGCAAAATGTGAGCGGGATTGTGGAAAATTATCAGGAACTCCAAGCAGCGGGGAAGCCTGTAAGCCAAGAGTTGCGGGACAAGTTGGTGACGTATGTTCCGATTACTACTGGGGAGGGGATGGAAAAAATCGAGTGGGGGGTACTGATTCTCAATCATACGGATGAGGTGTTCGCTGCCCAAAGAAATCTGGTGTTGGCTTTGGTAGGATTAGTGATAGGTACAGGGGTGGCGATGAGCGCGATCGCGGCTTGGGTGGCGAATGGCACCACCAGTTCCCTCAACGACATCGCCACGGCGATCGCGGAATCATCCACGGAAATCGCCGCCACAATGGAGCAGCAAGAGCGCACGGTCAACCACCAAGCCACGGCAGTCAATCAAACCACCACCACGATGAATCAACTGGGCACCTCATCACGACATTCGGCAAGCCAAGCCGAAGCCTCTGCCACCGGTGCGAAGAAGGTCCTCAGCCTAGGCGATCGAGGCATGAAAGCCGTAGAAAATACCAGCTCCGGGATGAATACCATCCGAGAAAAAGCGGGAGATACTGCCGGACAAATTTTGCACCTGAGCGAGATAGCCAGTCAAATTAGCAGCATCTCCACCATTATCAGCGATATCGCCAACCGCACCAATATTTTGGCTCTCAACGCCGGAGTGGAAGCCGTGCGAGCCGGAGAACACGGCAAAGGATTCGGCGTCGTGGCCAGCGAGATTAGAAAACTGGCGGACCAGAGCAAAAACTCAGCCGAGAAAATTGTTGCCCTAGTCTTGGATATCCAGAATGCCATCAACCTGACAGTGATGATGACCGATGAAACGATCAAAACCGTAGAAAGCGGCGTCCAAATCGTTGGCGAAACCTCTACCGCTTTTACTGGGGTTCGGGATGCCATCAACGAGATTGTGATGAGTACCCAGCAAATCTCCCTCAATGCCCAGCAGCAGGTGCAGGCGATCGAGCAAGTGGTAGATGCCATGAACACCCTCAACGGCGCCGCCCGAGAAACGGTTGGGGGCATCAGCAATGTCAAAACCCGTGTCCAACAACTCCAAATCGCTGCCCAAAATCTGAAACAGATGATTTAAAATAGTCTAGTAGGTAAAAATGGAGCCAATCAACAATTAACAATTAACAATTACCCAGTTTTTCCAGCAATAATTGTTGATGGCTCTAGAGAGATTTTTATCTCAGTGAATAATATCAGGCCAATTCCTAGGTTAATTAATTTTGATTCAAAATTTATATGAACTCTAGGTGAAAAATGAAAAATTTTCGATATAATTTATTTGGAAAATCAGCCGTGGTGGCCATAAGGCCAATTATCTTAATCCAATTTGGAAAAATGAAGCACGAGAAGGTAGGCTCAAGAACCATTGGAGGTAATTTGTGAGAAGCGCAATGGCAAAAAAGATGGGGAGAAGCCAAAGAGTAGGGGGATGGCCTCAGTGGAGCTGCTCTTGCAGTCCGCGTTACATCTACGGAGCTGATCAAGCCATCATCCCCGGACTCCAGTCCCCCCGTCCCTCAGTGAGCTAAGCCGCTCGCGATCGCAGCCGAAGGGGCAAACCACCGGCCACCGTCCCCCATTTCCGGGCAATTTTCACCGATAAACTATCAGGAGGAACAATCTTATGATGATTGAAGATGAAGAACTAAGAATGACATTCAAAATTGCCAGCGAAGAACATTTGCACAAACTAGATGAAGGGTTGTTGTATTTAGAAAAGCAACTCAGTGAGCGGAAAAATACCAACCTGGATGCAGATAGTAAAGTCCAAGACATGATGCGGGAAGCCCACAGTCTCAAGGGGGACGCGGGGATGCTTGGGGTCAAAGACGTAGCCACCCTCGCCCACCAGTGGGAACACCTGTTGGGCAGTGTCAAGCGGGGAGACAGTCCCCTAACTACAGAAATATGCGATCGGCTCTATCACGGCTTAGACGCTATCCGCAAACTCGTCCAAGAATCCGTCACTGGCACCCCATCAGGCATCAATACCTTCTACATTCTCGCCCATTTAATGGGCGCCCCCCCAAAACCCGTCGCCTCCAGCCCGCTCCCGCTCCCGGACTCAGGCAACAACCTCCTCAGCCACCTGCCAACAGAGAATACACACACAATGCCTCCTCCCCCACATTCCCCGGCGGCGGTTGCCAACGAAGCACCAATAATAGAGGCTCCCCCCATATCAGCAACCTCTAGAGATGCCGCGCCGCCTTTGGAGGAGACAGACCAAGAGAGTAATAGGGTGGACAATGCCAGCCCTACTGTAGAGGAGATCGACCAAGAGGGCAGTAGGGGCGATTCGCGAATCGCCCCTACTGCCACCCGCCACCCAGAAGCTACTGTAGGGGCTGGGGCCGAGCCAACCCCCGCCATCTCTCATCGGGCGCCGACTCGGGGGGCGAATTCTACCACTCCTCCCCAGCCTCCCGTCACCGCTGCCCCGGTTTCGCCCGTCAGTCTTTGGGGGTCAGGCACTAATCACCAGGCTCCCTCACCAACACCGGGTGCCCCAGCAGCGGCGGGAAGCCTCCCTGGTGAGCCATCTGGCGCCACTGTCACCTCCGCCCCTAGCTTTAATGGCGCTGAACCTGCCCCAGCTAAAGGCCAAACAGCTTCTGTGGCGACTATCAGCAGTGCAGATGCACCGGTGGCGGTGGATAGTGAATACCGCATTGAAACCATTCGGGTAGAAACCAGCAAACTTGATGCGCTGATGACCCAAACTGGGGAGCTGACTGTTACTAAAAGTCGAATTTCTCACCGACTGGCTGATGTGGAAGAAATCCTCAACTTGTGCGAAGAATGGAGCCGCGATGCTTTTATGAATCGCTTCTTCATCGAAGAAATCACCCAGGGAGATGGACGGAGTGGGAATAATGGACATGTGAATGGGGAAGTGAAGGGCTACATTTCCAATGGTAATGGCCATAAATTTAAAGGTGGCGAAGCTATTGGCCAGTTACAAGAATTCCACCACCGCGCCGAAGAACGCTTAGGATACCTTCTCGATCGGATTACCCGCCTGCGCAACTCCGTTTATGAAGACAGCACCCGCCTGGATGTCATCACCGATGAATTAGAAGAAGGCGTCCGTACCCTGCGCTTGCTGCCCCTATCTACCATCTTTAATATGTTTCCCCGCATGGTGCGGGACCTGGCCAAGCAGCAAGCCAAACAAGTGGAGTTGATTATTGAAGGAGGGGAAACCAGAGCCGATAAGCGCATCCTCGAAGAGATGAAAGACCCCTTGATGCACATGATCCGCAACGCTGTGGATCACGGCATCGAGATACCGTCCGATCGAGAGCGCAGCGGCAAACCACCAGTCGCCACAATTCGGCTGCGGGGCTACCAAACCGCCAGTAATGTCATAATTGAAGTGGTAGATGATGGTTGCGGACTTGATCTTGAAAAAATCAAGGAGACGGCTCTGCGGCGGGCGATCGCCAGGGAAGACGAACTGGCGATTATGACTGCGAACCAGATCCAGTCCCTCATCTTCGCGCCCGGTTTTTCTACCCGCACTTTCGTTACCGAAGTTTCCGGCAGAGGCGTGGGTTTGGACGTGGTACGCACCAATGTGGAGCGCCTCAAGGGTTCGATCCATGTTGACTCCACCCCCGGCAAGGGCTGCATCCTGCGCATCCAACTGCCCACTACCCTTGCCACCGCCCATGTGCTGCTCATTGCCGTCGATGGCATTACTTATGCCCTACCGGTGGAGTTTGTGCAAATGGCGCGCTTGCTTCCCCAGGAGGAAATTTTTTGCATCGAAGGCCGAGAAACTATCCTGATCGAGGGTCAGCCTATCTCTGTAATTCCCCTGGCGGATTTGCTGCAATTGTCTCCCAGACAGAAAACGCTCTCCCGGGCGAACCAAACCTCAAGCAAGACCAACGAGCAGGGCCAAGCCGCCCCTCGGGGAGCTGGAGACCAGGAGACGGGCAGTCTCGCCAAACCCTATTGGAAAGGAGGCACGGGGGGAGAAAAGGGTAAAATTGACTCAGACTCTCGCTTGGCGGCGCGGCCTTGTATCATCTGTCAGGTGGGGGATGAAACCCTCGGACTGATTGTGGATGGTCTGCTCGATGAGCAGGATGTGGTACTCAAACCCCAAAGTAAACTACTCCAGCGGGTGCGCAATGTATCGGGGGCTACGATTCTGGGTACTGGGGAAGTTTGTATGGTTTTGAATCCCCAGGATTTGCTCAGGTCGGTGCGCAAGGTTCACGCTCCTGTCGCCAATTCTGATGGGGCAAAGGATAGTATTCAGCGCAAGAAGGTCATCCTGTTGGTGGAAGATTCGATCGCCACACGCACTCAAGAAAAGCGGATTTTAGAGGCTGCTGGCTATGAAGTGGTGACGGCGGTGGATGGCATGGATGGGTTTAACAAACTCCAGTCTCGTTCCTTTGATGCGGTGATTTCTGATGTGCAAATGCCCAATCTCGACGGGTTGGGACTTACGGCGAAAATCCGCCAAATTAAGGAATACAGCGATTTGCCCATCATTCTGGTGACTTCTTTGGCTAAGGATGAGGATAAGCGACGGGGTGCCGAAGCCGGGGCAAATGCTTATATCACTAAAAGCAGTTTTAACCAAACTCTGCTTACGGAAACTTTGAGGAGGTTAATTTTCTGAAAAATAATTAACAATTGATAATTGATAATTGATAATTAACCATTAAAAATTAACCATTAAAAATTGGTAGTTATCAATTATCAGTCATCAATTATCAATTATCAATTATCAATTATCAATTGACAATGACCAATGAATAAAAAGCTGATTCGGGTTCTCATTGTGGAAGATTCACCGGTGGCAACTATTATCCTGAAAAGGATTTTGGATGCACCACCAGAAATCGAAGTGGTAGGGGCTGCTAAAAGTGGCATTGAAGGCTTGGAAATGATTCCACGGGTGCAGCCCGATGTGATTTGCACGGATTTGCATATGCCACGAATGGGGGGTTTAGAATTTACCTCTGAGGTTATGTCTCGGTTTCCTAAGCCCATTCTGGTGATTAGTTCCTCGGTGCAGCCAGAGGATACTCATAATGTCTTTAAGCTGCTTGATGCGGGGGCGGTGGATGTGTTTCCGAAACCCCGCTCTGGAATTACTGGGAATAATTACGAGATTCTTAAGCAGGAGCTGCTGGCAAAAATTCGAGTCCTGGCGGGGGTTTCGGTTTTCACCATCCGCCGCAAAACAAAAACATTTCAGCCGATACCTCCGGTTTCGGGAACGGCGGATGAAGTTGGGGGGGTGGGAATACGATCGCTCCGTTCCCCCGCTGAGGACCAGCGAAGCGCCTCTGCAGAGGTGTCCCTGGGGCGGTCCGCTGGTGGTGGTGGGAGTGAGATGGGGTCGTCATTGCGCCGAGCCAATGTGCAACCTCAGTTAGATGGGGCAAAACCGGGTAGTATGTCATTGGGGCGACTATCTGGCGCACGGGGGGCGGGAGCCACAGGGTTGCCTCAGCCTCATCAAGAGCTAGCCAAAGTGAAAAAAACGCCGCTCCCTTCTACACCGAGGTTGCCTACTACGAATTTTAAAATCCTGACGATCGGTGCCTCTACGGGAGGACCCCAAGCCCTGCAAGGGATTCTTTCCCAGTTACCTGCCAACTTTCCTGTACCTACAGTGTGTATTCAGCATATCAGCGAGGGGTTTTTGCAGGGATTGGTGGATTGGTTAAATTCTGAATGTATGGTGGAGGTGAAAATCGCACCTTTGGGAGAAAAGCCGCAACCAGGGTATGTTTATTTTCCCCCAGAGGGCAAACATTTGGAGTTTGACAGCGGCGGTAGGTTTGTTTATTCTTCGGCGCCACCTTGTGCGGGCCACCGTCCATCGGTGACGGTGACGTTTAACGCGATCGCGGCTCGCTACGGTGCAGGGGCGATCGCCGTTTTGCTCACCGGGATGGGGCGGGATGGCGCTGATGGGATGCTCTCTATCTCCCTCGCTGGGGGGCTCACTATCGCCCAGAATGAGGCTAGCTGTGTGGTTTTTGGGATGCCCAAGGAGGCGATCGCTCTCGGTGCGGCCAAATACGTCCTCCCCATCTCCGATATCCCCCCCCTGCTCCTCAACAAGCTGTTTAGCAAAATTTGATTTTTGTCATTTGTCAAAAGTCTTTTGTCAAATCACCAGCGACCAATGACTAATGACCAATGACAAAATTTTCCTCCTGTGACATCTATCGCCCTGCTGGTGTCCCTGGGGGTGCAATATTAATCAGTGGTAATGCCCCATTACCCCCCATGACCGTGGGAAATTGCCCATTCCATTTTTCAATTGCTTGCTGCTGAAGAATTTCTGGGGTGAGGTTTTGCCGCAGTAGCCTTTGGGCTTCGGCTTGGCCTTTGGCGCGGTTGATTTCCGCCTGGGCTTCTTGCTCGGCTTTTAGCGCAATAAACTGAGCCCGTTTGGCTTCCTGCTCTGCGATTTGCTTGGCTTCAATTGCCTTAGAAAATTCCTCAGAAAAACCCACATTTTCTAAAGATGTATCCTCTATTACCACTCCGTATGGCGATAATCTATCTTTCAATTGATTGTCAATATCTTGCTTTAATTCCGTGCGTTTAGTAATGATTTCTTCGGCATTTTTTTGGGCGGTGGTGGCTTTGACCACTTCCGCAACCGCTGGATTAATAATGCGATTTAAGATTTGGTCTTCATCCCCGATGCGCTGGTAGATTTCATTGACTCGCTCTTTATCAATTGACCAATTGAGAGCTACATCTAGGGAAACTTGTTGTAAGTCTTTAGAAGCGGCTTGCGCCGCTAAATTGTTCTTTTGCACCCGCACTGTGATGGGTTTTACTGTGGTAACGATCGGCATGATGGCGTGAATGCCTTCATCTAAGATGGTATCCTGAACTTTCCCGAATTTCATTACTACCCCCCGCTCGCCTGCGTTGACAATGACAAAGGGCTTTAAAGTGCTGGCTAATATCAAAATCGCGATGCCGCCAAAACCCACAGCCGCTAGTCCAGCAATGGTTTTAGTGTGGTCAACGGTAGAGATTCTTTTCATATGACTTTTCTCCTGTGTCGTGGGGTTGTGACAGTACGTCCCATATACTATGATAAGGGCTAAAAAGGCTGGGGATATGGGAAGCCAGATTGAACCAGGTCACGTTTGGCCCACTACCGCTGCGGAGGCTGTTACCATCCAAGAGCAACTTCGCTCTCGAGTGATGACTACGGACGATTTGCCCCCGGTGGTCTATGTTGCTGGTGTGGATGTGGGCTACAATGCCGAAAATACGATCGCCCGGGCGGCGGTGGTGGTGCTGAGTTTTCCCCAGCTGCAGCCAGTGGAACAAGCCGTGGCGGAGGTCCCCTCCACTTTCCCCTACATTCCAGGATATCTGTCTTTCCGTGAAGTCCCGGCGATTTTAGCAGCTCTCAGTCAACTTAAAACTACTCCTGACTTGTTCCTCTGCGATGGTCAGGGTATCGCGCATCCTCGCCGTTTCGGTCTCGCCTGTCATTTAGGTGTCATTACAAATATCCCCTCGATCGGGGTGGCGAAGTCTCGGTTTATCGGTCAACATGAACCACTGGGGCACGATCGGGGTACTTGGCAACCCCTGATAGATAACGGGGAAGTCATTGGCGCCGTGGTTTGCACTCGCCCCGGGGTGAAGCCGATATATGTCTCTATTGGTCATAAAATCAGCCTTCCCACAGCTATTGAATATGTACTCCGCTGTACCCCCAAATACCGGTTACCAGAAACCACCCGTCTGGCTGATGGGTTGGCATCCCAGCGACAGCGCCGGGAGAAATTAGTCTAGTTGATTCCAGATGATAAAATTGATTCGTTGTCATTTGTCCCTAGTCATTTGTCACTTGTCCTTTGTCCCTGGTCCTTTGTCCCTGGTTCTTTGTATGAGCAAAAGAGTAGGGGCGATTCGCGAATCGCCCGTACAAAGGACAAAGGACAAATGACAAAGGACAAATGACAAATGACAAACACACCAAAGGATTACTGATGTCTTTCTACATTTTTGATTTTGGTCCAGCCAGCTCTAAATTGCAGGAATATGCCGATATAAATGGCAAAATCCCCGAAGCGGGAGATGATTGGGAGGATTTCAACTGGCCACACAATCTCGCGAGGTCTTTTGCTGACAAAGACAATGGCCCGCAACTGTGGCAGGAATTTATTCAAGAGGCCAATCGCAAAATCAATAGAGCCATGCAAGTTTTAGAGGATTTGAAGGAAGAAAGCCCACTTCAATAAAATTGCTGGGCGTGAAAACTGGCGTAGCGTCCGCCACGTTCCAGTAGTTGCTGATGGGTGCCTTCTTCAATGATGCGGCCCCGTTCTAGAACTAAAATGCGATCGCACCGGCGCACGGTGGCGAGGCGGTGAGCAATAATAAACACCGTGCGGTTTTGCATCAACCTTTCTAAGGCTTCCTGTACCAGAGCCTCAGACTCTGCATCTAAAGCGGATGTGGCTTCGTCTAAAATCAGGATGCGGGGGTCGAGCAAAACCGCCCGAGCGATCGCAATTCGCTGTCGCTGTCCCCCAGAAAGATTCACCCCCCTTTCTCCCACCCCTGTGTAATAACCTTCGGGCATTTCCGTGATAAATTGGTGGGCGTTAGCGGCTTTTGCGGCGGCTTCTACCGCCGTTGTGTCCCAGTCCAACTGTCCGAAAGCAATATTTTCGGCGATGGTGCCAGAAAATAGCAAAGTTTCTTGGGGGACAATGCCAATTTGTCGCCGCCAACTGGCGAGCTGCACATCCCGGATATTGATGCCATCAATGAGGATTTCCCCAGATAAGATATCGTAAAATCTCGGGAGTAAGTTGATCATCGTGGTTTTGCCCGCCCCGGAAGCACCCACTAGGGCAATTACTTCTCCTGGTTCTACCACTAAATTGAGATTTTCTATCACCATTTGCCCCGGTTCATAGGCAAAGCTGACCTGGCGATATTCTACTAAACCTTTGACTGGGGGCATGACGATCGCATTGGGGGTATCAACTACCTGCGGGGTCACGGCTAATAGTTCAAAAATCCGGTCAACCGATGCCTCTACTTGTTTGAATTCATTATAATTACTGGTGGTAATGGAGATGGGGTCGATTAATAGGGCGACGGCGGCGCAGTAGCTGACAAAATCTGCCCCGGTTAAATTACCTGCGGCAATTTGCCACCCGCCGAGTAAAAATAGGAGTAGGACGGCTAAGGCTTCTAAAAAGCCGATGGCGGGAAATTGAATGGCTTTCAGGCGTTCGGCGGCGTATCTGGCGGCGGTGTGGCGTTGGGCTTCGTGGGAAAATCGTTGTAGGGTATATTCTTCGGCGGCGAAGGCTTGGACGATACGGATACCGCTAACGACTTCTGCAATTAAGGCGGATAAATCAGAAATTCGGCTTTGACTGCGATGGGAATAAATCCGCAGTTTTTCGCCAAACCAACCAATTAAAATTGCCATCCCTGGGGCGATGATGAAGGTGGCGGCGGTGAGTTGCCAGTTGAGATAAATCATGTACCCCAGCAAGATTAAGAGTTGCAGGATGCAGGGGACAAATTGATGGAAAAATTTGTTGATGGCTTCGCCGATGCGATCGATATCTTCGGTGAGGCGGTAGGAGATATCGCCACTTTTGGCGGTGGTAAAATAACCGGGACTGAGGGTTAGGAGGTGGGCGCAAGTGCGTTGGCGCAAGGATAGGGAAATGGCTAAGGCGGCTTTAGCCATGAGGGCATCTTGGCCATATTGTACGGCACCGCGCAGCAGAAATACGAGGGCGGCGATCGCGGCGACTTGGGCAGTTGCTCCCACATTTCCCGCCCCAATAAAACCGGCAATTTTTCCCGCCAGTTGCGCCAAAATTGGCCAAAATATGGTAAAGCCCAAGGTGCAGGCCATCGCTCGGGCGATCGTTGGCCACTGGGGACGCAGATATGGTATTAGTATGTCAATCCCGCGACCAGGATTCATTAATTGCATTTGTCCTTTGTCCCTTGTCATTTGTCCCTTGTCTCTTGGAAAAGAAACTGATACCCAATGCGATAACTCCTGCATCATACCCTAGATTTGGTTAAGAAACCTGGTTTCTGTAGAGTAGCTAGGGAAGAGTTGATGTGGTAAAATCATCGGTGAGAAACCTAGGTAACGCCATGAGATAGAAACCGGGTTTCTGTGATAACCAAGATTTGGTGATGAAACTTCTCCCCAGAGAGGGGCTTATTTAAAATAGTGCTATAGCTTTATCTGGTTGCAGCAATCATTAAATATGAAGTTGCTAATATGCAACTGTATATCTAGATTGGGGTCGAGGAATTTCTGTTCACTTCTTGCTTCCAGAGGCGCGGGCATCTACAATAGATATATGGAGCCAAGAAAACATTACTCACGATCGCCGATCGCCGAAGCGGTAATTAACCTGCGGGTGGAACTTCCTGATGGGGTAGCACTCACCACATTAACCGGAGTGCATCAACCCATCGAGGCGGACTACCCCAAACTTCAGGATATCTTGGTTTTCCAGGGGCAAATGACGGCAGGTCCTAGTGTGGGCACCACAGCCAGTCAAACTCAAATTGGCTATTGCTATTGGAGCAGTGACGAGAAACAGGCTGTTCAGGCGCGCCTCGATGGCTTCACCTTCAGTCGCCTAGCTCCCTACGACTGCTGGGAGAGATTTCGGGATGAAGCAATGCGCCTGTGGCATATTTATCGCGAACTCACTCAGCCAAAAGCCATTACCCGCGTCGCCATCCGCTATATTAACCGAGTGGATGTACCCCTCCCCCTGGGTGATTTAAAAGAATACCTGCGGACAGTACCGGAAGTTTCCCCAGACTTGTCACAAGGTTTAAGCGGCTATTTCATGCAGTTGCAAATTCCCCAGGAAGATATCAAAGGGATGCTGGTTCTAAATGAGGCGATCGTCCCGCCTACTCAGCCAGATTCAGTTTCTATCTTGTTGGATATTGACCTATATCAAGAAATTGATATCCCCCACGATGAACCGGGGCTGTGGGCAGCTATAGAAAAACTGCACGATCGTACCGATTTAGTATTTGAAGCCTGTATTACCGATCGCACAAGGGAGCTGATTCACTAATGGCTACAATTCTAGCACCCCCTCCCCATCAAATTAAAGCACCGCCCATAATGCTGGTGCGGGACGTAACATCTATCCCCGCAGGGCAAAGCCCAGAGCGGCAAAAAATCACCGAGGTAACTGAGGAGATTTGGCGGGAATATTTGACAGAAATTAGCGACGCCATAGAAGATGTAAGTGAAATAACTTACCGCCCTGGGCCACCTAAACGCTCTTTTACCGTGCGGATGCGAGCCCAATTTCAAGGGCGTGGAAAACCCCTGCCTTATCCTCTAGATGAAGAAGAATGACCATCGAGCCTTTCTGGGTGCAAGTAAATGAGGCAACACTCAGGCAGGGAGATTACCTGCCGGGATGTCTCGTACCAGTGCCAGTATTCGACCCGACAGATTTGGCCAAAAACAGCGAAAGTAAAGAAATAGATGTAGTGTTCAATGTATTTGACCTGATTGTTTTAACCCAAAGCTGCGACCTGGAAAACAACAAAGTCCGTTTGGTGGCTCTTTGTCGGATTTACTCCTTATCAGAATTTGAGGAAATTAACCCCCATTTAGCCAAAAGAGGCAAATGGGAAGAAGTGAGAAAAGGTAGAGTAGAAGGATTGCACCTGCTGGCGTCACCCACCAACCCAGATGACAACCGAGCCGCCTTAGTAGTAGATTTTAGAGAAATACATAGCTTGCCCTATGATTATCTTCTAAAACAAGCAACTGAATTAGGAAACCGCTGGCGGTTAAAATCCCCATTCTTAGAACACTTTTCCCAAGGATTTGCCAAATTATTTATGCGCGTGGGTTTACCTGCAGCGATTCCCCCTTTTAAATAAAGATGATTTTGTCCCTTGTCCTTTGTCATTTGTCACTTGTCCTTTGTCGGAGAAACCGGAAGCAGGTTGGGATAACTCCTGTATCATACCCTAGATTTGGTGAAGAAACCTGGTTTCTCTATGGTAAAATCATCGGTGAGAAACCTAGGTAACGCCATGAGTAGAAACCGGGTTTCTGCGATAACCCCTGCATCATACCCTAGATTTAGTTAAGAAACCCGGTTTCTCTATGCGCATAGAATACCTGCGAGTTCAGAACTACCGCGCTCTCCGTGACTTAGAACTCAAAGGCATTACCCCCCTCACCGTGTTTTTAGGGCCGAATGGCAGTGGCAAATCAACGATTTTTGATGTATTTGCTTTTTTGTCAGAATGCTTTACCGTTGGTTTGCGCAAAGCCTGCGATCGGCGAGGGAGGTTTCGGGAATTGCGCACCCGTGGCGTTGATGGAGAAATTATCATTGAGCTAAAATACCGGGAAAAATCCAAATCTCCACTTATCACCTATCATCTTGCTATTGCTGAAGGCAACAAAGGCCCCGAAGTGGCAGAAGAATGGCTACAATGGCGACGCGGTGAAAGAGGCAAACCTTTTAAGTTTCTCGATTTTAAACAAGGCGAGGGACAAGTCATTACCGGGGAAATGCCAGATGAAAAAGACGATCGCATATCTGAAAAACTCAACTCCCCAGAAATGCTCGCAGTTAGCACCCTCGGACAGTTCGCCAAACACCCCCGCGTTAGCGCCTTACGCCAGTTTATCACCGGTTGGTATCTTTCCTATTTAACCGCCGACAGCACCCGCAGCCTCCCAGAAGCCGGTCCCCAAGAAAGATTATCCCCCACCGGCGATAACTTACCCAATGTTATTCAATACCTCAAAGAACAACACCCAGAACGCTTGCAGCAAATTTTGCAGACTCTTTCCAGTCGCGTTCCCCGTCTGGAAAGAGTCGATGCAGAAATGATGCAAGATGGCAGACTATTGCTGCAAATTAAAGATGCTCCTTTCACTCAACCCATTCTCGCTAAATTCGCCTCCGATGGCACTCTGAAAATGCTCGCCTACCTCACCGTATTATCCGACCCCGAACCGCCTTTATTCTGCGGCATTGAAGAACCAGAAAACCACCTCCACCCCCGCTTATTGCCAGAATTAGCCGAAGAATGCCTCAGCGCTTCCGCCAACACCCAGTTAATGGTAACAACCCAGAAATGTTGAATGTCGATACAAAACTTTACATAAAAAGTTACACTTATGTCTTTGATGCCTAAATTATTCAAAAAACGTCATATCCTCAAACCAATGAACATAACTAATTTTTTGACACATACAACATTGTAAATAGCGGAATTTATCTAAAAGTTTATTCCCCCATTCTTCGGGAATAGATATAATTCGTAAAATTAGATAAGCGATTAAGCTGACATAAATT
>DVDU01000290.1 GCA_015296065.1 Oscillatoriaceae cyanobacterium M33_DOE_052 | reverse complement strand
TCCCACACTTCCCACACTCCCCACACTCCCCACACTCCCCACACTCCCCAAACTCCCCACCTGGGAGAGACGGGGGTGAGGGCTGATCAGCGGTGGGGTTTAACCAAAAAACTATTCTCATTCTTAATTGAAATGACTATACCATATTTCCTAACCCCTAGCAGGGTTTTTTGATTTTTTTATAAACTAGCTCTTAACGATGTCGTGCGCCTACCATAAGAATATTTATTCATACAAAGGACAAAAGACAAATGACAAATGACAAACCCATTTATTCTTGCAGCAGGTTAAGGAGGCGCTGACGGTTGACAATGGCTTCGGTGTTATCGGGCTGCATTTCTATGGCAATTCCGTAAGAGCCGATCGCCTCGGAGTAACGGTGGAGAGTTTCCAGCATTTGTCCGCGCAGCAACCAAGCCGGGACAAGGTTAGGTTTGATTTGAATCGCTCGATCGCACGCAGCAATACTTTGACTATAAGCCGCCATTTTCCCCAACACCTTAGCACGGCGCAACCACGGCTCATAATGATTCGGCCAAATCCCAATTGCCTCATCATAGGCGGCGAGAGCTTCCGAGTAACGCTCCATTTTCATCAACAACTCTCCCCGCTTTAACCAGGCTTCAATATTATCTGGTTTCAGCTCAATCACCTTCCCATAAGATGCCAGAGCTTCTGGGTATTGCTGCATTTTTTCCAGCACTGAGCTGCGCTGCAACCATACCTGATAAGTCAATAAATCCGACTCCGACAAAATACTAATCGCCTTATCATAAGCGGCAAGAGCTTCGGTATTTTGTCCCAATTCATCCAAGGCTCTGCCCCGGTGATACCACCCTTCGGGATAATGAGGCTGAATTTGCAGAGCATTACTATAAGCCAAAATCGCATCTTTATAACGCTGCAAACCGTGGAGAGCCAAACCCCGCCCTAACCAAGCGGTTTCCCATTCGGGGTTGAGAGTGGTAGCCTTATCAAAAGCGGCGAGAGCGGCGCGGTATTGACTGGCATCGCACAGCGCTAAACCTCGATTTAACCATGCTTCCGGCCAGTTGGGCTGCAATTCTATGGCTTTGTCGAAACAGGCGATCGCGGCTTCTGACCATTGATGCTTCAGAGCCATGCCTTTGTAAAACCAAACCCCTGGGTGGGAAGGCACTAGCTGCAGGGCTTTATCATAAGATGCTACCGCGTCGGTGTAGCGCTGCATCTGCGCTAAGGCAACACCCCGCTGTAACCAAGCGGCGGCGTTATCTGGGGCCAAAACCAGGACTTTTTCATAAGCGGCGACGGCTTCGGGATAGCGTTGCAGTTCCTGCAACACATCGCCCCGCTCATACCAAGCCACGAAATTATCTGGGGCTTGTTCTAGGTGCCGATCGTATGCTGCCACCGCTGGGCGATAGCGCCCCAACTGCACCAGGGCTTTGGCCTGATGATACCAAATGCTTGCTACATTGGGATTAGCTTTCAGAGCCCGACCATATGCCGTCACTGCTTCTGGGTAATTTTCCAAGTCTTCCAGACAGCGACCCCGCTGATACCAGGCTTCACAATGTTTCGGGTCAATTAAAATCGCTTGGTCTAGGGAGGCGAGAGCTTCTTGTAGCTGCTGCAAATTGTAGAGACAGCAACCCCGCAGAGTCCAGGCCCAATAGTCATCAGCTTTGAGGGCTACGGCCCCATCGAAAGAGGCGATCGCCTCCGCGTACTGCTGCAAACTCATCTGGGCAATACCCCGCTGCAACCAAGCTGCTTTTAATCCCGGCTTTTTGTCAATCGCTCGGTTGTAGAAGCCGATCGCCCCCCCATAGTCCCCAGCTTCAAACAGCTTATTCCCCCGCTCCAAGTCCGATGAGCCCGCCCACAAAGAATCCACCAGGGACCATAGGGGAGCCGTCCACCCCCCAGACGATCGCCCTTGACGGGTAACAGGAGTGCTTGGTTTTCTTTCCGTGCGGGAAAGGGATTTTTTCTCGTTCATCATCCCTTAATTTCCATTCTCCAAAAGAATTCCCACCGCCACCGCCCCAGCTATCATATCACCCCACAGCCCACCCGGCAACTCGCCGCCAACAGTCCCGAAACACCCAACCCCCGAAACAGGTCATCTTGGATAGACAAATCAGGCTCGTAGTTGGGCTTCAGCCCCATCTTTAGTTCTTAGTTGGGCTTCAGCCCTCTTCAAAGTTCTTAGTTGGGCTTCAGCCCACAAAAACGAACCCCTCAAAGAGGGCTAAAGCCCAACTACAAACCATTCGATTGAGGGCTAAAGCCCTACGACAAACTCTTGTCTCCCAATGCTGTTTTGCAATATTTTGAGTATGTACACTAAAATTACATCTGCTTTACTGATTAGCTGCGCCACTGTTCTCGCTCTCACCCCTGTAGGGTTAACCACCGGGCCATTGCTCCCAAATTCGCCCCCTCCCCAAATACTGGCCCAAAGACAGCAAACCCTCCTAGGTAGCTGGACGATTACCGAAGCCAAAACCCCCACCGGCGAGGAATATACTGGTAATCTAGAGATTGAAACCAGCGGCGACGCCGAAGACCTTTACCGCCTCACCTGGGACACATCCAATGGCAGTTACTCCGGTTTGGGTTTCTACCAAGACGGGCGGTTACTCGTGGGCTATGGCCTCAACAACCAAGTTTATGGCGTCGCCGCCTACCGCATCAACCGCGATGGCACCCTCGATGGCAAGTGGGCATTTTCTGAAATTGATGGCAAAATCGGGTTAGAAAAAGCCAGCGGCGGTACTCCGGGGCGGCTTGAGGGGGAATATCAGATCCAAGGCACCGACCCGGGCATCACAGATATGGAGGATGAGGTTCATTCTTATCGTGGCTCTTTGCAAATTAGAAAAACACGTGATACCTATCAAGTCTCCTGGCGAGTTGGTCAGCAAATTTATATGGGGGTGGGTTTGCGCGTCGATGATTGGCTAATTGTTGGTTGGGGACCGGGGGACGGTTTCGCCGCGATCGACTATCGCCTCAATGGCAACAAAGCTACCGGTAGGTGGGCCATGTCGGGGAATGCCAAACTAGGAGAAGAAAAGCTGATTTTACACAGTAATTAGAAACTCCAGAAACCGGGTTTCTTAACTAAATCTGGGTTAAGATACCAACACTGAATTGATAATTGACAATTGTCAATTATCAATTATCAATTATCAAAGGACAAAAATTATGGCAGAAAAAAGCTCAGGACCAAAAATTTTTACTGATAATCGCCAAGCGCGGTTTAAATACGAGATTCTCGAAACTTACGAAGCGGGAATCGAACTGCGGGGCACCGAGGTAAAATCAATCCGAGGCGGGAAAGTCAACTTACAAGACGGCTTCGCTTTGATTAGAGATGGCGAATTGTGGCTGCTCAACGTCCACATTTCCCCATTTGAAAAAGCCAGCCAATTTTTCAACCACGACCCCCGCCGCACCCGCAAACTCCTCCTTCATCGCCAAGAACTGCGCAAGCTGATTGGTAAAATCGAGCAAAAAGGCTTAACTTTAGTGCCTTTAAAAATGTATATTAAAGGCAACTGGGTAAAAGTCCTCATCGGTTTGGGCAAGGGGAAAAAGCTGTTTGATAAACGCGAAGATTCCAAACGCCGCGATGATAAGCGAGATATGGAACGCGCCATGAAACGCTAGTGATTTGATTGGTCATTGGTCATTTGGCCAGGGGAACTGGGAGAAATCCCTGTTTGATTTCACCAATATTGCCGATTTAGTCGCCTGTTTGGAGCCGCAAGGGAATAGGTAAATAGCGCTATGATGAAAAAGGTTATTAAGTTATGTAAAGAAATTGACTGCAACTTTCAACCCCAAAGACACTAAGCGGGCCCCGGACCCGCACCGGTATCCCACATGGCACGCTCTGACTCCCGTCTGGGAAGGGGGGGAAGAGACGGTGATACGAGGCTTACCCCATACACAGTTAGCACCAGCATGGCAGATTTTGCTTTTGGGTGATGGTTCGCCCACCCGTCACCTGAAGCTGCTTACTGGGGAACCGACGGAGGTGGATGTGATTGATATGTCCTCGATCGGGCTGTCGGACGATCGCGCCCCCCAACTCATCGAAGCCGTTCCCGGTCCGCGCCTCCGTCGCCAAGTATGGCTGCGGACAGCTTCAGGACAACGCCTAGCTTATGCTGCTTCTTGGTGGCAAACCAGCATGGTGGATGAGTATTTGCAGAATAAATCTATCCCCATTTGGGACAGCCTTTCCCAGCTCCACGCCGAGTTATATCGAGACATCCAAGGTATCCACTACGGTCACTCGGCAGCTTTAGAGGCAGCTTTTGGCGAAAAAGGGCCGTTTTGGGGGCGCCATTACCTGTTTTGGCATCGCAAAAAACCGATGACCGTGATTTATGAAGTGTTTTCCCCCTACCTCACCAAGTACCTCGGACCGATGCGGATGGAAGCCTGAAGGGGAGACGGGGGGACGGGGGGACGGGGAGACGGGGGGACCGGGAAGTGTGGGGAGTGTGGGGAGTGTGGGGAGTGTGGGGAGTGTGGGGAGTGTGGGAAGTGTGGGAAGCAATCTTCCCCATCTTCCCCATCTTCCCACCCCTCCCCCTCCTCCCCATCTTCCCCCTCCCCCCCATCTTCCCCATCTTCCCCATCTTCCCACCCCTCCCCCCTCTCCCAGTCTCCCCATCCCCCGAAGAGGGCTAAAGCCCAACTACAAACAGGGATTTAAACTTTTTCCAGCATCAGCTTGGAACGCTTGACGGGATCTGGTACGGTAATGGGGTAATCTCCGGTGAAGCAGGCGGAACAGAAGTTATTAGGGTCTTCTTTCGTCGCTTCTAACATCCCTTGCCAACTGAGATATGCCAGGGAATCGACGCCGATTTGGTTTTTGATATCCTCAACGGATTTAGTGGCGGCGATGAGTTGGTCTTGGTTGTCGGTGTCGATGCCGTAGAAACAGGGGTGGGTGACTGGGGGTGAGGAAATGCGCATATGAACTTCCAGCGCGCCTGCATCCCGAAGGGCTTTTACGATTTTGCGGCTGGTGGTGCCACGCACGATCGAGTCATCTACCATAATCACCCGCTTACCCACTAGGACATCCTTGAGGGGGTTAAGTTTCATTTTAATGCCAGATTCACGCATATGCTGCGTAGGTTGAATGAAAGTTCGCCCCACATAGCGGTTTTTAATCAACCCTTCGGCATAGGGAATGCCGGACTCTTGGGAAAAGCCGATCGCGGCAGGCACTCCCGAATCTGGCACCCCAATCACCATATCTGCATCCACATAAGATTCTTTGGCCAGATAGCGCCCAATCCGCATCCGGTAGCTGTAGAGGCTCTCTTCATTCATCAAACTGTCAGGACGAGCGAAATAAATCATCTCGAAGATGCAGAGCTTCGGTTGGGGTTTCGCCCAGTGGAAAGAGGCGAGACCGGCTTCGGTGATCCAAACCAATTCCCCTGGTTCCACCTCCCGCAGGTACTCAGCCCCGATAATGTCCAAACCGCAGGTTTCCGAGGCGAGGACGTATTGTTGGGGGTCTTCCGGAATGATGCCGATGACGAGGGGACGGACGCCGTAGGGGTCACGGGCACCCATCAGCCCCGCCGGAGTGCCGATCGCGAGGCTGAAGGCTCCTTGGCACTGCTGAAAAGCACTGATAGCCGCTTCCAGCCAGTCTTTGCCATCGTTCACTTCCTCGGCGATGCAGTGGGCAATCATCTCAGAATCTGTGGTACTCACCAAGTTGCACTCTTTCTCGATCAGCTTTTCTCGCAGTTCTCCAGTATTGACCAGATTGCCATTATGGGCTAATGCCAGAGGGCCTAAGCGGGTTGCCACTACGGCGGGTTGAGCATTGACTACCCGACTAGAACCAGTGGTGGAGTAGCGGGTATGACCCACCGCTAAGCTGCCAGGGAGTTCATTGAGGATAGATTCACTAAAAACTTGGGACACCAGGCCCATTTCTTTGTGCAGGTGTATTGTGTCGCCATCGAAGGTGGCAATACCTGCGGACTCCTGACCCCGATGCTGCAAGGCGTACAGACCGAAGTATGTCAGCTTGGCGACGTTTTCTCCGGGGGCGAAGATGCCAAAAACTCCACAGGCTTCTTCTGGTTTGTCCGGATGTACTTCCAGCGGGCTGCGAGGGTTGGGATTCATGCTCAGGCGATTGCTCCTTGAGAGGTTAGGTGGTCAAAGGTTTTCACCGATTGTTCTACAACGGTAGAGGCGGTCTCTCGTTACAGATGTTAACATTTTTAATGATTTGTTAACGCTGTGACAAAAAATTGTTAATCAGCGGGTTGGTTTCCCAAAATCCGGGGGCGGGCAGGGGGGCAGGGGAGCAGGGGAGCAAGGTAGCAAGGGAGAGAGGGAGCAATTTTCCCCCCTGCCCCCCGTAACCGAACTTTTTATTTATGTGAAACGCCGTTCTATGGCTTGGCTGTGCCGATCGCGCATCACCTCCAGTCCCACATCAATCAACACCTCACCAGCCGCCGTCAGCAGGCGCAAATCGCCGCCGCTGCTGCCCACAACTCCCAGTTTTTCCCAATTATCCCCCAACTGTTCACTTAAATAAGACTCCCAACCGGGCACATTCTCCTGAGCAACAGAAACCACAATTCGCGCTCCACCTTCCCCAAACAACACCTCATCCCACCGCTGAGCCGCCGCCAAATTGAGGCTAATTTCTGCCCCCAAATTGCCGCTGATGCAGCATTCCGCCAGAGCTACCGCCAAGCCTCCCTCAGCACTATCGTGAGCTTGCACCACCCAACCCCGGCGAATGCCTTCCCGACAAACCGCCTGCACCCGCCGTTCCAGATCAAAATCCACTGCTGGCGGTTTCCCCGCTACTACACCGTGAATTGACGCCAAATACTCCGAACCTCCCAAAGTCACTCGCATATCTCCGGTGACTCCCAGAGGCAAACCCAATAAATAAATCTTGTCGCCTGGAGACTGCCAACCCAAAACTCCCCGGTAGCGCAAATCGGGAATTAAACCCACCATCCCCACTACCGGCGTGGGATAAATCGGTGTGGGATTCCCTTGAGAGTCGAGGGTTTCGTTATACAAAGACACATTCCCCCCCGTTACCGGCGTGGCGAATTCTCCACAAGCCTCGGCAATTCCCCGACAAGCCGAAGCTAGCTGCCAATAACCCACGGGTTTTTCGGGACTGCCAAAATTGAGGTTATCCGTCACCGCCAAGGGTTCGGCTCCCACACAACTGAGATTGCGAGCCGCTTCGGCGACTACGGCTTTAGCGCCTTCGTAGGGGTCCA
The DNA here is from genome assembly GCA_015296065.1 of Oscillatoriaceae cyanobacterium M33_DOE_052. GTDB lineage: Bacteria > Cyanobacteriota > Cyanobacteriia > Cyanobacteriales > Laspinemataceae > Koinonema. The sequence goes on along the minus strand of DVDU01000290.1, from coordinate 4,646 downwards.
GATACACATAACGAGAATTGCAATCTACTGTCGCCGCCACACCGCGAAGAAAGACGGGGGGACGGGGGGACGGGGGGACCTGGAGTCCATTTCCCCCTTCTACTTGGGGGCGCAACCGCACTACCGCTGCATCGGCATCACCGGGGAGTAACACGGTGTTATTCTGCACTTGGTGGTCATACTGGCGATAAACCCACCGTTTAGAAGCGATCGTCGGTGTATCCAGCAGTTGCAACAGGATATCGCTCCAACTGTGGGATGCGGAATTCTTCTCTATGCCTTTGTCGCTGCAAGGTGGTAACTGGGCTGCGGTCCATTGCCATGCTTCCTTAGCATATGCTGGCGGTTCTGTCAATAGTTCGCGGCGATAAATTGGCGTGTCGTCGGCTAAAGCAGTGGCGGGGATTTCCGCTGCTATCCCCCCTTGGAATAAAATCCGTACTATCCGCTCTGGTATCACTTCCCCTGCAACTACGGCGTGCAGGCCCCATTTGTGGAAAATGTCGATTAATTCTTGTTCGCGTCCTTTTTGGGCGACAAATAGCATCCGCTCTTGGGATTCTGAGAGCAAGTATTCATAGGGGACCATGCCGGTTTCCCGCACGGGGATTTTATCTAGGTCTAATTCAATCCCGACACCGCCTTTCGCCGCCATTTCTGATGTGGAGCAGGTGATACCTGCGGCCCCCATGTCTTGCGCAGCAACCACTGCACCGGTTTGGAAGGCTTCTAAACAGGCTTCGATGAGGGATTTTTCTAGGAATGGGTCCCCCACTTGCACGGCGGGCCGATCGTCCATTGATTTATCGCTCAACTCCACCGAGGCGAAAGCTGCTCCCCCCATACCATCTCGTCCTGTGGTGGAACCCACGTATAACACCGGGTTGCCCACCCCAGCGGCCCCAGATTTGACGATTTCCGCAGTTTCCATCAATCCCAAAGCCATCACATTTACCAGGGGGTTGCCATTGTAGGCGGGGTTAAAGTAGATTTCGCCCCCCACTGTGGGGACCCCGACGCAATTACCATAATGAGCAATACCCTCGACGACTCCGGCGAAGATGCGGCGAGTGCGCGGGTCCTCTAGGGCACCGAACCGGAGGGAGTTCAGCAGGGCGATCGGGCGGGCTCCCATTGTGAAGATATCCCGGAGGATACCGCCGACGCCAGTAGCAGCTCCTTGGAAAGGCTCGATCGCACTGGGGTGATTGTGGGATTCAATCTTAAACGCCAACCGCAACCCCTCCCCCAAATCCACTACCCCCGCATTTTCCCCAGGTCCCACCAGGATTCTTTCCCCCTGAGTGGGAAACTGAGACAACAGCGGACGCGAGTTTTTATAGCAGCAATGCTCGGACCACATCACCCCGAACATCCCCAGTTCCGCCTTATTGGGATGACGCCCCAGGCGTTTCACAATTTCTTCATACTCTGAAGGTGTCAAACCCTCACTAGCAATTTCCGCAGCAGCAAAAGGAGATTCCGAGATAGCAGACATGGGGGATAGATAGTATTTGCGATGACAGCAGCATCATTTTATCGTCAAATTCACCTTGACCAGCAAAATAAATATTTTTGTAACAATCTGCACCAGTTCGACCCATAACTAAGAAATTTTATGGGCAGAAATTTTTTAATTTAACCTGGCGTTTCTGCCAGACAAGAGCGAATGCCTCCTTTCGCTACGCGGCTTTTGGGGGGTGGGGCGAATGCCTACGGCACCCTAGGCGAACGTTACATTAATCGGTTTTATGCTAAAATACAATTATTGGTGGCAATTTAGTCTAAATAAAAAATGAATAACTGGCAAGAACAGATTCAGAGCAACCCCAAGGTTTGCCACGGAAAACCTTGCATTAAGGGAACCCGCATTATGGTTTCGGTCATCCTGGATAACCTGGCAGAGGGATTAACATTAGAAGAGATTGTCCGGGAATATCCACCGTTGACTGAGGAAAACGTGCGGGCGGCGATCGCTTATGCTGCCGCACTGGCGAGAGAAGAAGAACTATTACCCTTGCGAGCCAAATAATGTTAGTAAAATTAGACGAAAATATGAGTCGTACCCATGCAGAGTTTCTCAGGAATGAGGGTTACGATTGCGATAGAGTAACTGATGAAGGATTGTCTGGTGAAGAAGACGAAGTTGTATGGCAGCAATCTTGTGCTGAAGGACGCTTTTTTATTACTCTCGACTTAGATTTTTCTGATGTTCGACGTTTTCCTCCGGGAAGTCACCCGGGGATTTTATTGTTGCGTTCTCGCAGTGGAAGTCGTCAGGCAGTGCTTGATATTTTGGAACGGGTTGTCCGGGAATATCCATTATCGACTTTGCAAGGTTGTTTGGTAGTGGCGGACGAAACACAAACCCGAATTCGCCGTCCGTCTGTTTGACTTGGATGATTTCTGGAAAATAAAAGAGCGATCGCCTCTGGCAGGCTGCGCGAATGCCTACGGTAGGCTGCGCGATCGGCTTTCTTTTACTCTGGTTGACAGAAGCGACCTGTGACTCGCTCGTATTCATCCTCTAGCAGCCACATTTGGCTCTCTTCGTAGGTATCGCTGGTAAAGATACATTTATAGTTTTGGGCAGGATTGTGAATCGAGAATTTACCCGACTGGTCTTTAACTAACATCAGAATGTGGGGGGGGGAAAGCCAAGGATCAACCCATATTTCCGCAAACTCCCATTCGGTTTCCGCTGTTTTAGCTATTTGGGTTGTTCCCGACTCAGGATTTTGTGGTGCGCGGTCTGGTGCGAGGTATGACATGGTATTTACCTGTGGTCTTTTTGATTTTTATTTCTCCGTAATGGAGAGGAATTTGGCTCCCATCTAATTTTAGTACATAACCGATGGGTTCGGCAAAAAATAGTCCATAGCGTTCGTACTTGTCTTCTAAATCCTCCGCTCCGGTGCGCTCTCCTTTTTGCTTAATTTCCGATGCTACTCTCTCCATCGTCTCTCGATTGTTAAATAGATATACTATTCCTTCTGTTTCCAGTTCTCTTTGGGATTTTTCTGTATTGGGTAGATGCTTGTCAATCAGACTGGTTCTGTTTTCCAGATATATTTCTCGGTCAATACCACTCATGTCATTTTTTGGGCTGGCTATCTAACTATAACATAAACTCCTCGCCTTTCTCGAAAACGAAAAAGCGTGCTGGCAAGGCTCATAAGCAGGGTAGGCGCATTTCTACCACCCCAGGGCGATCGGCTTTGGGGGGGCGATCGGCTTTAGCCAATCAGGTAGGGATCTGGTATTTACCTATTATCATGTGCTAAACTAGAGGTTGGGAAAAAAATGGCTGGCTGGAAGGCAATGATAAAACCACCAAAACCACTAACAGCAATTATTGAACGAGAGGGTAATGGCTATATATCCTTATGTCCAGAACTCGATATTGCTAGTCAAGGGGACACGGTTGAGGAAGCCCGGGCTAATTTGATTGAAGCATTAGAACTTTTTTTTGAAACTGCGGCTCCTTCAGAAATTGAGCGGCGCTTAAACAATGAAGTTATTGTAGAGCCAGTGGAGATAAAAGTTGGGTAAGTTAAGGGTTTTCTCTGCTAAGGATATTTGCCAAATTTTGGAGTCACATGGCTTTGTTGAGGTGAGAGTGCGTGGGAGCCATATTATGATGCAATTGCGCACGGAGGAATCAACTGTTACTATTCCGGTTCCTAACTATAAAGAATTAAAGATTGGCACTTTGCAATCTATTATTCGTCAGTCGGGTTTACCTCGCTCTTTGTTCGAGGTTGATGAATGACGGCTTTCGGAGAAAGTTGGGGGCGATCGGCTTTGGGGGGTGGGCGAATGCCTACGGCAAGCTACGCGATCGGCTTTGGGGGGAGTTGGGGGGATTTCACGTTGACCTTAGACCGGGTGAAAGCCGCAACAGCTACGACAATCCCAAAGCTGCTATAATTGACAATACTGGTGAAGTTAAGGCGCCTAAAAATATGTCAGTGAAAACTTTTGAAATTACTCACTTATCTGAGAATATAATAGATTTGTTGTCTGATATTCAGAATCAGACAGAGGTGCTGTTGACTCGTGATGGCGTACCTTTGGCCAAGGTGATGCCGTTGCCAGTTGAACCACCGGTGACACCCCAAGTCGGATTAAATTATGGGGCAATGGTGATGAGTGATGATTTTGATGAGCCTTTACCTGATGATTTTTGGGGTGTATGAAAGTTTTATTAGATACTCATGCTTTTATTTGGTGGGACAGTCAGCCAGAACAGTTGTCTAAGGAGATTGTGGAATTTTAACGCGGGATAAAATATTTAACTTATATGGAGTCCCTTTGTTAGCGATTTAGGTGTATGATACCAGAAACCGAGGTGGCTGGGAGCTGGGGAAGCATCCCGCCGCTTGTAGGGGCGATTCTCCTAGGTCGCCGCTAGGCGAATGCCTACGGCAGGCTACGCGAATGCCTACGGCAGGCTACGCGATCGGCTCGATCCAATCAGGTACGGCTCTGGTATTTTGCCTAATCCCAGAAGTGTTGAATGTCAATAAAAAAGTGGTAAAAATAGCCACAATTATGTTATAATGAGAGCCGCAGATAAAAAAAAAGGAGTTTAAGCATGACTAAATATTCATTCTCCATGATTCTCAAATACATCTTGAGGGACT
>DVDU01000034.1 GCA_015296065.1 Oscillatoriaceae cyanobacterium M33_DOE_052 | reverse complement strand
CTTCCCCCTCTTCCCACCCCTCCCCCTCCTGCCCATCTCCCCGTCTCCCAGTCTCCCAGTCTCCCTACCTGGGAGAGGGGTGAGGGGCCATGCCCACCCTACTAATTTTTGTCAGAAATTTATCAGATAAATATAATGGGGTGGGCACAAGGCATAGCCTGTACCCACCCCATTTGACGAATCCTAGGGACAAGGCATGCCTTGTCCCTATATTCTAGGATTGTAGGTGGGCAATTGCCCAACCTACATTTGGTTTTCTATTAGACAGCTACGACTTTCTTGGCCACTTGGGTCAATTCGCCCTTGGCGTACTTGGCGGCGTATTCATCCAGGGTCAATTGCTTGACTTTGCTGGCTTGACCGGCTGCCCAGAAGGCTTGATAGCGCTCGGCGCATACCTTCTGCATATACTTGATGGAGGGCTTGAGGAAGTGCCGGGGGTCAAAGTTGGAGGGGTCTTTGGCTGCGGCTTCGCGGAAAGCGGCGGTGATGGCGAGACGGTTGTCGGTGTCGATGTTGACTTTGCGGACACCGCTCTTGATGCCTTTTTGAATTTCTTCGATCGGCACGCCGTAGGTTTCAGGGATAGTACCGCCGTACTGGTTAATCAGTTCGATTAGGTCTTGGGGTACGGAGGAAGAGCCGTGCATTACCAGGTGGGTGTTGGGCAGGCGGCTGTGGATTTCTTCAATGCGGCTGATGGCGAGGATTTCACCGGTGGGCTTACGGCTGAATTTGTAAGCGCCGTGGCTGGTGCCGATCGCCACTGCCAGAGCATCTACTTGGGTTTCTTCCACAAACTGCACCGCTTGGTCTGGGTCAGTCAGCAGTTGTTCGCGAGTCAGGACACCTTCTGCACCGTGTCCATCTTCCTTGTCACCCATTCCGGTTTCCAGGGAACCCAAGCAACCCAGTTCACCTTCGACGCTAACGCCGATGGAGTGGGCAACTTGTACCACTTCCTTGGTGACATTGACGTTGTACTCAAAGCTGGCTGGAGTCTTGGCATCAGCTTCCAAGGATCCATCCATCATCACGCTGGTAAAACCGTTGCGAATGGCGGAGTAGCAGGTGGAGGGAGAGTTGCCGTGGTCTTGGTGCATGGCAACGGGGATGTGGGGATAGGTTTCCACAGCCGCCAGCACCAGGTGGCGGAGGAAGTTTTCGCCAGCGTAGGAGCGAGCGCCACGGGATGCTTGCAGGATTACAGGGCTATCGGTTTCATGGGCAGCCTTCATAATGGAGATGATTTGCTCCATGTTGTTGACGTTATATGCCGGAAGGCCGTAACCATTCTCAGCAGCGTGATCCAGAAGCAACCGCAAGGGTACAAGCGCCATAAATTGTGCCTCCTATTCAGTCCTTGGTGAGCGAGTGGGCTTTATGGAATTTTAACACTTTATAGCGCAATCTTAAGATATTTTTCCAGTTCTCGCGATTTGGAGAGAAAATTTTTCTTTGTCATTTGTCCTTGGTCATTTGTCCTTAGTCCTTTGTTTATTCATGCAAATGAATATGGGGAAATTCGCCATCCATAAGCATTTGAAATTTTCATTCATACAAATGAACAGTAACAATGACCAGGGACAAGGGACTAATGACCAACTTATATGGGTCGCCCGGGATTCGAACCCGGAACTAATCGGTTAAAAGCCGAGTACTCTACCGTTGAGTTAGCGACCCGTTCAGGTGTCTTTTGGGACACCTTTATTAACCTAGCACACCCTTGGGAAATGCGCAAGGGGTTTGGCGAAATTTTTTTAAAAAAATTTGGCGCGGAATTGGGCGGTGATTTCCTGAGTGGCTCCAGGGGCGAGATGGAGCAGGTTTTCGCCGGTGTTGATGGCGTTGCGCTTGGCTGTCCAGGGCTCGATGCAGTAGAAATCTTTGCCTTTAATGGTCCAAAAGACTAAGTAGGCGTGGCTAGGGTCCGACTCCATGACCACTTGGAGGCGGCGGGAAGAGTCGGTGACGATCGCACTGGTCCCGGTCAAATTCCCGAACGCCACATCAATTTCGTCTAAGTCAAAGTCAAAATTACCACTGAAAGGCTGCATTTCCCCAGTTCTCTGGTTGAGATATGCCTTTGAGGGAATCTCAAACTGGAGGCTAGATTTGTCTTTGACGGTAAAGTAGGGGTGTAGCCCTGCCGAAAATGGCATGGGTTCAGCCCCCAAATTGGTGTATTCCTGGCGAATGGCCAAAGTGTCCCCTTGCACCTGATATGTATAGACGATGCGGAAATCGAAGGGGTAAACGGACCGGGTGTGGTCGTTGCTGGTCAAAACTAGGGTAATGCTACCCGGTGGCGTGGTGGCGGCTACTTCCCAAGGCAAGTCCCGAGCAAAGCCATGCTGCTTGAGGGTGTAAGTTTGCTGGTTATAAGTGTAGGAGTTATCTGGCAGGTTGCCGCAGAGGGGAAAGAGGATAGGGACGCCGCCGCGTACTGATAGCTCTGGGTTGGTGAACCGTTCTTCATCCAGATAGAGAATATCTTCGCCGCAGATGCGCCAGCGGGTGATAATACCACCCCGATCGGGCACCACGTCAATTTCTGCTGCTCCTCCGGGGTCGGAAATGGTGTAAGTTTTCCAGTCCATAAGTGGCTTTGGGGTTGAGGTTTAGGAAAATTCTGGCAGTTTAGCGGCTTTCTTTTGGCGGGTGACGACCACGGCGCCGATCGCCGCTATCGCCGCCGTAATCGTCCCAGTGGTAAAATCAGGCTCGATAGCCAAACCCTTCTCTTGGGGTGGTTTCACCGCCACTGTGGTGGCAATGGGGGAGTCCAAAATCGGAGTGGGGGAGGTAAACGGTGTAGCGTCAAAGGTCGCCTCGGCGGCTGGTTCACTGGCAGTTTCTATATTAGGAGCCGCTACCTGGGCAACTTTGACCTCGGCGAAAACCGACTTCGCCGGATCCGTAATCTCTTGGGCGGTTTTGGCATCGATAATAGTGGATGCTTTCATCGGGGTGTTGAATATCCCCGAGAGCAGGTCGATATTTTCTAAAATAAGTTGGCCCCGGTCTCCTTTGGCAATTCTGGGCTGGTACTTGCTCACTTCCACGGGCAAAATTTCTACCTTCATCTGTTTGTCCCGCACAGAAACTTTCAGGACGGCGGTATCATAATCGCTGCGAGCATTACCACCGAAGATGAAGTTACCCAGGGAGTAGGCGATCGGGCGTCCTTTATACAGTTCCGTACCTTGGAGGACATGGGGATGATGACCGATAATCACATCCGCCCCCGCATCTATAGTATGGTGAGCCAGATTAATTTGCCACGCTTCGGGATAATTGGCCAGTTCTGCCCCCCAGTGGAAATTGACAATAATCCAATCTACCTGACCCCGCACCGCTTTGATATCAGCAGCGAGCCGCTCTTCCACACCATGATTAACTCCAGGGCTACTGGCAGTGGCGGTGAAATCTTCCCCGGTAAAATAGCCAAAGTAAGCGATCCGCTGTCCTTTGACATCGATAATTTGCGGTTTTCTGGCTTGTGTTTCGTCCATTCCCGCACCGATGTAGTGGATACCAGCTTTTTTCAGGGTTGAGATGGTGTCTTTGAGCCCTCTTTCCTGGTAGTCCATCGCGTGGTTATTCGCCAGGGTGACGAGATCCACACCGCCATAGGTGAGGGTTTCTACGGCGTCCGGGTCGGTTTGAAAGTGAAATTCTTTGTCTGGCTGGGGGGTGTCAGCGTTGGTGAAGGTGCCTTCTAAGTTGACCATTGCCAGGTCCGCTTCCCGATATTCCGGCATTTGGTCGAATGCCCAGACCCGATCGGTCCCGATCAGGTCCTCATAGGCATAACCCAAGGTCACATCTCCCGCAAACATCATTGTCACCGTGGGGTCAGCGGGGTTTATTACGTCTTTATGTTCCACCACGGACACGGTTTCTAATGCCGTCTGCACCGTTTTCGGTCTTTCTGGGGTGGCGATCGCGGGGACTTTCGCCGTTCTGGGGACTGGTTTAGCCCGACTATACTGTTTGTTCAGTTCCGCCGCATAAAACACCGAAAAGCCCAGAATAAAGGCGATAATGGCTGAACCGCTCAGGAGCAACACCCGCAAGGTTTTATAATTGCGCAACAGTTCGGCGGCTTGAGCTGCCATCACCCCCAGGCGAATTTTCCGTTGTTGGTTGGCGGGAGTGACGATGCGGATGGACTTCCGCCAGAGGACATTGGGGGCGCCTGCACCGGTCCATAAACCAATAATGCGCACACCGTCGATCGCTTCCGAGTTAAGCTGCCAGATATGGTGGCAAATAAACCGAGTTAAAGCCTCGCGCATTTGCCCCAATCGCTCTTGGTTTTCTGGCAGTGAGGGCAATTCCACGCGGACCTGTAAGCAGCCACCTTGGATCGGAGCAGTACGAACATAGATACCGTTCGGGGCGAGATAGCGGTTGATGAGATAGGCGATCGCCCGGAAATTACCTTCTTGCGCTAAACCCAACATCGACGGCTGCCCAAAACTGCTAAAACTGGTCATCCTCTTTTTCTCCCGATCGGACTCTCTCTGAATCTTCGTCAATACTGTTTTCTGAAATCATACACCCCGTTTTTCCATTGGGGATGGGGGCAGGGGGGCAGGGGGGGTGTGGGAAGTGTGGGGAGTGTGGGAAGTGTGGGGAGTGTGGGAAGTGTGGGAAGTGTGGGAAGTGTGGGGAGTAATCTTCCCCATCTTCCCCATCTTCCCCATCTTCCCACCCCTCCCCGTCACCCCGTCACCCCGTCACCCCGTCACCCCGTCTCCCAGTCTCCCCATCTCCCTACCGTGCCAAGTGAGCTTGGCGCAAATGATACCACGATGTCCCCAAAACCAACCCCAACAGGGCAAATATGGCCGCCACGTTTACCGTTGCCACTTTCCCCAAAGCCACCCAAATCATCTGCCACACCACAAACGCCAGCATCCACAGCATTTGTGTTTTCATCCAAATTAACACTTGCATCCCAATTTTATACTGACGTTCCGCATTTTCTGGAGTAATCGGCACCGGATAATTCCAAGTGTGAGGATGGCGGCTAACCACCGTCATTAATCCGTAAGAAAACACTGCCACCGCTGGCATAATCCAAATGATGATTTTGGGGCCAAACAGGTCAGCTTCGCCGGTGATGCCAAAGTGAATAGGAATCGTGGGGGGCAATTGCGACCAAAACCATAACACTATGCCCACATTTGCCCCAGCCGCCGCTAGTGCAGCCAGCTCTAAACCTATGTCCCAGCCCGATTTTTTGATAATTATTAATGGTCGATTCTGGGATTGAGCCATATTAAACATCCATAATTTAGATAGTTTAGAAACTCTCGGCAATATTTTTATTTGTTAGCTAGAGCCTGAACCAAATAAAAAATGCTTGTAGCAATAATCAGTCCTAACATGGCGAATATAGCAGCCACATTAAAGGTTTCCGATTTGCCTAAAGCCACCCGAATCACCTGCCATTCAAGAAAAACAAGCATTACCATCATCTCGGCTTTCATCCAAATTAACATTTCCAGACCAATCTGAGCTTGAATATTGGCATTGTCTTGATTAATTGGCACCGGATAATTCCAAGACCCCATATTTTTGGCAATAAAACTCATTAAAATGTAACAAGCCAGTGCAATGGCCGGTCCAATCCAAATGGTGATTTTAGGTCCAAACAAGTCAGCTTGTCCCCTGATGTTAAAGTGCATAGGCACCGTAGCGGGAAGTTGAGACCAATAACGGATCACCATAACCACATTGGCGGCGATGGCAATAGCCGCGATAATTTCTCCAGCGATTTCCCAAGGCAGTTTGGCGAAAGGTGTCATATATTTTTGGGCTCTGATTTACAATATTTTTTCCCTAGAAGCATAGATTTGAGTCGAAAAACCAAGCCAGCGACAACTGGGGGAAATCCCCTTGCCGCCAGCAGCGGTTGCAGCTAAGATAGGAATGTTGGGACACAAAGGGATCCTTGGCTTCGTCTGGGAGAGTGCGACCACAACCCCAAAGCTAACTGGGTGAGGGTCGTGCCCCAAATCGGGGCAAGCAGTTACAAGCTGGTAAATTCCAAGGTTTTGGGTGTTTCCCGGAAATATCACAGGAAAAATATAATGAAACGGACAATTACCGCCGCCATCACCGCCGTTGCCCTCATTGTAGGTTTCTCCGGCATCCCCGCCACAGCCGCACCTCTCCCCAGTAACAGGGTAGCATCGGCACCACTTTTAGCCCAAGCCGGTTGGCAGCAATTCAGCTCGACTAACGGCAAATTCCAGGTGCAATTGCCCAGTCAACCTCAACAAGAACAAGCCTCAGACGAAATCGAAGGTCAAAAGGTGGACTTGCATCAATTCTTTTCCCGCAACGATGCGGGGGGTTATCTCATTGTGTATGCTGACCTTCCTAACTCTTACACCCAGAAAGGTTCGGCGACGGTGTTGGAGGAAATGGGTAGTGTGATGCTGATGAGTATGGGGGCGGAGGTCCTGGAACAGCGCAAACAAAATATTTCCCTCAGTGGCAATCCGGGGCTAGAATACCGCTATGAGGCTGCCGAAGGTGTATTCGTGATGCGTCTGTATTTAGTCCGATCGCGGATGTACTTGCTCATCGGCGAGTCTGAAGCCAACAATATCAACCAGTTCCTCAGCTCCTTCCAGTTGCTGTAACCTTACTCTGGGGTCTGAATGTCACGGATTTTAATTTTAGGGGGCACCGGGCGAATTGGCAATAGTGTCGCCCGGGATATCTTGGCTCACACCACAGCAGAAATTACTGTCACCGGACGCCGGACACTAGCGGATACTTTGGCTAGCGATCGCGTCCGGTTTCTCCCGCTGTCTTTAGCAGACGAAACCGCACTGCGAGAGGCTATCTCCTCCCACCATTTGGTAATCCACTGTGCTGGTCCGTTTCGCGATCGTACCACTAGCGTCCTGGAAATCTGCATCCACCAGGGAGTAAACTATCTCGATGTCAGCGATGACCCCCCCTTTGTCCGTCAGGCTCTATCCCTCAAAGACACCGCCGCCGCCAACGGCGTCACTGCCATTGTCAGTACGGGGGTGTTTCCCGGTATCGCCAACAGTATGGCAAGGCAAGCCATAGAAAGTTTCCACAGTCCCGATACCCTCCGCCTCAGCTACGCCGTCGCCGGTTCAGGGGGAGCTGGCGTTACAGTAATGCGCACAACTTTTTTAGAACTGCAGCATCCCTTCGATGCTTGGATAGACGGCAAATGGCAGCAAGTTAAACCCTACAGTCAGCGAGAAATCGTCAAATTTCCCCCTCCCTACGGTGATGCTGGCGTCTATTGGTTCCACACGGTGGAAGCGGCGACCCTCCCCCTCAGTTTCCCCAACCTGCGTACCGTCATTACTAAATTTGGCTCGATTCCAGATTTCTACAATTACCTCACCTGGATGGTGTCCCAGTTACCCTCCAGTTGGTTAAAAAATCCCGAAACGGTGGAGTTTTTATCCCAAACCAGCTATGCTATGACCCAAGTTACCGACCAGTTTACTGGTATCGGTATCGCGATGCAGTTGGAAGTTACGGGGTTAAAAGATGGCCAACCGGGGCGAATCACTGCCACTTTCTGCCATGATAATACAGCAACTGCCGCCGGAGCAGGGACCGGGAGCGTCGCCGAGTTACTACTATCCGGCGAACTGCATCAACCAGGGGTTTGGCCAGTAGAACAAGCTGTAACTACTCCTTTATTTCAGCGGACGATGCAGGCCAGAGGGATGGAAATTCAGTTCATTGGGATCTAGGATGTACGGTGGCAATGCCCATCCTAATTTTACCCCAACATAATGGATAAAAAACTCCTCACCCGGCTCGGTTCTCTGCTAAGCATCCTGTTATTTATTTTGTGTCTGTGGGTTCTGGCCAGAGAGTTGCACGGTTTTGAATTTCGCGAGGTTCTGGACTATTTAGCCTCTTTGCCTAAACATCGGCTTTATGCGGCCCTAGGATTAACTGCCCTCAGCTACTGGGTGATGACTTGGTATGATGTACTGGCCCTCCTCTACATCCGCCGCCAGTTACCTTACTTCAAAATCGCCTTTGCCGCCTTTATTGCCTACGCTGTAAGCAATACAGTGGGTTTGACCATCTTTACTGGTGGGGCGATTCGCTACCGTCTTTATAGTAAATGGGGTTTATCTGCCTTCCAAATCGCCCAAATCACTGCCTTTGGTTCCCTCACCTTTTGGTTGGGTTCTTGTGCCCTTGGCGGCTTGGTCTTTCCTCAAAGACCGGCGGAAATATCTGGGATGCTTGGGCTACATTTTCTTTCAATTAATTATCTGGGGATTATTTTAGGTGTCATAGTTATATCATATTTTATTGGAACTTTGATTGTTCGGGGTAATTTTATCATATTTAACCGCGAGTTTCGCTTTCCTTCTTGGAAATATTCCCTGGTGCAAATTGCTACGGCTACGGCGGATTGGGTTTTAGCTGGTGGGGTCTTTTACTCATTGCTGCCTGCTGCTCCTAATTTGTCCTACAAAGCCTTTTTTGGAATTTACCTCCTAGCTCACTTTGCGGGTATTGTTAGTAACGTTCCTGCCGGTATAGGGGTATTTGAAACGGTGATTTTACTGCTATTATCATCTACTTTTTCTAAGGTCACTATCTTGGGCTCAATGTTGGCATACCGGGGGATTTACTATCTTTCGACTCTACTTATAGCTGTAACTCTTCTGGGCTTATACGAGCTGCGCCACCGGTTAGTTTCTTAAGGAAATGTAAAAAAATCAGACAAAGAGGGCAATTTTTGGGAAAAATTTTTCCGATTATTTTTGGATAAATTGAGTTTTGGCAAAAATAGGAATTGCTCCCCCCAAACTCCCTGAAAAAGGGGGCTTTTTGGATTTATGCCAGAGGTTTAATAAATGGTTCCCTGGGAGCTGTTTGCTGGTGACAATATCCCCGACGATCCAAAACAGCCAGATTGAGGTAAACTACAAAACAGCGCATTCACCAAGGTAACGTGGGGGCGGAAAGCAATGGAACAATGGGAATTCTTACTACAGAAGGAGGGCGATCGCTCATGGCTCCCTCTAGAATCCCCAGCCGTGGAAATTCTAGAAGGCCGGTATCGAGTGGTGGCCCGCTCCGGACGCGCTTCGGAGGCGGTAGCTATTCGCATCACCCATCAGGACTTAGAAGAATTTCCCCCCAAGCGTCGGGTACACAAACGCACCACCGAAATCAGTTCTGAAGGGTTGCTTCTAATGATTCCCTTTACCCGCCTGAAACCGGGTCTTTGGGAGTTGCAATGTACCAGCGAAACCACCCCAGAAAACCCAGACCCCACATGGCAACACGCGATGAGATTGATGGTGTTGTCGGCTGATGCCTACTTGGACTCTGACTTAGAACCGGAAAGCCCCGAGGCGGAAGACATGGAGGTGGCGACAACCCCAACTGCTCCGGAAACGCCGGAGGTGGCCAAACCGCCAGTAACTCCCCCTGCCATCATCACAAATGCGGCGGTGAGCTTGCCGGTTGCCCCTTACCCACATGAGTCTCCATCTGTACCACCAACTCTCCCCCCCCTACACCTGAGCCTAGAGCGAGATACTTATGTGGTGGCTTGGGGTGGACAGTTTAACCTGGCCGGACGGGTAGAGGTCCTGAGCGAGGGGGAAATTTCGCCTATTAGCGGTTTAGAACTGCAAGTGAGCTTGCGCGACCCCCAAACGGGCAAAATTCTGGCGCAAGTGCGCCAGGAACTGCCACAGGAAGTACCGCCGCTATTTTTTACTTGTCCGGTGGCGATTGGTGCTGAGTGCCGCACGCACCTGATTTTGGGGGAAGTAAACATCTGTAGATCTGGGGAAGCGAAGCCGCTGGGAGAAGAGATGATTCTGGCGAGTCAGTCTTTGACGATCGTGGCGGATGTGGATAATCTGATGGAAGTGGTCCCGGATGATCTCAGCGAAGAAGATATCCTGGAATTTTCCCCAGAAACCTTAATCCGCCAAGAAGCGGAAGCGCTGGATAAATCTTTTGAAGACTTGCGGGAAACGATTAAAAACAGCCCACGGCTGCAGCTCCAACCAGCGGTAAACCCTGTTTTACCACCGCTGCTGAACCAACCAGGTCGGGAGCCACCGCCGAAACCTAAATTTAAATATTTGGATTTGCCTTCTTTGGGGCGTCGAACACCTGAAAATCCCCCACCGCCTGGGCCGACTGCGCTCCCGACTCCCCCGCCGCCGCCGACTGAGCCAGGGACACCGGCTCCTACGGCTGAGGATGTCAAAGAAACTCTTGGTGATGAGCTGCACTTACCAGAAGGTGATGTGGCTGTGGAACTGCCGTCGGCTGAGGAACCGGTAGAAAGGCAACCGCCGCCGCCAAATCCGGTAGATGCGGCTTTTCACGGGTTGCACTTGCGGGAGCGGTTTTTGTCCCGGCTGAGTGCTTTGGCGGGCGATCGGGAGTTGTCAGAATGGCTACAAGCTAACGTATTTCAAGCTAAACCACAGAAGGAAGACGCTACTACAGATGAGGCCCAATCAACCGCAAAAACCACGGATTGGGAAGCGCGAGAAATCGTGGTGGATGACGACCCCTTGGAAACAGCCACAGCTTATCAGAGTGGTGGTTTGGTGGCTGTACCGCCAATGGGTTTGGTGTTGCCTGCTGACCAACCGGTGCCCGAACCGCGTTTGAAAGTGAAAGGGAGGGAACTGGTGGCGGGGAAAACGGTGGAGGTGGCGGTACAGCTACCTCTATTCCAACCGACGATTCCTATTTATGTGAAATTGTGGGTGCGCGATCGCCAAAGCAGGCAGCTCCTAGATGGTCCCCACTGGCTGACCCAGTTTTGGCCGACTGGGATGGGAGATGTGGAGGGAAAAATACAACTCACTATTCCCAAAGGCACTTTGGAGGTGCAGTTAGAAGCGATCGCCGTGGAAGCTCAGACCCAGCGGGAAAGTCGCAAAGCCACGATCGAACGTCCGGTGGCGCCCCCGCCTCTGCCCTCCTTGCCTGAATATGATTCTGAGGAATGAAATCAAGCATCAGCAGCATGAAAAAGCCGCCCGAGTCATCGACAGAGGCGGCTTTTTCATGCTTCTATTTGCCAGAGCCAAACATCAATATCGGAGAAACCGGGTTTCTTAACCAGACCTCGGCGATGATGCAGAAGCGATCGCAGAAACCCGGTTTCTTAGATCGCAGAACCCAGGCCAGCGTAGGCGCCATAGAAGAACAAGCCCACCACTACGATCACACCCAGACCGGCGATCGTTGCCACAATCCATAAAGGAATTCTTCCTGGTTCAGACACTGATTTTACCCCTCCATTGAACGAAAGTGATATCTATTGTCGTTTGTCGTTTGTCATTTGTCATTTGTCAAAAGTCATTTGTCATTTGTCAAAAGTCATTTTTCACTTGTATGATGACAAAGGACTCGTAGGACAAATGACTAATGACCAAGGACTTTTGACGGATTAGTTAAAGAAGTAGCTGGAAAACAAAATACCCAGGACGAGAATCAACAGCAGACCCAAGAACAGAGAAGTCCGATTTAGTTCTACTGGTTGATTATTGGGATTAGTATTGCGAGTTGGCATAGAAATCTCCTAGCGTTGAATAAACTGCATAGCCGCGATCGCTCCCAAGAAGAAAATCGTGGGCACCGCTAGAGTATGTACTGCCAGCCAGCGCACCGTAAAAATCGGATAAGTCACCGGCTGATTGGGGTTTTGAGTTGCCATATTATCTCTGCCTCCTCGGCTAACTATTTACCTTGCAAGATTTCTAGCTGTTGCTTGGAATCCATCCGATCGCTGACGATCGGCAATTCCTGCCTTTCTTGAGTGAAATACTCATCCGGTCGGGGGGTGCCGAATGCGTCATAAGCCAAGCCAGTGCTAACAAACAGCCAGCCAGCAATAAACAGCGCCGGAATTGTCACGCTGTGAATCACCCAATAACGAATGCTCGTAATAATATCCGAAAACGGACGCTCTCCAGTAGAACCTGACACTAGCCTTTCCTCCTATTACAACTCTCAATGAACCTTGCCGCTAACGGCTGTTTTGCTCTCGGGGCGCACCGGCACCACATCAGTCTCGGCTCCCCTCACCCCCAAACCGGGCTAAGTATTATTCCTTAGTCATTTTTTTCAGGTTGGGGGCGGAACATGTAGATATGATACAGAAAATTAAGAAATTCTCACAAGCCAACTCAGACTGCACCGGACGAGGAAAACCTCAAGCCGCTGCTGCCGGAGGATTGTATTTGAGAATAATGCCCCGCTGACCCATAATAAATCCCCGGTCCTGGCCTAAAAACACAATTTGGTCGAAGTTGGAGGGCACATTTTCCACCTCGCGGTCTTTTTGCCAGGTTGTACCGCCATCAAAACTGGACAGCAAATTGCCGCTACCGCCTGTTACCCAAATCTCTTCGGGGGTGCGGTAAGCCAAATCCAGAAAACCCCAGCTCGTGGAGAACTCTGGGCTAATGGGCTCAGTCCAGGTTTCGGTATCTTCCGCGTCAGTGAACTGTACCTGACCGCCCCGGGCGATCAGCCACAGGCGACCATCTTGGCCAAAACCGATATTTTGCAGGCGGCGGGAACTGGTGCGGTTGTGGGGCATCCAAGCCTTCTGTCCCGGTTCCCAGGTGGAGTAAAAATTACCCTTGGAAGACACGGCGATATACTTGCCATCGGGCGATCGATCCACATTGCGAATCACCCCCAAAGCCTCCTCTACCAGCGCCTTCCAAGTCTGGGCTCCGTCGGTGGTTTTGTAAATTGCCCCTACATCTGTGAGCATCTCCGCCGTTTGCGGACCAAGAGCGACAATTTCTAAGGGACTTCCTGGCAACTTCTCATCCAAAGGAATCCGGGACCAAGAATTACCCTCATCTTCGCTGTGGAGCAAAATCGGGGGCGTCCCCACAATCCATCCCTCTTTGCCCACAAAGCTCACCGAGTTAAACCGGTAGGTTTCCCCATCCACCTCGATTTGCTTCGGTTTCCAGCTTTCCCCACCATCGGTAGTTTCCAGCAGTGTCGCTTTGCTCCCCACCAACCAGCCATGCTGGTCGTTATCGGTAAAAGCAATATCAAACACGCTGACATCGGCGGGTAGTTGGATTACTTTCCAGGGGTTGTAACTCGTGGCGGGCAAGTAATTGCAGCCAACGCAGAGGAACACCACCCCGAAGAGGGCAACCAATTTTTGCCAATAATGTTTCATCTTCAGAATCAATCGCCTTGTGTATCTCTAACTGTTAGTTCTAGAGCGGGCTAAACCGGCGAGCCGCCGGGGAGCCCATAAAACCGTGTTTACTGCAATCCGTAAAGGCTCAAAAAGAAAATAACCCCCAGAGCCAAGGCGCCAAAAATCAGCAAGCTCTTTTGGTTAGAGGAGAGGGAATTCACCCCCAACCCGAAACCGTAATTTTCTTTAAATCCCTCTGCCGAGCCCGCCGGACCGATATTGCTGAAAGCGGCGGGCTTGGCACCGCATACCGGGCATCGCCAGGTGAGGGTTAGCTCGGTAAACGGCGTCCCGGCTGGCACTTTGCCTCGGGCGTCGCCCTTGGTGGGTTCATAGACGTAGCCGCAGGCGCGGCACTCGTATCTATCTAAATTTGGGGTCTCAACTTCGGCGCTACTCATCGGTCCTCTAGAATGTCCGGCTGGTGGCAAATATTAAAAGATATGTTACAGATTATGACAAATCTGTTAACCACCGCAAGACCCCAAGGCAATTTTGGCAGTTTTTGGGGCAACCGAACCTCGACGACACCAAAGGCAAGCTGATTTAATCCATCAAGAAATCCTACCGCGAAGGCTGCGACAGTGCATCGCGGGAACAGAGATTGTGTCAAAATGTAAACGTTAAAGTCCCCTCGCAGTATCAAGTCTTATCGTGTTTGTCCTTAGTGGCTACGAGTATTTTCTGGGTTTCCTGCTGGTTTGCAGTCTAGTGCCAGCGATCGCCCTTGGTGCCTCCAAGCTGCTCCGCCCCCAAGGCGGCAGCCCACAGCGAGTCACCACCTACGAGTCCGGCGTTGACCCGATCGGCGGCGCCTGGATCCAGTTCAATATCCGCTACTACATGTTTGCCCTGGTGTTCGTCATCTTCGATGTCGAGACAGTTTTTCTGTACCCCTGGGCCGTAGCATTCCATAAACTCGGACTTCTGGCTTTTATCGAAGCCCTGATTTTCATCTCCATCCTGGTTATTGCTCTGGTTTACGCATGGCGCAAAGGCGCTTTGGAATGGTCATGACTTTTATCACCCAAATCCCCGATAAACACATCATCAACCCGATCGAGCGGCCCGCAGTCACTCAAGAACTCTCAGAAAACGTCATCCTCACTTCCCTGGATGACCTTTATAACTGGGCCCGTCTGTCCAGTCTGTGGCCCTTGATGTACGGCACCGCCTGCTGTTTCATAGAACTGGCCGCCATGATTGGCTCCCGGTTCGACTTTGACCGCTTTGGTTTGGTCCCCCGTTGCAGCCCCCGGCAAGCGGACCTGCTCATCACCGCTGGCACCATTACCATGAAGTACGCCCCCACCCTGGTGCGTCTCTATGAGCAGATGCCAGAGCCGAAATATGTGATTGCGATGGGCGCCTGCACTATCACCGGCGGGATGTTCAGCGTCGATTCCCCTACCACTGTGCGCGGTGTGGATAAACTCATCCCCGTGGACCTCTATATCCCCGGTTGCCCGCCTCGTCCCGAGGCGATTATGGATGCGATCGTCAAACTGCGCAAAAAGGTCGCCAACGAATCTTTCCAGGAAAGAGCCAAACTGCAGCAAACCCACCGCTACCACACCACCACCCACCAGATGAAAACCGTTGAACCCATCCTCACCGGTAAATATCTGGAAATGGAAACCCGGCAAGCTCCACCCAAAGAGCTGACCGAAGCAATGGGAATGCCTGTACCCCCCGCCCTCAAATCAGCACAAAAGGAGACCGTCAAACGTGGCTGAAGAAAACAAACCCGCCACCCCAGAATCCCAAATCGTCGAAGCCGGTAAAATCTCTAAGTGGCTCACAGAGAATGGCTTTCAACACGAAGCCCTGGAAAAAGACCACCTGGGAGTGGAAATCATCAAAGTTGAGCCCAATTTCCTTATCCCCCTCGCCACGGCTCTCTACGCCTATGGGTTTAACTACCTTCAGTGTCAGTGCGGCTACGATGCTGGCCCCGGCGAGCCCTTAGTCAGTATGTACCACCTGATTAAAGTCAGCGACGATGCCGTCCTCCCCGAAGAAGTCCGCGTTAAAGTCTTTCTGCCCCGGGAAAACCCCAAAGTTCCCTCGGTTTACTGGATTTGGAAAGCCGCCGACTTCCAAGAACGGGAATCATATGATATGTTCGGCATCATCTATGAAGGTCATCCCAATCTGAAGCGGATTTTAATGTCAGAAGATTGGGTGGGTTGGCCCCTGCGCAAGGATTACATCTCTCCCGATTTCTACGAGCTGCAAGACGCTTATTAAACCTGCCTCGCCCCCTCTGGATTCAGAGGGGGTTTTGTGATTTGTCCCTCTTGAATCGAAATATAAGATAAAATTAGGTAATGGCAGAACTTTCGGGAGCAGGTGGTTACTGGCCGGTTATTAATGAGACGATAGATCCAAATGTTGTGAAACAAAAAGATAAGTTATCTTGTGGACCTGCTTGTGGTGAAATGCTGCTTAAAGATAGTGGGGTAAATAATGTAGATCAGTATGCGATCGCCTCTCAAACTGGAGTGCCAGTAGATGTTAGCTACCTAGCAACCGCTTTAAATCTTTTGGATCCCATCAATCCTGGCAAATGGCATGGTGGTTACTTTGAATTGGAGGAAAACGACATCATTTTACTTACCAGACTGATGGTCAAACGCTCTTGGTCTGCTGAACTAAGAGAACCTGGGAACCGTCTGGGACATTTAGTGGTTGTTGATGGTGGGATCGAAATAGGTGGGATTGTCATTCCAGACTACTTAACACAAATGGGTAAAATCCAGATTAGGGACCCCTGGGATGGGACTAGATATCAAATGAAAATAGCTGATTTTTTGAATTTTTGGACTCGGAGAGGAGTTTATAGAGGATAATTATGGAAGCCAGCGTTAGAGAAATTAAACCCATAGCCAATAATCATTTTGCCGTCATCATCTTAATCGATGAGATGACAAGTCAATTTGAATTTACGGTGGAAAAAGAAGTGGGAGAACCGATGGCGGTAATTAGCGGTAATCGGGAATTTTGCCAAACATTTAAATTCAATCAGCACATTGCAGTTGAGGTCAGCAAGCTGGTGAGCAAGATTTACCGAGGTGCCCATATTGAATTTCCCGTATATGTGGGTGATTTTGCCAGTCCAGAAGAGGCGATCGCTCAGCAAAAACCTTTTCAGCAACCGGAAGCAACGCTAAAAAAATGACCGCATTTACCAAAAACTAACCCGGTCATTTGTCCCTTGTCCCTAGACAAATGACAAATGAGCAATGACCAAGGACAAATGACAAATTATGAAAGGAATTTGGCTAGAAAACCGGCAACTAGAATTGCGCGCTAACTTACCTATCCCCGAACCACCTCCGGGGGAAGCATTGGTGAGGGTTTTGCGGGCGGGAGTTTGTAATACTGACCTAGAATTGCTGCGCGGCTATTATCCCTATACGGGGATTTTGGGTCACGAGTTTGTTGGGGTGGTGGAAACTGGGCCGGAACACCTGGTTAACCGCCGGGTGGTGGGAGAAATTAACGCGGCTTGTGGTCACTGTCGTTTTTGTTTAAAAGGCATCCCAACTCACTGCGAAAATCGCACGGTTCTGGGGATTGTTAATCGCAATGGTGCTTTTGCGGAATTTCTGATTTTGCCAGAACAGAACTTGCATCCTGTACCGGATAGTGTGCCTACGGATGTGGCAACTTTTACCGAGCCATTGGCGGCGGCTTTGGAAATTCAGGAACAAGTGTCCTTGGGTGCTTCTGAGCGAGTTTTGGTGGTGGGGGATGGCAAATTGGGTCAGTTGGTGGCGCAAACTCTGGCGTTAACTGGCTGTGATTTGCTGGCGATCGGACGGCATCGGGAGAAATTGGCGAATCTGGAAGCGCGAGGGATTAAAACTGGTTTGGCAGATGCGGTGAAAGATAGAGCTTTCGATGTGGCGGTGGAATGTACGGGGAACCCGGAAGGATTCGCGATCGCACGTCGTGGTTTACGTCCCCGTGGCACTCTAGTTCTCAAAAGCACCTACGCAGGCAATCTCTCTATTGATGCGTCCGCCCTAGTAGTTGATGAAATTACCCTCATTGGCTCCCGCTGTGGACCCTTTAAACCCGCGCTCCAACTATTAGCAGAGAATAAAGTAGATGTGGTGCCCCTCATCCAGGCTTGCTATCCTCTCAGGGAAGGTCTCGCCGCCTTTGAACACGCTCAACAGCGCGGCGTTTTGAAAGTTTTGCTGGCAATGGAATATTAGTATAATAGGGTGGGCATGGCCTGATAAATGATTTAGCTGATTTCGACTAACTCTGGTCAGGCCATGTCCACCCTACAGAACCAATATGGTGGTAACATTGGCTCATCTTTGCTGCCATAACTTTTGTTAACAGCGGATGTGGAATACTCCCCACCCACCCACACTCCCTCCCACCACAGTTAATCTATTCCATAGCTGCTTTAACTTCACTTAAAGGTAAATCAACAGCTTCGGCAATTTGTTCAGTATTTAGCCCCAGTTGCGCTAACCTCTCCACAGTCTTTAACTTCGTTTGCAATACTTTATCAACTGCATTGCCCGGAGAGAAATTTTCCTCATTTGATTCGGGATTAACAGCCTCCGTTTTGTCTAATTCTGCTGTTTCTGAATTAGAAAAGAGATTAATATTGTTAACCCTAACATGATTTCCAATTATGGGAGACTGATAATTAGCGATTCCTAAACGTTCAACTGTAGCCGAGAAATTCGACTTATTTAACTCTTCCCCGAAAACCTCAGACAAAATATGCCAGAGTTCGGCTCCCTCATCCTTCACATGACCGGGAGTGCATTTATACCTTTGGGCAATCTCCCGATACTTCTCGCCATTGAGGACCCCTTGTAAAATCTCTCGTTGCAGATTGTCAAGATGTTTACCCGTTTGCTGAAACAGTAGCTCATCAATTGTCTGTAACACCGCTTGCCAATCCATCCCCTCAGCTCGACTCCGGCGAAACCTCTACTTATATACCATTATCCGCCATGAGCCGCCCCACCGAGATTTTTTTCAGGAAATTTCCGACCTTTTCCGACCTTTTCCGACTTTTTCCGTCTTGTCCAAACCCAATCCGTGAAAACACGGATTTATCCTGCCACCCCTCTGGGGGAATTTTTTTGGAAAACTCCCGACTTTTTCCGACTTTTTCCGACCTTTTCCGCCTTGCCAGAATTTTTCTGGGCGATGATAATAGGGTCATTGAGAGCAAAAGCGGCTAATCGATGAGTAGCCAACTCAGTTTGAATGGAATAGATGTTTTGAATAGAATAGACGTACATATGGGCTTCTTATACATCGACATTACAGGAAAAAATACCGACAGTGGTCAGTATGATGTTTATAAAAATGATATTTGTTTAGGTAAAGTCATCCAAGATAAACCAAATGTATGGCTCGTTTTAACACCTGGAAGTAATGTATGTGAACCAGAACAATTTACAAATAAGGATGATGCCGCCAAGCATCTAGCCCAACTGGCTGGAATATAAAAAAACGCCCTGTTTTTTTGAGTTTTCAGAATAACATTGCCTATAAATAAATACAAGAAATTCATACCCATGCCTAATTATTTTATATATATGGATAATTCTAATGTTTTTATTGAAGGTCAGCGTGTAAGTGCTGTTCGCCAAGGTTTAGCTAGAAATATTATTGAAGCTATGAATTGGAAAATTACAGACTCTAGTTATCGTCTTGATTTTGGTAAGCTACACAGGTTTACAGCTGGTGACGACCCCACAAAAATTAAAAGATCTGTTTTGTTTGGCTCTCGTCCACCTGATAATGATAAAATTTGGGAAACCGCCGAAAGGGCTGGATTTGAACCAAAAATAGTTAATCGCAATGC
Organism: Oscillatoriaceae cyanobacterium M33_DOE_052; assembly: GCA_015296065.1. GTDB lineage: Bacteria > Cyanobacteriota > Cyanobacteriia > Cyanobacteriales > Laspinemataceae > Koinonema. Next base: position 3,061 of record DVDU01000034.1, on the reverse strand, counting down.
TGCAAACAAGGAAAAGAAGATTGATACTGGGATCGTAACTGAGATGATGCGTGATGCTTACACAAAAATGAATCCCAATGATGACGTGATTACTTTGGTTGCAGGTGACGCCGACTATGTGCCAACTATTGACTGTCTTCGTGGGGATGGTTACAAAGTTGAAGTATTTTTCTGGAATCACGCTTCTCAGGAGCTTAAGAATGCGTGCGATCGTTTTGTGCCACTCGATGAGTATATTGACCACCTAGGTTTCTATTCAAACTAGATCCGCAACCAATATTGTGGGGGGACTGGCGCCCCCCTTATTTTCATGGAGTAATTAACAATTATTTCAGCCGACTGTAGCATATCAAGCAGAAATTGAATATCCCGTTTTATCGGTAGCATAAATTACCCGTGCAGAATCCATAATTTCTCGACGACGCAAATAATTGAGGCTGTTTTCAATTCCCTGTTTAGTAATTAAATCAACCTGTCTGTGCAGAATATTTTTTAACTCTGCTTCCATTTGTTCTAAAGTCAAAAATGTGGGATGGCTATGGGGATGAAATTTAACCATGATATCGATATCGCTGTCTGGGCGAAAGTCGTCTCGTAGCACTGAACCAAACAAGGAAAATTCTGTAACTTGCCAGCGGTGACAAAATTGTTTAATTTCTTCAAACGGCAGGTCGATATTTTTTAGCCGCATCATGTTTTCTTTCCATATGTGATGAAAATAAAACTTGGCTGAGGAAACAAGTGTGTTGCAGCCAAGTCGGACAATTAACTCAGCCAACCCTCTGTTTTCCCACCTCTTCCAACAAAGCTATAACCTGCTCTCTCGTTACCGTGGGAAACCCATCTAAAAAATCATCGATCGATTCTCCGGCTTTCAGATAGTCAAACAGCGTCATAGCCGGAACCCTAGTCCCCGCAAAAACTGGGGTGCCTCCCATAATTTCGGGAGATGTGGTGATGATTAAAGAGCCTTTTAGCATAAGTTCTTTCCCAACTGATTTTCTATCTAATCTTTTATCGGATTAGCCAATTGTGTCAACCAGTACCTCCTCTGGCGCTAACAGCAATGTAATTTTCAGAATCTCACATCATATAACCTATCTTTATCCTAGCATAATCCCAGCATCTGGCAAATTCAACGGTAAATTTTTGTTAAAATCCGCCGAAAATCTGCTCTATTGTCAATAATATCTCGCTGGAAACAAGTAACAGCCTATTGACGATATTCGAGTCACGTGCAGTGTTCTAATCTTTGAGAATTTGTCCTAATAGCTCTGGGGCAATGCGAAATCCCGCTTGCTTTATCAGTCCATCAACCACAGGCTGCAATGAGTCTAGTTTGCCGGATTGTTTAGCGCGCAGCAAAATCCCGATAATCCCAGTAACTCTCAATCCCAGAGATTTAGCAGCTTTTCTACCTTCGCGTTCATCCAAGACTGTCCAATCTGCCTGCAGTTCAACGGCTAGGGTTATGGCTTCAGATTCCCCTCTGTCTAATGTCTGTTGTAAAAGTTTAGCTAATGGCTCATTACTCACCGCTCTAATCTGAATCCATCCGGCTGAAACCGCCTCACGAATTGCTTGAGAACCCGGTCTGTCCTCACTAATTTTCAGCTCGTCTAGGACAGCGTTGGGAATCAAAATCTCGCCAAATTGCTCCTGTAAAAGTCCAAGCTGATTGACAATCGCTAAATTCAGAATCGGTGAAGTGTTACTCACTACGAGCATAGGTCAAATCATCATGCAATTCTTCCCAACTGTAATGCCGATCGGCTCCGCGATGAGCCAGAAGTTGTCCAAATTCATATTTATCCATCTCCGCCAGTTCTCTGGCTTTGCCAAAGGAGAGTAGATTTTGTCTGTAGAGAGCGATCGCCAATTCTCGGCGCAACTCTTGCTCAACCCGCTGCTCTGGTAAGCGAATAGCTTGCAGAATCGAATCAGAAATTGTGATTTGCAGTCCCATTAGACCTATCCTTCTCTATAACTGCCATCTTGCCTCCCCCCTCATCCTAGCATAATCCCAGCATCTGGCCAATGGCCAAATGTAAATTTTTGTGAAAAAACATGATTAGACCAGCATAACTGGTACATCATAAAATTGCCGATCGCCCGCCAGCACTTATCTAGTAAACCTGACATTTCCGGCAGGTTTAAATGTCAGAAAATCGCCGTTTGGCACCGGAAAACAATCACCGATGCCCGCAATTTTCCCACTTCAGGACAACTTCCGTCTAATATAATTCCCGATATCGCCACCCTCCCGAAAATTTACCAATTAGGCATTGCCCACCCTGCATCTCCTGTAACCGCTGTTAATTAAAGGAATACCCACCGACATCTGACCGCCCCCCGTGGCTGCCCTTTTGTGGTATTATTCTCTCAGCCACCCGGTTGCTGTGGTATAAATGACCAATGACCAATGACAAAGGACAAATGACAAATGACCATGTGGGGAATCAATATTGCTGGCCATGTGAGCGGTGAATTTGGGTTAGGGGAGGCAGTGCGGGCTAATATCCGATCGCTGGAAGCGGCGGGCATTCCTTTTGTCATCAATAATTTTACCCGCAGTCCCCACCGCAAGCAAGATACAACTTATGAAAACTTTTCCCAGAGCAATCCTTATCCCATAAATTTAATCCAAGTGAATGCCGACCAAGTACAGGCATTTGCGCGTGATGTGGGCAAAAGTTATTTTGACGGTAAATATAATATCGGGTTTTGGGCGTGGGAACTACCAGAATTTCCCGATGAGTGGATGGCGGCTTTTGATTTGTTTGATGAAATCTGGACTTATAGCGGTTATTGCCAAGATGCTATCTCCCGCGTTTCCCCCATCCCAGTCATCAAAGTAATGCCCAGTGTTTGGCTCCCTACTCCCACTATAAGTAAGTCAGCCCTAGGTTTACCACCAGATCAGAAATGTTGAATGTCGATACAAAACTTTACATAAAAAATTACACTTATGTCTTTGATGCCTAAATTATTCAAAAAACGTCATATCCTCAAACCAATGAACATAACTAATTTTTTGACACATACAACATTGTAAATAGCG
>DVDU01000090.1 GCA_015296065.1 Oscillatoriaceae cyanobacterium M33_DOE_052 | reverse complement strand
GGGTGGTGGGACGGCAAGTCTTTATAGAAATGCACGCCATTGTTGATGCTCCCGATGTGGCGACTGCGCACAAAATCACGGAGGAAGTGGAAGCACGCCTAGAGGCCAGATTTGCTCCTGTCAGGGTTTTGATTCACATCGAACCGCCAGAATATAAGAGCGATCGCATCACTTATGATACTGCTTCTGGACAGGAAACATAAACTCTCATGTCCAAAAATCGGGGGTATGCCGGTCGGCGCCAAACTTCCATAAGTCTTGTCTAGCAATAATTGGAGAGGTTACAGCTTGTTCAACAGTGGTTTAACACATTGCCCTCACCCTAAATCCCTCGACCAGGGAGGGAGAGGGACTTTGAGGGCCGCTCAGATTATTTCTGAACAGGCTGTAAGTTATGTTCCAGTTGTAATTGGGCAATTATTTTGGGAAAATCAAGCTGTTTAATTAGGTGAAATGAAAGCGGGGCCAATAACCGATTAAAGGGATAAATGTTTATGAGGAAATTTATCAAAAATTTGGGTGACATCTTATTTAATCCTCGTTTAGCTCCAACTGCTTTGAAAGTGGCGTTATTTGTTGGTACAGTTCTGTTTATGATTAATCATGGAACTGCTTTATTAAAGGGACAAATGAATAAAGATCGGTGGATGGCGGCGGCTTTATCATACTGTGTCCCTTATCTGGTAAATCTTCACGGTCAATTGGTGAGTCGATCGCGGAAAGATTAAGCATATTCTCGCAAGACATAACCCACCCCGCAAACGGTCGCCACCTGGTTTTGATGCGGGTGCAGAGTTATTCAAGGCTAAACGGTTTGGTGACATACAGCTTGTTCACCAGTCGTTTAACACATTGCCCTCACCCTAAATCTGGATCCCATCCTTCGACTTCGCTAAGGAACCAGGCAGAGGGACTTCTTAGTGTTTAAGAGTGGTTATGAGGTACTCCAGGAAAATTTGCCGTGGTTGGTCGATCGCATGGCGGTGGCTCCCGAGGCAATTCACGCGGTGGTGATGAGCGTCCCCGGTATTATTAATTGTCACGATATCGCCTCCCGAGGGGTGGTGGGACGGCAAGTCTTTATAGAAATGCACGCCATTGTTGATGCTCCCGATGTGGCGACTGCGCACAAAATCACGGAGGAAGTGGAAGCACGC
>DVDU01000095.1 GCA_015296065.1 Oscillatoriaceae cyanobacterium M33_DOE_052 | reverse complement strand
GAGGCTGTAGCCTGGTATCCCAGCAACAATACTGATGCTTTTATAGCTCTACAGAACACCACTGAAATGAAGACTGCGGCAACCACTACGCTATTCGTCTCCGGGCGTGCAATCAGTCTCGGCCAAAGGTAACTGAAGCCGCGCGAAGTAGTCACAATTAAGCTCCCTTCGCCAGAAGGCTTGGGAACCAATAATGGTCCACACAGCGCAGGAGTGCGGGTAGAGCATGACGGGATTGCTGGAGCAGTAGTAGCACAGGGGTGGGTTGTCGATGGGAAGACAGGATTCTCAGCTCCATTTACATTTCGTCACAGATCAAATTGCAACTGCTCAGGCGATACTCAGCACCTGTATGGAGTGGGAGTACAGATAGGCTCAGCGGGAGCGATGATGGGGCTTGCCCCAGGGACAGTCTTCTCTCCCTATCTGGCAGCAAAGAACAACTCTGATAAGCCTCTGACAGTTCGTCCGATATTCAGCTACTCTTCAGGAAACAGGATTGACAATGCTGCACTGCCTACAATCTCACTTGGCCCGCAAGAGAGCAGGCTGGTGAATTTGAAAGAGTTTCAGGACAGCGGATTGATTCCTCAATCGGTGGGAGAAGGCAACATCGACTTGCAGTATAATGGAGAAGGAGGAGCACTGATAGCAGAGTTGGCGAGTGTAGATCAAAGAGGCGGCTTCGTCAGCCCTGTGCCCCTGACCTGCAATGGGAATAAAGAATTGCACATGATATTCTGGAGGACAGATGGAGATTGGCACAGTGCTGTAACTATCCAAAATATTGCTTCAAAAGAGAATGATGTAGAGATCACAATCAGCTACACGGGTGGAGGATATGTACTGGAAAAAAGAATCGCAGCAGGGGAGACGATTATGATTTCTATCAACGAGCTACAGCAGACTGGTCTGATCCCAGCTAGTGCAAAAGTAGGAGGGATAAACATCTGGAGCAAGAATGTAGTCAACGGGCTAGTGATCAATCCGATGCTAGTCAATCCAGTGACAAGGACCTGCGGAGAGTGTGGGGCTCAAGGTTGGGTGACGAGATGCTGGCTCACCGACAGTCCAGACCCTAATATCACCTCACTCGGTGACCAAGTGGTGGGAGATGATTTCTCTCTCTTTATTAGAATCACCTGGACAAGTGGACTGATAGAGGCAGTTGATGCTAGCTGCCAGGGAAGCTCAGATACTTCCGTGGCAAGCTGTAGCGCCGGATTGGTTGTAGCTAACGCT
>DVDU01000265.1 GCA_015296065.1 Oscillatoriaceae cyanobacterium M33_DOE_052 | reverse complement strand
TGACGGGGTGATGGGGTGACGGGGTGACTCAGGTGACTCAGGTGACAGGGTGACACGGGCGTGATCGAAGGTGCGCTGCACCCCGTCACCCCGTCACCCCGTCACCCCATCTCCCCGTCTCCCCATCATTGGTTATCGCTGAGGAATTGGAGGCGGACGGATCGATCGCCCATTTCATCCAAAGGCACTTCGATCGCATTCCCCGCCAGTCGGTCAAGGACCGTGAGCAGCGCCCGCAGGTGGGGGGTGCTAGCACCAGTATCCACATAAAGGCGATCGGTAATCGCCGCAAGGCGTTTCCAAGTCGTGTAAAGTTTAGCCGCCGTTTGCTCCACCTGCGCCGCCTGCTTCACCATATCAGCCGCAATATTAATACAGCCCAGGCGCAGCGCCTCTTCCAGCGCCATTTCCACATCCACCTTTTGCCGGTTAATCGTTTGCACTTGAGCCGCCGCATCCAGATATTTCGCCAAATTGCGGGCATCAGCGGTAAGCTGTTTCACCGTATCCACATCAGGATTAGTCGCCGCTTCCGTGCGAATCGAATTTTGGTGTGAAGGGGGGAGCTTCTCCATTTCCCGCGCCAGAGGAGCCAGCAGTCGTGGCGGTATCGAGCCAGAATTGGCCTTTTCTTTCACTTCTTCCGGGATTAATTCTGAACTCATGGCGGTCCACTCATCCGAGAGCTGGCGCACTTCCCGCCGGGTAATCCGGTCCCCATCCTGAGCGGATCTGGTGACCATCTGCTGCACTTCTGGGGCAGACTTGGCCGTTTCCACAAAGGCTCTTTTACTAAATTTATTAATCGTGTCTGGGTCCAGGTCTCCCTGTGCCATCAGGGTATCGGCGCTGTTGGCCAGTTCTATGAGGCTGTAGGCTTGGCTTTTGCTGATTTCCCGCTCTTTGAGCCAGTTTAAAAAGCCAGCTCCCCTGCCTTCACCGCCTTTTTTCTCCCGATCGCGCACCGCTCGCAAAATCCGGCCCCGCCAGATATCCGTTTGCAGGTCATAGCGATCGCAGACCTTCCAAGCAATATCTAGCTGCTCCTCAAAATCCAGCTCAGAAATTTCCTCATCTTCTGGGTCCGGCAGCTCAAAATTTATATCGGTAAACTCCGTCAGGGCGCCTACCAGCTCTTCAGTTGATTGGGGGATTTCAGCCATTTACAGCCACTCATTGGTCATTGCGATAGGATAGAAACCTTTGGACCCAATGCGGACCCAGAAACCGGGTTTCTGTGGAGAATCTCCGTTTAGATACGAGGCCCTGCATAGAAACCCGGTTTCTACAGAGATACATTATCCCATGATTCCCGCATCACCATTTACCAGCTCATGGCAAAACCTGCTCCCGCGCTTTTATGTAAATATTTATTAATCTTAATGACTATTTTTGACTTTATCTGCTATAATTTGGAATCTATATTTTTACCTCCCCAGATTCCGCTTCATCCGCTCCAATTCATCTTCAGTTTCCAAGCGGCGAAACTCTTGCTCTAAATCATCGAAACTACTACCCATCCGAGGCTGATAAGATTGATTCCAACCTTTAGTTTCTGTGTCTTGCACCTGCTTAGCCCTCGCCGCCGCAGTTTCAGCCGCTTTCGCTTGCACTTCTTTGCGCCGCCCCTGAATTTTGCGATAGATGTCCTTCGCTTTTTCGATTCGCTCTTTCACACCTTGCATTTGTCCCCAGAGCTGATTTCCCTGGCGCAGCAAAGCCCCTTCTCGTTCCAGGGCAGCGCGGGCTAAATCTTCTCTGCCAGCCGCTTTGGCTGTGGGGATGCGAGCGTGCCACTTCTGAATTTCTTCGGCAGTAGAAAGGATTTGCTCTTGCAATTGCTTTTCTTTGATTTGGAAGTCACGGATCAGCTTCAAGGTATCTTCTTCCTGCTCCCGCAGTTGTTCTTCGAGGGCTTGCAATTGCAGGTGAGGATGGTTGCGCAGAAATTCATCCAGGCGGGTTTCAAAAAAGCTGCCGATATTTTCAAACACGCTCATACTGGGACGCTCCTGGGTAAGGGGACTGGTGCCATTGGCTGAAGCCAGTAGGGTGGGCATTGCCCCAAGCATGATTGTCACCGTCAATTTCAGGTGTCGGGCAATGCCCACCCTACAATATACTAATTCACTGTTTAGAAGCTTTGCCCCACAATGATGGAGCGGACTTCGCCATTACGACGGATGACGGCTTCTCGATTTTTCACCTCTACCAGGGTCCAGCCACTAGAGCCGATATTTTCGCCGACTTTGACTCGTCGAGAAACCCCGTTAACTTCAAACAGAGCTGCAGAGCGATCGCCCAATTCCAAAATCCCAATCAACACATGAGTTGCCTCGGTACTGGAAGGAGTGGGGGTTTCCGTTACCTCCGGTGCAGGCTCCTCGGAGGCGACTGGCGCTGGTGCGGGTCCAGTAGGTATGGGGGAGGGTTCCGCAGTGGCGGCCCCTGGTGGTGGCGGCGTGGGGGTGGGTGTTAACGTCGCCTGTAATGCAGGTGAGGGTTCTGCCGTGGCCCGAGGGGTGGTGGTGGGAGTGGTGGTCGCTTGGGGGGTGGTGGTGGGAGTGGTGGTCGCCCGAGGAGTAGTGCTGGGAATAGTTGTTGCCCGAGGAGTAGTGCTGGGGGTGGCGGTCGCCTGGGGTTTTGGGGCGGCTGCGACAGTGGACGGCTGGGGTTGGGCTGTGGGGGCGGGAGCCGGTTTGGGAGCCGGTTTGGGTGCCGAGGGGGGCTGTGGTCTTTGCGCTTGCCCCAGTTGTGGTGGTTGGGCTTGGGGAACGGCGAGGATTTGGAATGGATCTAAACCGGGAATTGAGAGGCGCTCGAGGGCGATCGCGATTCTGTGCAGAGCCTCGGCGACGTTACCGCTGTTCACTGGGGCAGGGGCAGCACCTACGGTGGGATTGACCGTTACGTTGGGATTTACTGTGACGTTGACCGGTGGTGGTGCCATCATTAGAGGCAGGGGAGCGGCTTGTGCCACCGCAGTTTGTCCCGGAGGCGTGGGCATGGCAGCGGCTGTGGCGGGATCTCGCTCGATCGCTTCTAGGGCTTTTTCCATATAGCGCATAAATTTAGCGTCCGCCTCCGCTTTTAGATCCTCGGGAGTCTTCACCTGTGGCGGGGCTTCCGGTTGGGTGACAACAGCATTTGGCAGCAGCTCCTGCATTTGCACCCACAAGCGGCGCAAGTCGCCCCTGCTCCACAGCCAGAGCCCCAAAGTGGCTACGAGAGAGACAAAAGCACCTCCCATCAGCAACTTATCAACCCATTTGTTTTGGTTTGACTGGGTTTTACTGGTGGTAATTGCCTTGGAATCCACCAACGGCGCCACTTCTGGCGGCGTCGGCGGTGGCAGCACTACTGTGGGCAGAATGATTTGTGGCACCTGAATTTGCTGGAGAGATATCACCTCCGGATGGTTTGGTTGGGCCGGGATGCGGCTGCCACCATCTAAAATCCGATCTACATCATCAAATAGCTCGTTCATCAGGCGATCGGCGTAGGTTTCCACCGATAAAGGCGTTTTACTCCCAGTTGTTTGCGGGCTGAGTTCTTCTACTGCCGATTTGGTGCTAACATTCTCAGACATAACTTTTTCCACCTTTGATGTGATATCTCCCTGGCGGTAGGGGCGGGTGCGCGGGTTTTTTCGTTCGTAGCGAAAGATATCAGCAACCCACTCCCACTCACCTACACCACTGCCGCCGTCTTTGGGTGCAAGTGTTGAAAACCCCTCACCTCGTGCCACAATTTAGCACATCTGGGGTGGATGTGGCAGCATCAAGATACAATTGCCAAAAGCCCATAACGCTTTAGGGGCAAGACATTATCTCCCGCTGCGGTTTTTTGATCAATCTTGCTCATGCCTTGCCCGCATCCACAGCCCCTACACCACTTCGCCCCTGCCTTTGGCGAGGGTGCTGGGGTGGGGGTGGGCAATTGCCCTCTGGTGGGCGTGGTCATGGCATTATTGCCGTCTTTCTCATATGAATAAATACCGTTTATGGGCTTTGGCACTGCTTTATTATATTTATTCACATAAATAATATTGATAATGCCGTGCTACAACAAGGAACTTAGGAGGATTTATGAGCAAAACTTGCAATCATCTCGATTCTATCCAAGATGTTACTCCCAGCGCTAAAGGCTGTGAGGAATGCTTGGCAATTGGCGATCGCTGGGTGCATTTACGGATGTGCCTTAGCTGCGGTCACGTGGGATGCTGTGACTCTTCCAAAAATAAACATGCGACCAAGCACTTTTTAGCCACCAATCACCCGATCGTCCAATCGGTGGAACCAGGGGAAAATTGGCGTTGGTGCTATATTGACCAGACTTTAGTCCGCTAGAGGCAGGGGAGACGGGGGGAGGGGGAGACGGGGAGGGGTGGGAGGAGGGGGAAGATGGGGAGGGGTGGGAGGAGAGGGAGGAAGATTGCTGACCACACTCCCCACACTCCCCACACTTCCCACACTCCCCACACTCCCCCTGCCCCCCCGGTCGGTGAGCGAAGCCGAACCGCTGCCCCCCCGTCCCCTGGTCCCCCCGTCTCCCCATCACTTTAAGCGGTGGGAGAAGCCGCCACACGCTTGCGATCGCCCAATTCCAGATAAATGAGCAAAGCGTTGATGTCAGCGGGGTTGACGCCGCCGATGCGGCTGGCTTGACCGATGGTTACGGGTCGGACCTTGGCCAGTTTTTCCCTGGCTTCTTTGGAAAGGGTCTCGATGCTGGCATAGTCTAAGTCTGTGGCTAGCTTGCGGTTGGCGTTCCGGCTGATTTGGTCGATTTGGGTTTGCTGGCGATGGATGTAGCCAGAGTATTTGATGTCAATTTCTGCGGCTTCGAGTTCGGCTCGGTTGTGGTCGGGGTTTCCGAGTCCGTAGCGATCGAGGTCGATGTAGTGGAAGCCGGGACGCCGTAGCAGTTCCGCTAGGGTAACGGAACTTTTGATTTTTTGCCCGGTGTCAGCAGCGATTTTGATGCCAATTTCGTCAGCTTCTTTAATCCTGGTTGTATGTAGGCGTTCTGTTTCGGCGGCAATATTGGCCTGTTTGCGCTGAAATAGTGCGTAGCGGCGATCGTCTATCAAGCCAATTTCCCGTCCCAATGGCGTCAGGCGAGCATCGGCATTATCCGATCGTAACAATAACCGATACTCCGATCGGCTGGTAAGCATCCGGTAAGGCTCCCGCAACTCTTTAGTACATAAATCATCAATCAGAGTACCGATATAACTTTGCTCCCGGGGGAAAACAATCATTTCCTCACCCCGCACTAACCGGGCCGCATTAATTCCCGCTACGATACCCTGGGCTGCCGCCTCTTCATAACCAGTAGTGCCATTAATTTGTCCAGCGCAGAATAACCCCTCAACTTTCTTGGTCATCAAGGTGGGATAGCACTGAGTGGCGGGCAAATAATCGTATTCCACGGCATAAGCGGGACGCCGCATGATGCAGTTTTCCAAACCGGGGAGGGTACGCAGCAAAGCAAGCTGGAGATTTTCTGGCAAACCCGTAGAAAACCCCTGGATATACAGTTCGGGAATATCTCTGCCTTCTGGTTCGATAAAGATTTGGTGGCTTTCTTTATCGGCAAATCTAACAATTTTATCCTCAATACTGGGACAATAGCGCGGGCCTTTGGCTTCTACCCAACCACCATAAACGGGGGATAAATGCAGGTTTTCCCTGATTAAGCGGTGGGTTTCGGCGGTGGTGCGGGTGATGTAGCAATTCATTTGCTCTCTTTCCACCCACAGTTCTGGGTCAAAACTGAACCATCGTCCGTCTTCTTCCCCTGGTTGGGGTTCCATTTTGCCGTAGTCAACGGAACGGCTATCTACCCGTGCGGGAGTACCGGTTTTGAGCCGATCGGTTTCAAAACCCAGCCGGTTGAGCGTTTCTGTCAACCCAATGGCGGCAAATTCTCCGGCTCTTCCGGCACTCATGGATTTATTGCCTACCCAGATGATCCCGCCCAAAAAGGTGCCGGTAGTGAGGATAACGGCTTTACAGGCAAAGGCGACACCGAAATAGGTCTGGACGCCGATAATTTCGTCATTGGCACCCAGGAGGATATTTGTCACCATGCCTTCGCGCAGGGTGAGACATTTTTGGGGTTGGTTTTCCTCTGTTTCGAGGATTTTTTTCATCACGGCGGCATATTCCCGCTTGTCGGTTTGGGCGCGCAATGCCCACACCGCCGGTCCGCGAGAGGAGTTGAGGAGGCGCTTTTGTAGGTAGGTGCGATCGGTCATTTTGCCAATTTCCCCCCCCAAAGCGTCCACTTCGTGGACCAGTTGAGATTTGGCCGGTCCCCCCACTGCGGGGTTGCATGGTTGCCAAGCGATTTTATCTAAATTCAGGGTTAGGAGCAGGGTGCGACACCCCAGGCGCGCCGAAGCCAGGGCCGCTTCGCACCCGGCGTGTCCCGCTCCCACTACTACTACATCAAAGGTGTCTTGAAATTCTACTGGCATTGGCATCGCTCTGGGATACTTCTGTGGTGGGGTGAGTAGGGGCCACTAATCTAGTCCCCCTCCGGTTATAATTTTAGCCGAGCCAGCGCCAATAAACCTTCTTGTGGTGCTGCTACGTCAAGAAACCGGGGGTCTCAGAGAATTTTGGTTTTTTAACCGCGACGCCAGTTAAAAAAACCGGTTTCTGAATTTTAATACGGTATTTTATATGTTTAAGTTTTTGCCAATATTGCTTATATCAGGATTATGCTTATTATTTTTATTTGCTTTGCCAGCCGCAGCATCTTTTTGTCGTCAAATTAATAATCACTTAATTTGCATTGCTAGCATCCACCGCAGTGCCAAGTATCATTGGGAATATCGGGCAGCAGTGAAAATTGATGGGGTGGCAAGGCCGATCGAACTCTACAACTGTCGCCAGCGCGTCAGAGTCAGAAAAGATGGGCAAGTGGTCCCGTTTGAGCCCAATGGTGCTGGTGAACTTATCTGTAGCACGCTCAAGGGTTAGGGGTCCCTTGTCCAATGACAAGGGACAAAGGACTAGCGAAATGGTCCACCACAAACGTTGGGAATTTTCGGGTTATGTTAAACATTGATATCCACATCGGGATAGAGGAACTGGGATAGTGTGAAATATTTTTTTCTGACAGAAGGCTGGAAAGTAGGACGGGTTTGGGGAGTCCAGGGGGAATGGAACTCTCTGGCGTGGCGGCGGGAGCCGGAAATAGAGCGGTTGAAAGTTTCTATCTCCGAAACTGACGAAATTCTCTGGCTGTACCGGGTGGAAGATGCGGTAATTATGGTGGAGGTGAAACCGGAGGCGACAGTAGTGGGAGCCAAAAATATCGGGCAAGTGATGCTCAAGCGGTTGATGAGTGCCGAACAGGTGATTGACCGACTGGGGGCCTCGGAAGCAGTTTGCCAGATTAGCCGAGGCACCTTGCAAGGATGAAGATGTGCCCTACTAAGAACCTCCGGAACGAGGGCTGAAGCCCTACTACGAACATCCGGAACGAGGGCTGAAGCCCTACTACGAACCAGGTCAAGACGGCTGAAGCCCTACTAAGAACCTCCGGAACGAGGTATCTCTGGGTAATATTGGCAAAACTGCTTGCAATCGGTACGGTCAATAGTTACACTTCTTTAAATACTTCTCATAAAATGCTCTGGTATTCAGTGCAACGGCCCTGCTGTCTGGCAAGACGGCAACATGGGCATTTTTACCAGCCAAAATCCTGTAACCTTTAACAAAAGGCTACAAACTATTCATGTAGGCGACCGCCGATCCCTGTCGGCAAAGCCGATACGTCAAAGTAAAAATATCTAGGAGGAAGTGTAGTCGATGGGACTACCCTGGTATCGAGTCCACACAGTCGTCCTGAATGATCCGGGACGCCTGATTGCGGTACACCTAATGCACACCGCCCTGGTTGCGGGTTGGGCAGGGTCGATGGCCCTGTATGAACTGGCGATTTTCGATCCATCTGATCCGGTACTCAATCCGATGTGGCGCCAAGGTATGTTCGTCATGCCGTTTATGGCACGCTTGGGTGTAACGGAATCTTGGCGTGGTTGGAGCATCACTGGTGGTAATGCCACCGATGTGGGCTTCTGGAGCTTTGAAGGTGTGGCGATCGCCCACATCGTCCTCGCCGGTCTGCTGTTCCTGGCCGCTTGCTGGCACTGGGTTTACTGGGATTTGGAACTGTTCACCGATCCCCGTACCGGTGAGCCCGCCCTGGACCTGCCTAAAATGTTCGGCATCCACCTGTTCCTCTCCGGCTTACTCTGCTTTGGGTTTGGCGCCTTCCACCAAACCGGTCTGTTTGGACCGGGAATGTGGGTTTCTGACCCCTACGGCTTAACTGGCCATATGCAGCCCGTAGCGCCAGAATGGGGACCCGACGGCTTTAACCCCTTCAATCCCGGCGGTATTGTGGCACACCACATCGCGGCTGGGATTATCGGCATTATCGCCGGTCTGTTCCACCTCACCGTGCGTCCTCCCGAACGGCTGTACAAAGCTCTGCGGATGGGGAACATCGAAACGGTTCTTTCTAGCAGTATCGCCGCTGTGTTCTTCGCCGCCTTCGTCGTGGCTGGGACCATGTGGTATGGCAGCGCCGCCACCCCCATAGAATTGTTTGGCCCCACCCGCTATCAGTGGGACAGTGGCTATTTCCAGCAAGAAATCACCCGTCGGGTGCAAGCTGGCTTGGCTGAAGGCAAAACTGCCGAAGCTGCTTGGGCCGCTATTCCCGAAAAGCTGGCTTTCTATGACTACGTAGGCAACAGCCCCGCTAAAGGTGGTTTGTTCCGCGTCGGCCCGATGAACAATGGCGATGGTCTGGCGCAAACTTGGCTGGGACATCCCGTGTTTAAAGACAAAGAAGGTCGCGAGCTGACTGTGCGTCGCCTGCCTAACTTCTTTGAAACTTTCCCGGTGTTACTCGTTGATGCTGATGGCGTCATTCGTGCTGACATTCCTTTCCGTCGTGCTGAATCTAAATACAGCTTCGAGCAAACTGGTATTACTGTCAGCTTCTACGGTGGTGAACTCAACGGCAAAACCTTTACCGACCCTGCGGCTGTGAAGCAATATGCTCGTAAGGCGCAGTTAGGCGAACCGTTTGAATTCGACACGGAAACTACCAATGCTGATGGCGTGTTCCGTACCAGCACTCGTGGTTGGTTCACTTTCGGTCACGCCTGTTTTGCCCTGCTATTCTTCTTCGGCCATATCTGGCATGGTTCCCGCACCATCTTCCGGGATGTGTTTGCTGGTATCGATCCGGAACTGGGCGAGCAAGTGGAGTTTGGTCTGTTCCAGAAACTGGGTGACGTGACCACCCGTCGGCAGGAAGGCTAAGCCTTTGGCGAGAAACCGGGTGGCTTCACAGATACCTGGATTTTTTGGATAAATCTAGGTGATCAACCTGGTTTATTTGGCGAAAAAGGTCTGACAACCACACTTTGTGGAATTTGTTAGACCTTTTTTCTCTTGGTTGGTACACTTAATTTAAAGCAATCGTCAGGAACTGATAATATGGAAAGTATCGCTTACATCCTAGTTCTCACTTTGACTCTGGGGCTGCTCTTCTTTGCTATTGCTTTTCGGGAGCCTCCCCGGATCCAAAAATAGCGCACCAGGGATTTTGAATGCTTGAGGGCGAGCGCTTGAGGGACTGAGCCTACCCTTTGTCATTTGTCATTTGTCATTTGCAAGTGACAAATGACTAGGGACTAGGGACATTGACTAATTCAGGTTTTGCCTTTGGTGACGGCAACCCTCACAGCGCTGCTAAGCGTCCGTCTTGCCCAGAGGACTGTTATCATGCGATGTCCATTTTGCCAGCATACAGAAAGTCGGGTTTTGGAGTCGCGATCGGCTCCATCGGGTCATACTATCCGCAGGCGCCGAGAGTGCTTGAACTGTAAACGCCGATTCACCACTTACGAACAAATTGAGTTTGTTCCGGTGACGACGATCAAGCGCGATGGCTCTCGAGAACCGTTCGATCGCTCTAAATTACTGCGGGGGATGGTGCGCGCTTGCGAAAAAACTGGCATCGAATTGGCTCAGCTCGAAGCTCTCGCCGATGAAATCGAATTGCAATTACAGCAACGGGTGATCCGAGAAGTGACGAGCAATGAAATTGGTGAGTTGGTGCTTTCCCAGCTCCAGGGACTTAGTGAAGTTGCATACATCCGCTTCGCCTCTGTCTATCGGAAATTTCAAGGCATCCGTGATTTTGTTGATACTTTAAATCAGCTCGCCGAAACTCGCTCCCAACCGGAAGACTCTCAGACTCTGATCCGGGGAGACCACGGGACGGGACCAGGGGACTGGGGGACTGGGGGACGGGGGAACCAGAGGACGGGGGAACCAGGGGACCAGGGGAATACTCCCCCTCCCCCCGTCTCCGAGTCTCCCCGTCTCCCCGTCTCCCCCTCTCCGAGTCTCCCCGTCCCTCCTTGCCCCCGGAGCTAAAGGTGAGATGGGATAAGCCGTAACTTAGGTATATTAACAAAAATATCCGTGGTGGGCTGTGCTACTGCTTGCCGATCGTGACTTTTACCTCACCAATACAGAAAATGTGGCGAATGTGGTATAGTCATATACGGCCTGCTAAGTTATAATAGACATTCTAACCCAATATTGGATTTCCCCAAAAGCGCAAATCCAACCACCATGACCCCCCCTGGATGACCAGCAAGGGGTAAGTTTAACCGGGCAAGCCAGACAGTAGGTTAGGCAAATTCAAAACCTGAAGGTCAATCCCGATTTGTCTGTGTTTGGGAACAGAGCTTTGGGGCGATGTTCCATGCCGGGGTGAAAACTGGTGATAATAGCAGCTATTGGTCAGCATCTAGCAATAGGCTCGGTTGACCAATAGAATGGCCGCGCTCTTCCAGGCAAGGGGCTAATATAGCTAAACCATCTTGCCGTAGGTGCTACTCGCCGTGCGCTGGAACAAGTATAACCTTGTCTGGGAAACAGCAAGGGGAATACCCAGTAAAAGTAAGGATAAACTAACTTTTACGCTTTGATGTGAGGAACCGAATATCCGGGCTCCTCAACAAAATCTAAACGGTACATCGGCAAAACGCTCAGTTACAACGGAGAACAATCCCAGGAAACAATTCGCATGGTCAATCAGAAACAACTCGTTAAAGATATTGGCTTTACTCACGAAGATTTCGCCGCCCTACTGGACAAGTACGATTATCACTTCAGCCCAGGAGATATTGTCCCCGGCACTGTATTCAGTATAGAGCCGAGGGGGGCTCTGATTGACATCGGTGCCAAAACAGCCGCTTATATTCCGATTCAGGAAATGTCAATCAACCGGGTTGACGCCCCCGAAGAGGTGCTGCAATCTAATGAAACCCGGGAATTTTTTATCCTCACGGATGAAAATGAGGATGGCCAGCTAACTCTGAGCATCCGCCGCATTGAATATATGCGCGCTTGGGAACGGGTGCGCCAACTGCAAACCGAAGATGCTACTGTGCGCTCTCAAGTATTCGCCACTAACCGTGGGGGTGCTTTGGTCAGGATTGAAGGTTTGCGCGGCTTTATCCCTGGCTCTCACATCAGCACTCGCACGGCCAAAGAAGATCTGGTGGGACAAGAGTTGCCCCTCAAGTTCTTGGAAGTGGATGAGGACCGTAATCGTCTTGTCCTGTCTCACCGCCGCGCTTTGGTCGAGCGGAAGATGAACCGCCTGGAAGTGGGTGAGGTGGTTATCGGTACGGTGCGCGGCATCAAGCCTTATGGTGCTTTCATCGATATTGGTGGGGTCAGCGGTCTGCTGCACATTTCTGAAATTTCTCACGACCACATCGATACGCCTCATAGTGTTTTCAATGTCAATGATGAGGTGAAAGTGATGATCATTGACTTGGATGCGGAACGGGGCCGGATTTCTCTTTCCACCAAGCAACTGGAACCAGAACCAGGTGATATGGTGAAAAACCGGGATTTGGTTTATGACAAAGCTGAGGAAATGGCGGCTAAGTTCCGCGAGCAGATGATGGCCAAGCAGCAAGGAGTGACGGTGCAGCCCGAAGCTCTGAGCGCTGAGGAGGAGCCACCGGCGGCGGTGGCGCCTGAAGAGGAAGAGGCGATCGTCAGCGCCGTGGAAGAGTAATTTTTTAAGATTGTTATTTGTCCTTTGTCATTTGTCCTTTGTCATGTGAATGAATGAAGAAAGCAAATGATAAAGGACAATTTTTATTATTAGTATTTAGTCTTGTTTTCATGTGAATGAAAAAAGACAAGGGAGAAAATTTTTTGGCCGCTATGTACTGTCCACATTTGGGAGTCAAGGGCTTTGGCGACAATTCAATGCCGGAATGTGAGATTTGAAAACATTGCTGGGGTGATTTTTGATAAAGACGGCACTCTGGCGAATGGGTCAGATTATTGGCTGAATCTGGGGCGCAAGCGGGCTCGGTTGGTGGATGCTTTGGTGCCGGGGGTGGGAGAGCCTCTGAGTATGGCTTTTGGCATCGATGGTAACAGGATGGATCCTGCGGGTTTGCTGGCGGTGGGCAGTCGCCGGGAAAATGAAATTGCGGCGGCTGCTTATATCGCGGAAACGGGTAGAGGATGGTTGGCTTCTCTGGAGATGGCTCGCCAAGCGTTTGCGGAGGCGGAGACGATGCTGCAAGGTTCTCCGGCGCCTTTGTTCCCTGGCTGTGGGGTGGTGATTAAGTCTTTAGCGGCTGGTGGGCTGAAATTGGGGATTTTGTCGGCGGATACGACGGTTCGGGTGCGAGATTTTGCCCGCTTTCACCAGCTAGATTCTGATATGGAGTTGCTGATGGGGGTGGATGGCGGGACTATTGGTAAGCCAGATCCGTCTTTGTTTCTCTCGGCTTGTGAGTCGTTGGGTGTGGCTCCGGGGGCAACTTTGATGGTGGGGGATTCGCCGGTGGATATGCAAATGGCTAATGATGCTGGGGCCGCAGGCTGTATCGGTATTTGTTGGGGGTCCAGTGGGGGGGGTGATGTACCGGGAGCTGGGGTGACGATCGCCTCTCTCGATGAGATAAAAATCATCTCCTGAAACTTCCCGCCACTCTTGAAAGACTTCTATATCCACAGGGCAATTGATAAACTGCTGCCCTTTTCGCAGTACCCTAAATTTAATCCTTACTGCAATTCCAGGAGGAATTTCATTGTCTCGCAAATATCTTTTCACTTCTGAGTCCGTCACTGAAGGGCACCCGGATAAAATCTGCGACCAGATTTCTGATGCGATTCTGGATGCGCTGCTGACGGAAGACTCCTCAAGCCGTGTTGCTGCTGAAGTGGTGGTAAATACTGGTTTGGTGTTGATTACGGGGGAAATCACGAGCCAAGCTCATGTGAATTACGTGGATGTCGCCCGGAAAAAAATCGCGGAAATTGGCTATACTGATGCGGAAAATGGTTTTTCTGCGAATAGCTGCTCTGTGTTGGTGGCTCTGGATCAGCAATCTGCCGACATCGCTCAAGGCGTTGACACGGCACAGGAAACTCGTGATGGGGCTAGTGAAGAGCGGCTGGATTCGATCGGGGCAGGAGACCAGGGTTTGATGTTCGGCTTTGCTTGCAATGAAACGCCGGAACTGATGCCCATGCCGATCGCTCTGGCTCACCGCATTGCTCGCCGTCTGGCGGCGGTGCGCAAAACCGGGGTTTTACCTTATCTGCGTCCTGATGGCAAAACTCAGGTGACGGTTGTCTATGAGGATGGCAAACCGGTTGGTATTGATACGATTCTGATTTCGACGCAACACGCACCGACGATCGGCGATATCACTGATAATGCGGCGGTCCAGGCTAAAATCAAAGAAGACCTGTGGACCTCTGTGGTGATTCCGGCTTTTGTGGGGATGAATGTGCAGCCGGATGACCAAACCCGCTTTTTGGTGAATCCTACGGGCAAATTTGTCATCGGCGGTCCTCAAGGGGATTCCGGTCTGACGGGACGTAAAATTATTGTGGATACCTACGGCGGCTACTCTCGCCACGGTGGCGGTGCTTTTTCTGGGAAAGACCCGACGAAGGTGGACCGCAGTGCTGCTTATGCGGCGCGTTATGCGGCCAAAAATATTGTGGCGGCTGGTTTGGCGGATAAGTGCGAGGTGCAGTTGAGTTACGCGATCGGCGTGGCTCGTCCGGTAAGTATGATGATTGATACTTTCGGCACTGGCAAGGTGGATGAAGATAAGTTGCTCGCCGCAGTGCAGCAGCATTTTGAACTGCGGCCAGCGGGAATTATCCAAGCATTTAATTTGCAGCGGCTTCCGGGCGATCGGGGCGGGCGCTTTTTCCAAGATGTGGCCGCTTATGGTCACTTGGGCCGCACTGATTTAGACTTGCCTTGGGAAGCAACGGATAAAGCCGCTTTGCTCCAAGAGTTGCTGACTCCCACGGCGGTGTCTGTGGGGTAGGTAGCGTCCCCTCTGGGGTGATGACTGGATGAGCTTTGACCCGTTTTCTTGAAGAAAACGGGTTTTTTGCGCTCTGGTGAGGCGCGATCGGGTATGATAGGGGTTAGCCAAAAGAGCGCAAGGTTCATGCGGGCGAAAGATAACTTGAGACCTGATTGCCTCTAGTCCCTAGTCCCCAACGGCTGCACTCAGGGCGGGCCTGATCACTGATCCCGTGTCATATGACCAAGGAAAAACTTTGATTTTGTCTATCCTTGGCCAAAAAGTTAACCATCAAAATTCTTAGTTAGTTATCGTGGATACAGCTTATGGTAGGAGCAGCCGGTAAGATGCGATATCGGCTTCAAATTCATAAACTGCCATCAAACCAAAGTGAAAGGCATGTGGTGATTTGATTCCTTTTGGCTAGCTTGATGAATTTAGCTTAGAGGTGATATTTATGCTTTGGTTGTTCGCGATTATCGGAGCGATCGCTCTCGTCATCACATTTAATCTTTGCCGAACTACCGCCACGGACATTGCCTACATCGCAGCGTCAATTTTGGTGTTAGGATTTGTCATCAGTTTAGTCGTAGCACCCTGGCAGGTGAAATTATTCCTCCTGGTGTTAATCTTCCTCACCAATATGCGGCAGTCACCCCAGCCAGAAAAGGTAGAGAAAGAAAATCAAGAAGCAGCCGCCAAAATTTTCCTCAGTTATCGGGGGGAAAAATACGAAGTCAATACCCCCCCGATAGAATTAACGGAAGATGAAATCGTGGGCAAATATCGGGGGCAGATTGTGAAAACCCACCAGCCGAAGCAGTGCCCTGCTAGCCCCAACTTAGAAATTAAATATCGAGGGGCTAAAATTAACCGGATTTCTCTCACTGATGACCTGGCTAACCAGGCAATTTTAGACAGTTTTACTCCCCAAGAAAATTTCATTAATTCTGGGATAATAGATGCCAAACAATCGCCAGCAAGCCAATAGCGCCTCCATACTTACAATCATTTTTTATGCGATATCAGGTATTAGGGGCAATTTCTCAATTGCCCCTAATATCAAGTCCCATAGCTTCGTTCGTGAATAAATAATGGCACAGGGGGGCAGGGGAGCCAGGAGGGCAGGGGAAAACCGCCTTCAAAAACAAGGGAGCAGTTTTGAGAGCGTTTGATACTAAATCCAGCTTTTATCGATAGTTTATATTTCCCCCGCATCCCGAAATTTGAATCAATCAAGGACTGTTCTATACCGTGTCCCTACGGAATACTTGTAGGGACACGGCAATGCCGTGTCCTCTAACTATAGCCAGACTGCCTTGGCTACTGCTCATCCCTAAAGAGTAGAAGTGAATTTGTGCAACATTTAACCTTCCTAAAACGCTCAAACTTGAGCATCTAGGGTAAGTACAGCATCACCAGCAACGGTGAAGGCAGTTGCCTGCAAAGCTCGCAACATAATGTTGCGAGCGCCATTGACATCTCGTGGAATTCTGAACTGGCACTCGGGACATTGAAAAATCTTGGCCCGGGCCAGTCGGTTGTGAATATGACCGCAATTGGTGCAGGTTTTGGATGTGTAGGATTCATTGCATCGGATCACCAAAACACTATTCCGTTCGGCCATCGCGCTTAAAATTGCAGCAAATCTGGAATGACTCCAGGTCAGCATATTTCTCACCGACTTACGATTGATTTTGCGTCCTGACTTAACCACCATCTCAGAAACCTTATAGGTTGGCAAAAAAATGACTTTGTAACTCCTGACCAAAAAGGATGCCACCTTATTGTGTAAGTCTTTGACTAAGCAAGAAATCTTCTCCCGAAGCCGATTGGCTGCTTTTTTCATTAGATATCGCTGACGCTTAGATTTGGATAGACTCGCTCGACTTAAAAGGCGATCCAGGTGCGAACACAAGCGATTAATGCGTCCGATATCTCCCTGTCCGACCTCTAAAACATTTTCGCCGTCATATCCCGTCAAAAAAGCTCGATTGCCTGGGTCTAATGCGATGACTCCGGTATTTAGCGACTTAGTTTCTTCTACTCGTACAGGAATACAAGCCAACCATTTTCCTCTACGAAAAACCAATTCAGTGCCGTAAATGCACTCTGTCGGCATTGGTTGAGATGCCTTAAAGGTTAAGCCTTTGGTCGTTCTTGGATACCAAGTTCCTATGAATGTAATTGCCTACTTTGAACTGAATTGTTTGTGACGAAGCTCTACAAGACTTAAATCGGGCAACACCCCCGTTGCGTCTGGCTTGTGAATGGGCGTCCCATGCTTCATCACAGGCTTCCTGGGCTTGATGTCCCGGCAGAAAACGTACCCATTCTGGGATTGAATTTGACGCTCGATAAGATTTGGCTAAGTCTCCCGAAAAACCTTGTTTTAACTCAGAGATTGCCCAATTGAATACCCAACGGTAAGCAGCAAGCCATTGCTTCCAAACTTTATGTAGTTCACGAGTGGGGTAAACCCTGATTTTCATCACACTGTTTGGCGGCTTCTTGGTCGGGTTTTTGCTGTGAGCGTGTCTGGTAGTCCTCTTGTAGTGCTTCCTTGATGGGTTTTTGGTATTTTCGGAGTCCGTCAAGCCTGCTACTAAAACAGTGGATGATGGACAGCATATCCGTAACGAGTTCTTGTTCTGGTGATAGCTGACGTTCATGGAGAACCACGAGTTCACACTCTGTTTTCGCGCACAGCCACTTAATAAGCTCGAATCCGAATCTAACCAGTCTGTCTGGGTAGGCGACCACAAGGCGCTGGATATCGCCTGCGAGAACTCTGTCCAAAACGGCGAGAAATTTTCGCCGCCTAAAATTAAGTCCGGAGCCAATTTCTGATACCAGTTCCGCTTCTGGTTCTCTTGAACGAAGGAATTCAATTTGTCGCTGAAGCTCGTCGCGTTGGGAGTGGGTTGAGACTCTGGCATAGCAAACAGTGACAACTGGCCGGGGCAGTTTAGCTGCTTTCTCGATTTCTTCAAGGTTGTAGCGCCGCTGTCCTCCTGGAGTTCTGAACGTAGTAAGTTGGCCTGAGTCTGACCAGCGTCGGAGGCTGGAAACGCTGACTCCGAGGAGGGAGGCGGCTTTTTGGGGCGTGACATATTTCATACAACGCTGACTAACCTACTTCCCTAGTTTAGCAGATTTAGCGACTTTTGCACGTATTAGTTAGATATTTGGTTAACTGTTGCTACGTCTCTCGGTTTTTAAGTCCGTGTCTCAGTGCCCTGGTCCCCTGATGTGGGGGACTCGAATAAATGCGCGCAGTTGTGGGACTGGGGCCAGTGCCTTATAGACTAGATGGAGCAACCATCTTGGACTGGAACGAGGGGGTCTGTCTTGACTGAAACCAATAATTTAGCCTCTAACCCCCAAACCTCCTCGCGGAGAGAACTAAGGGAGTTAGTCCGATCGCAGCTCAAAGCACTCCTGGAGCAGTCTGATTTCAAGGGCGCTAAAGCGATCTTAGTCCCGGTGCAGCCTGCGGATATCGCCGAGGCGATCGAAGGTTTGCCCGAAGCGATGCAGGCTCTCGCCTTTCGGCTGCTGTCCAAAGATGAGGCGATCGAGGTGTATGAATATCTCGACTCCACCATACAGCAGGCACTCTTAGAAGAATTCAAGCGCCAAGAAGTCCTAGATATCGTGGAAAATATGTCACCGGACGATCGGGCCCGTCTATTTGACGAACTCCCCGCCAAAATCGTCCGCCGCTTGCGAGCCGAACTTTCCCCCACCGAATGGCAGGTAACAGCCCTGTTGATGGGCTATGAAACCGGAAAAGCCGGACGCCTGATGACCCCAGAGTACATCAGCATCAAACAAACCTACACCGTCAGCGAAACCCTAGAGCGGATTCGTACCTTAGCGCCAGAAAGCGAAATCATCTATTATTTGTATGTTACGGATAATGCCCGCCGGTTAACCGGGATTGTCTCCCTGCGCGACCTGGTGATCTCCCGTCCCGAGCAAACCGCCGCCGAAATTATGACCACCGACGTGGTAAGCGTTCACACCGATACAAATCAAGAAGAAGTGGCGCGCATCATCCAGCGCTATGATTTTCTGGCCGTGCCAGTAGTAGATAGCGAGCAGCGGCTAGTGGGAGTAATCACTGTGGATGACGTGATTGATATCTTAGAGGTGGAAACCACTAAAGATATTTATGCCTTGGGAGGGGTGCAATCAGAAGGTGATAACTACTTTCAAACCAATTTGCTCACTGTGGCGCGGCGGCGGGTGGTGTGGCTGTTCGTGCTACTGGTGACGAATACAGTCACCGGCACGATTATCAACTCCCAAAAAGATATCTTGCAGCAAGTGGTAGTATTAGCAGCGTTCATTCCCTTGCTCACCGGCACCGGGGGCAATGTGGGGGCGCAATCTTCCACGGTGGTGATTCGGGGATTGAATACGGATCAGATTCGCCTTCTCGGTCCGGCCCTGGTGATTTGGCGCGAAGCCAAGGCCGGTGCCCTTCTGGGAGTAATTTTGGGTACGATGGCCACGGTGTGGGCTTATTTGCTGCAAGGAAATTTGCCTGTAGCCATTGCCGTGGGCTCATCTCTGGTGGCGATCGCCATTTTAGCATCCGTTGCCGGTTCCAGCCTCCCATTTTTATTTCGCTCTTTAGGATTAGACCCGGCTTTGATGTCCGCACCTTTTATCACCACCGCTGTCGATGTCTTAGGTGTCCTGATTTATTTTACGATCGCCCGCGTGATTTTGGGAATATAAAACATAGGCGTTTTCAGCAAATTGGGACAGCAAAGTAATTGGTTGTCCTCAGATTATTGTCCGTTTTTGGATCTCCGTTAACCCCCAGGGTGGCTCAGAAGTAAATGTTTAAAAACCTTCATTACCTCGATATTGCCGAATACGTTTGCCTGCTAACCTTCGTTTTAGGTTTATTTGTGGCAATATTTTTCCAGCCGTTTATCTATGCGTCTGGGTTCTTTTTATTTGCCGCATTACTGCTGAATGTTATCAATAGATACCGCCTTTTCCAAGTCAGTTGGCGCCGTCTGCAAGCGCGGGAACTCAACCGGCTGCATCGGCAAATTGCCGACGAAATGGAAGTTCTCCGCCAGGAACTCCGCTCCCCAATGGTGGGGTCAGGGGAATTACCCGCCGCCGGGGATATGGTGACAACCCCAGCCCGTGCAGGGTTGAGTAGTGACCCATCCCCAGATTTATCCCAACTGCGCACAGAAGTGGTGGAACTGCAGCAACAATATGCCGGGTTGCTCGAGTCAATTTCCAATATCATCGATTATCTGAATAAGAACTCCCTGTTACCCAGAGTAGAGCAGCTAGAAAAAGCTGTGGATAGTGGCATCAACCAGGGAGGCCCGCGCCTCAAATTCGATAACCCCGCCGAATATTCACCAGCCCCCACTACCGATGGGGTAATGAAAAACGTGGAGCCTGTGGTCTCCTCCACAGCAAAACCGCCGGTATTGCCCCGGTTGAGTCCGGAACCGGAACCGCAAAATTGGCTATGTATGCACACTTTAACGGATCATACAGACTGGGTACGCTCTCTGGCAGTTACTACTTCTGGCGGTAGCCTGTTGCTGGTGACGGGGAGCTTGGATACCACCATCAACCTCTGTCATCTGGAGTCGGGGGAGGTGCAGCAGACTCTACGAGAACATGAGCGAGGGGTCCTGGCGGTGGCGATTAGTCCTGACGGGAAAACTCTGGTTAGTGCTGGTTGGGATAAAACCCTGAAACTCTGGCGGCTGCCAGCAGGTGAACCGCTCCAGACTCTCACCAGTCATGGCGGCTCGGTGCGGGCCCTGGCCATTACCCCTGATGGCAAGACGATCGCCTCTGGCAGTTTTGACGAGACGATTAAGTTGTGGAAGTTAGAAACCGGGGAATTAATCACCACTCTCACCGACTATGCCTCCCCGGTTTATGCTCTGGCCATCACCCCCGACGGCAAAACCTTGGCTTCTGGTCGGGGAGACGGCACGATCGTCCTGTGGCACCTAGAGGCTCCCTACACCAGAATCCTCAACCTTTCCGGCAGCCTCGATGTCGTAGAATCCTTAGCCATCAGTCCCGACGGTCATTGTTTATTGGGCGGCAATGGGGATGGCACCATCCATCTATGGTTCCTAAGAGCAGCGGGTGAAAACGCCCCTGACTCCCAACCCCTATTTACCATTCCCGCTCACGCTGGTCCCGTGACAGCCTTAGCCATCAGTCCCGACAGCCAAACATTTACCAGCGGTAGCGCCGACGGGACGCTGAAAGTGTGGCATTTTGCCGGTAGCTGGCGCGGTATCCCGCCTAAATTAGTAGCCACCCTCACAGAACCCTTTGGCGCCGTGATGTCTGTGGCCTACAGCCCCGACGGCCAAAAACTCATCAGTGGCAGCGCCTCTGGCACAGCGCGAATTTGGCAACTACAGAAGTAGAAATACAGGAGGTAATACCATTTAGATTTTCTAATTAAACAGATTGTTGCTAGGGGCGAAAGACTTTCGCCCCTAAGACAGACTATAAATTTATCGGTAGCTCAGCAAGTTTATCCCCTGCTCTTGTTATCGCTTAATCCCAGGAATTTTTGACAAAAAAGCTAAAATTGCCTTATAAATATGGCATTTGAATTATTAGAAATTTTCCTTGGTGAAGATATCTTCTATGAGGTCATTATATTTGGCACCTTTTTGTTAGTTTTGAGATTGACCAAGTATTTATCAAATATTTAATATCGGCTATTTAATAGCAAGATAATTAAATTTTAGTTAAGTAAATCAGATTTTGCCCAAATCAATGCTATTGCTAATATATCCACATAAATGAGAAAAAATTTTAAGAACAGGAATGTTGTGATTAGGGGGCAGTAGCGCCCAAGGAGTAAAGATTGAATGGATTGCCATAAATGTCAGGGAAGTTGCCACGGGGGCAAGAAAGCCGGAGGCTTTTTGCAATTCCTTAGCAATAAGGAGGAACCAATCACTCCTGGTCAGACACTGCCTCAGCTAGCTTTAGTGGGGATGCCGAATGTGGGCAAAAGCGTGCTGTTTAATGCTTTGACGGGGACTTACGCCACGGTGTCGAATTATCCGGGAACGACGGTGGAGGTGTCCCGAGGGGTGTTCCGCACGGCGGCAACCGAGTTGGCGGTAGTGGATACGCCGGGGATGTATTCTCTGCTACCAATTACGGATGAGGAGAAGGTGGCGCGAGATTTGCTGCTCAAGGAGCCGATCGCCCTTGCCCTTCACGTGGTTGATGGCAAAAACTTGGGGCGGATGCTGCCTCTGACGTTTCAACTGATTGAGGCGTCTTTACCAGTGATGCTGGCAGTGAATATGATGGATGAAGCGCAGCAACTGGGGATAGAAATCAAGGGCGATTATCTGGAAAAAGAATTAGGAATACCGGTGGTGACACTGGCAGCGGCGCGGAATGTGGGTTTACGAGAATTAAAATCGAGGGTAGCGGCATATGTCGAGTCAGGTAATTTATCCAGAGCCCATTGAGGGGGCAGTGACTAAAATTGAGGCGGTTTTATCCAATTACAGTAATGGCGGGCAGGGCTATCACCTATCCCGGCGCAGCATCGCTTTATTACTGTTGCAGAAAGACCCGGATTTTTGGCAAGAAATCCCTACGGCACAACAGCCAGAAATCGAATTAGCAATTGCCGCAGCGCAAGCGGAACTGGGGGAGCCGATAACTAGCGCGATCGCGCGCACTCGCCAGCAAGTAGCCTGGAACTTAGAAAAACAAGTTCTCAGCGAACCTTCCAGCCAGCAAAAACTCTTTACGGACTGGCTGCATCAAGTAGTAGTCAACCCCATCACTGGGTTTCCCCTGCTGCTACTGATTCTCTACTACGGCGTCTATAAATTTGTGGGCGAATTCGGTGCAGGCACTTTAGTTGACCTCATAGAAACTTTCTTTGAGGAGCAGATTAATCCCCTGGTCAACCACATCACCGCCCTCGTCATACCCTGGGAACCCATCCAGGATTTAATCGCCAATGACTACGGCATTATTACCCTTGGCGTGCGCTACGCCACCGCTATTGTCTTGCCCGTAGTCTGCACCTTCTTTTTCATGTTTTCTCTGCTCGAGGATAGCGGCTACCTACCGCGTCTATCCCTGATGCTCGATCGGGTATTTAAATTCATCGGCTTATCAGGACGCGCCGTCATTCCGATCGTCCTCGGCTTCGGTTGCGATACAATGGCCACAATGGTCACGCGCACCCTAGAAACCCAAAGAGAGCGACTCATTGCCACCTTTTTGCTCTCCCTCGCCATTCCCTGCGCCGCCCAATGGGGCGTGATTGTGGGATTGCTGGCCCAAAAACCCGCAGCCCTGCTATTCTGGGGAGGCTTCATCACCGCCATCTTTATCTTAGCGGGCTATTTCACCGCCAAACTCTTGCCCGGAAGCCAAGCGGGATTTTACATGGAAATCCCCCCCCTGCGGCTGCCCAAACTCACCAACATCATCACCAAAACCTGGGTACGCATGACCTGGTACTTTTATGAAATCATGCCCCTATTTATCTGGGCATCGGTGCTGATTTGGGCAGGACGCTTGACGGGATTATTTGATTGGTTGGTTATCCAAATCGAACCCCTCGCCTTAGCTTTAGGACTGCCCAAAGAAGCCGCCCCGATTTTCCTGTACGGCTTTTTCAGAAGAGACTATGGCGCCGCCGGTCTATTTGATATGCAGCAACAGGGCATTTTTACTGGCAATCAATTGCTGATTGCTGCGATCGTCTTAACGCTCTTCCTGCCCTGCATCGCCCAACTGCAAATCATGGTCAAAGAGCGAGGCCCCCAAATCACCGCCATCATTGTCGCCTTTATTTTCCCATTTGCTTTCTTAATGGGATGGGCAGCTAATTTATCCTTATCCTGGTTAGGAGTGAATTTCTAAATGATTGCACTAGCAACGATGAAAACTGGGCAAATTGGCACTGTGGCCAGTTTGGAAACTAAAGATGATGCCATCTTGCGCAAGCTGATGGCGATGGGAGTAATGCCGGGAGTTTCCATTACTTTAGAGCAGCGGTTTCCCGCTTACATTATCACGGCGGGAAGAACCAGGGCGGCTCTGGATAAGGAAACTGCCCAAATCATTTATGTGCAGAACCGGGCTGGACATTAGTTATTAGATGCGGCGCCCACCTTTAGCTGTCCCATAATTCGGCTAAGGTGTGGCGCACATCAAAAAAGTTTTGCCAGGGTATGTAGGGTTTTTGGCGCGGTTCTAAATATTGGGCGAGATGCTCGCGGGCAAAGACGATTTGAGCATGAAGAGCCATATTTAAATCGGTGACAGAATCACCGATGGCCACGGTCTCCAAGGGATTATACTGCTTGATTACCTCCACTTTGGCGACTAACTCGGAATCTTTTTCAAATTCTGAGAATACTTGCAGGTATTCGCCGCTGGTATCCACATCGGCGGCATAAATTGCCTCTACTCGGGGCACCAGTGAACCCAAAACCGTCTCCACCATGCCCCGCAGTCCGCCGGAAACGACGATAAATGGCACATCGCGGGCATCGAGAAAATCGAGCAATTCTACTAAACCGGGTGAAATTTCTTTGTCTCGGCAATATGCCAGAATTTCGGGATATTGGGTGGACGGGATAGAGGCGAGCATTTGGCGTACCCCTTGGCGCAGAGTTATCCGCAGGGCGTATATTTCCGGCATAATTTGCGCCGATCGCTCTGGGGCGAACAGTTTGAGCATTCCGGCGAAAGTTTCTTCGGTGGTGATGGTGCCGTCAAAGTCGCAGAAGACGGCGCGGCGAAGGGGTTTGGGGGCTGGTGAGGTCATAAATCAATCAAAAATCTAGGATTATCTGGCGTCGATATCCAAAAAATACTGAATTTTGCGCCCGATTTTTCGGGGAAACGGTCTCAAAGCGTCTCACCATCGGCTCTGATCATAATTTGGGTAATGGGGCTGCGATCGTCATCACTGTAGCTTGGTGGGGGCGTCACCATTGGGGGGTAAGCACGATCGTCCCCAATGCTCGGGCGCGATCGCTTGCAGGCAGAAGCACACCGGGCACAATAAAGATATAGAGAGTTTGCCTGAAGTCCTATGACACCCATCAACCTCATCCCTGGCGCAATTATCGAAATTATGGCTTCCGTCTCCAGCACTGGCTGCCTCACTTTAGCCGATCGCTACGGCCTGCTAGCAGCCATCTTAGAAGAAAACATTACTGACGAAGAACGCCATTGCCTCGATCGGCTGTTCCGCTCCTTATACCGGGGCCGGGTGGCTGTGGTTAACGAACTCTCCAGCATCATCTAAACCTAGTCAAGGGACGGAGCGTCACGGACTGCCAGACTCTCTCTATCTCCAGAATGATGCCGTCCCCGTCCCCCTACTGCTGTAACTTGCCATCTTGCCAGATGCCTTCAACCCGGGTGCCATCGGCGTATTTTCCACCTCAAACGCCGAGCCTTCACTCAGGTGCAGTTCTGTATTGATCATGTGGGAAATTGATACCTGTGCGTAGGTGGCGGAGAAAACCCGCAGTTTATTCCTACTGCTGGTTTCCAAAATTATAGTAATTTCAAATAAGAATGGGATTTCCTAAGCCCTCACCCCCGTCCCCTCTCCCAGGTGGGGAGAGGGGAGAATCACAGACAAAACCCATCCCCCTAGATGCTCCCCTTTCTCCCTTTTTGGTCGAAAGGGGTTGGGGGATAGAGGGCCAGTTCTCTGGCTTGTATCATTGTTATTTGAAATAACTATACCTCCAATCCTCGGGCGTCGGGTTCAGTTGCACCCCCGTTACCACCCGCATATCCCCTGCACACCTGTGCAATGATTCTGGGCTAAATCGGTCCCGCAAAAACAGGCGCTGGCTCAAATTCCGTAGATTCACCAATGGGACGATCGCATAGCTTTTCCCTCTGGTGCCACCTGGGGTAAACATCAAAAAACCAGAAAAATATGTGCTGAAAATGCGTTCTGGCTTCAGCAGCAACCAAAATTTATTTATCAAAAAAAATATAACAATGAAAAAATTTTATTTATAAAAAATCAGAAAGATTGTGATTAGAAAATCAAATCAAAATTAGGTTCGTAACTAATTGCCCCGCCTGTTTATAGCGGCTAAATTATCACAGTAATAATGAAATTAAAATTGAGAGTGAAAAACTAAGCTAGCTCAGTGAAAAGCGCGAAATGGCCATAGGTTGACGCCCCAGCATCCCCAGCTTCTTTCCCCCTGGGAACCAAGCAAGAGAAGGAGGTCGCCCCCTTTTGGACATCAAGGTGTCCTACTCAAAGGCAGGACCAGGTTCTATCCCCCACTGATGTTTGAGAAAATTCTGGTACATATTTTCCTTAAGCATCATTTGTCTGTAGATTTCCTTGAGGAAATGCTGGGCTTGTTCCAAGCTCATGTGGTCAACTTGGGCCTCGAAAGCGCGGATGCTGAATTGCTGTTCCAGAGACAGGTCTATACGTTCGTTCATTAGAGTTCTCCTGTTGGTCAAATAAGTGAGTGACTTGTGAGTTTCTTACACCGAGCCCCCAGTGGTTTCAGGATGACATCCAGCCCCGGTTTAGCTCGTATGTTAAGAAATATAACAAAAAATTGACAAGGTACGCAACTTATACGTCAACCTTTACATATAAAGGATGGTATAGCGGCACCAGAAGTTTCCCAACTCCCACTTACACTTGTAGCAATTTGTCAAGAGCAAAAATGCTCATTTTGAACGAAATCCGAGTTTTTCTACATAAATGTTGTTTTTGTAACCATTTTTTTGACCGAGAGCCATAGATAGAGACGTTTTCAGGCTATGGATCGGGGATTTGATTTTGGGGAAATATAGCAACAAATGGGGAAGCTGGAGGAAAAGCTGGCACTGGGTAGGGACAAAACCGCGATCGTCATCTCCGGGTCCCCCGGTCTCCTAGGGGGCAAGGCGGAAAAAAAGCAAAAACAAACCCCTCAGCTCTGCAGTTGGAAGAAGAGGGGCGAGGGGTGAGGGGAGTAGGACTGTGAGTGTTAGCTAGAAGCAGTATCCAGGGTGACGAGGATAACGGTAATATTATCTCTACCGCCTTTGTCCTTAGCCTCATTCACTAATTTTTGTGCCGCTTGGTCATTAGGGCGGATGGACTTGAGGATGGAGGTAATCCCTGGGTCTGATAACTCTTCAGTGAGTCCGTCACTGCAAAGGAGGAACCGGTCTCCGGGTTGCACCTGCACCG
Source organism: Oscillatoriaceae cyanobacterium M33_DOE_052 (assembly GCA_015296065.1). GTDB lineage: Bacteria > Cyanobacteriota > Cyanobacteriia > Cyanobacteriales > Laspinemataceae > Koinonema. The sequence goes on along the minus strand of DVDU01000265.1, from coordinate 25,892 downwards.
GTTGGACTTCAATCTCATCAAGTTCCTCGCGTCCGAGACATTGGGAGAGGACGTGACGCAGGGGATGGACCCGTGCCTCTTCTGGTTTCAGGTGTCCCGCCTTGAGACCCCGGGCAACCCAAGTGTGGTCCTCAGTGATTTGTTCTAATTTGGCACTGCGGAAACGATAGAGGCGAGAATCTCCCACGTGGGCGCACCAAGGCTCATCACCGCGAAATATCAACACCACCACCGTTGTCCCCATATCGCCGAGTTCGGGGTGGAGTTGTTGCTCTTTGACGATCGCATAATTAGCCTGAAACAGGGCATCTTGTAGCAGATCCTCAGAACTGTCAGCCGTATCCCAGTTATCCTCGAGATAGCTTTTAATCGTCTCCGTAGCGATCCGAGATGCTTCTTGACCGCCAGCATGGCCACCCATGCCATCAGCCACGATAAAAAACCGTGCCTGGGAATCGTCGATGTAATAAGAGTCTTGATTGACAGAGCGAACGAGTCCGGTATCCGTCAGACCCGTAAAGTATTTTTTCATAAGGGCTGGTGTGGGTAAGGTCGAGATTGTGGATTTTTCATTTTAGAGAAAACAAGATTGAGGCTCGCAGTTGTGGCATCAGAATCTTTTATCCATCCGCTCCAGGCGCATCATCAGTCGGATCAGCGCTCCTGCGAGTAAAACCGCCACTAAGCCCACCACTACCGCCAGCCGCCACCAATTGTTAACCAGCAAAATTGTCGCTGAGAGGGTGAAAGCGCTCGCCAGCAGGGCTAAATTAGTGCCCATTTGCAGGCTGCTCATCCGCCGCAGGAGGCGATCGGTTTCAGAAGCGCGCACCCGGAGGCGGATATCACCCCGCTCCAATTTGTCTATAGTATCCTCAATCCGTTGAGGCAGACCCAAAGCGGTGCTGCTGACTTGGGCGGCTTGGCGTCCCAACTGGTCCAAAAAGCTGTTCCCTTCGGTTCCATTTCCATTAGCCATGATTTGTAGTGCGAATGGTTTAGCGACTTCCATAAAGTTAAATTCCGGATCCAGGCCCTTGCCCACCCCTTCTAGGGTGGAGAAAGCCCGCATCACAAAGGTAAAAGTAGCTGGGAAGCGAAACGGCTGGTCATAAGCAATCTCATAAAGATCATCGCTGATGGCAGCCACCGACTGGTTCTCGAAGGGTTGGTCCATCAAGTTGTCCAGAATATACTGGATCGAGCGGCGCACTGGGCCGAGGTCGTCTGTGGGGACGAGGGCGCCTAGTTGGATGAGAGCCTCTACTACTTTGTCAGCACTTTTTTGGGCGATGCCGAAAAACAGGTCGAGCAGCCGTTCCCGGATATCGCTGCGGATGCGTCCCATCATGCCGAAATCGTAGAAGATGAGAGCGCCATCTGGAGCCACGGCAATATTGCCGGGATGGGGGTCGGCGTGGAAAAAGCCGTGGTTGAGGAGCTGGAGCAAATAGGCTTCGGCGCCTTTATTGGCTAAGTCGCGGCGGTTGAGTCCGGCGGCTTCTAGGGCGTCGTAGTGGCTGATTTTGATCCCAGGGATGTATTCCAGGGTCAAAACTCGGGGGGATGTGTAGCGCCAATAAACTTTCGGCACTCGCACCCACTGGAGCCCGCGAAAGTTCCGGCGGAAGGAGTCGGCGTTACGGCCTTCTTTGAGGTAGTCGATTTCTTCGTAAAGAATCTTGTAGCATTCATCGTAGATGCCGAGCCAGTCTCGACCGCGACCCCAGCGGGGATGGGTTTGAAAGTATTGGGCGATCGTTTTGGCGATCGCCAAGTCAATATCAAACAACCGCCGCAGCCCGGGTCGTTGCACCTTGACCACCACCTCCTCTCCGGAGAGGAGCTGGGCCTTGTGAACCTGACCCAAACTAGCCGCCGCTAGGGGGATGGGGTCAAAACTGCGGTAAAGCTCGCTGCAAGGCTTGCCAAAATCTTCCCGGACGATCGTCTCCACTTGTTCGTAGGGAAACGCCGGGACTCTATCTTGCAGCTTTGAGAGTTCCTCCACATATTCCACGGGGAACAAGTCAGACCTAGTGGAGAATAGCTGACCCAACTTAATAAAAGTCGGGCCCAAATCCAGCATCGCCTCCCGGATCCAGATAGCTTGGCGGCGGCGTCTGGCGGCGCGGTTGGCTTCCGTATATCCCTCTTTGTAGCTCCAAGGCTTGCTGTTTAACCACAGTTCCGCCACAAATCTCAACACCCGTCGCCAGATGCCGATCCGACGTTTCAGGGTGGAGTAGTTGGGGCTATTCCAGCTATAAGTCTTGTAATTAACGCCGCCGCTGACGGCGAGGGACAGAGAATCATCAGCCTCCCGCAACTGCCCCGCAAGGCGTTTCGGTGACTTGGCGGAGTAAACATCGCTATCAGGTAGAACAGACACTCGCAGAACCAGCTTTTTTTTCAGTGGGTCGGTATATTTATTGTCAGGCCAAAACAACGAACTTTTGGCGCCCTGTTCAAGTCTGGATTGGGCTTTTGCCCAATGACAAACTATGGCTTACGCCGTGCGGCTACGATAGCGTTGCAACTCAGCTCTGAGCTGGGCAATTTCCGCCCGCAGTTCGTCGATCGTTTCTTGCAATTCGGGGGATTCTGACCCGGACGCCCCAGAATTCGAGCCATAAGGCTGGTTGCTTTCTGTCATACTTGCTTCCCGCTCCGCCCGCGCCAGAGCTTCTTCAATAAATTGGCGCAGGTTCTCCCGCTGCTCGGCATCAAATTTCCCGAACTCGCTCAGAGCATTGGTCAGGGCTTTTTCCACTTGCTCCCCCAGCATTTCCGCCAGGGCTCTGCCGATGAAAAAGGATTTTACTATGGGATTCATCTGATTTCGTCCGGACACATCCGCCCGAATTATAACTTGGTTATTCCCTCTCGTGCCGGAGAGATGGGGAGAAGCTGGGGAAGGTTCAACCCAAAAAACCACTTTATTCGTAGTTAGGCTTCAGCCCAAAAAAACCAAGATATGGCTGAAGCCCAACTACAAACCTTTTCTTGTTCGTAGTTGGGCTTCAGCCCAAAAAAACTTTCGCCCGCTGCAAAAACAACCACTACATATTTGTGGTTGGTTGGGTAATGCGGATGGCGAGACTCGAACTCGCAAGGATTGCTCCACACGCCCCTCAAGCGTGCGTGTCTACCAATTCCACCACATCCGCGTAGGTTGGTTTAACTTTGTCCATTATTTACAATACCACAGTTTTCCCGATTCTGTGCAAAAAAATTTTTTTTCTTGGGAAGCCGCTACCAGAGGGCATCCGGCGGGCTCGCCCCATGATAGGATATTCACTCTGGCATCAGCACACAGAGGCTAGGGCGGCTGGTGGCTCTGTGGAATCAGTTGGGTTAAGACCGCGAACAAAGGACAAAGGACAAAGGACAAATGACCAATATGCAATTTTCCAAAATACTCATTGCCAACCGAGGGGAAATCGCGTTGCGGATTCTCCGCACCTGTGAGGAAATGGGGATTGCTACGGTTGCAGTTCACTCGACGATCGACCGCAATGCTTTGCACGTGCAATTGGCTGATGAGGCGGTGTGTATTGGGGAACCGGCGAGTTCTAAGAGTTATCTCAACATCCCCAATATTATCTCGGCGGCTCTGACTCATAATGCCACGGCGATTCATCCGGGGTATGGTTTCTTGGCGGAAAATGCCCGGTTTGCCGAAATCTGCGCTGACCATCAGCTTGTGTTTATCGGTCCTAAGCCAGAGGCGATCGTGGCAATGGGGGATAAATCTACGGCCAAGAAAACGATGCAAAAGGCCAAAGTCCCCACAGTGCCTGGGAGCGAGGGTTTGGTCGCATCGGAGGCCCAGGCGCGGGTTTTGGCGGAAGATATCGGCTATCCGGTAATTATCAAGGCTACTGCTGGCGGTGGCGGACGGGGAATGCGTTTGGTGCGTTCTGCGGCTGAGATGGCGAAGCTGTTTAGTGCGGCTCAGGGTGAAGCGCAAGCGGCTTTTGGCAACCCCGGACTATATATAGAAAAATTTATCGAGCGGCCCCGCCACATTGAATTCCAAATCCTGGCAGATAATCACGGCAATGTGATTCACTTGGGCGAGCGGGAATGTTCGATCCAGCGGCGTCACCAAAAATTACTCGAAGAGGCCCCTAGTCCTGCCCTAACTCCCCAATTGCGCGATCGCATGGGTGCAGCAGCAGTGGCGGCGGCGAAATCAATTAATTACACTGGGGCGGGAACGGTAGAGTTTCTCTTGGATAGTTCGGGTCATTTCTATTTCATGGAAATGAACACCCGCATTCAGGTGGAGCATCCGGTGACGGAAATGATTTCTGGGATTGATTTGATTGCGGAACAGATCCGCATTGCTCAAGGGGAAAAACTGCGGTTGACTCAGGACGAGGTGGTGTTACGGGGTCACGCGATCGAATGTCGCATCAACGCTGAAGACCCCGATCGCAATTTCCGCCCCCATCCCGGTCGCATCAGTGCCTATCTCCCCCCCGGTGGTCCCGGCGTCCGCATGGACTCCCATGTTTATACCGATTATGATATCCCCCCTTACTACGACTCCTTAATCGGCAAATTGATTGTTTGGGGACCCAACCGCCCCGCCGCGATCGCCCGCATGAGACGCGCCCTCCGGGAATGCGCCATCACCGGTTTACCCACCACGATCGGCTTCCATCAAATGATTATGGAAACCCCCGAATTCATCAAAGGCGATGTTTACACCAACTTCGTGGAACAATTGATGGCGAATAACTCTTAGGCAAAGCTACTCTGCGGCTCCCATCAAAGTAAACCCGGCCCAGTTGATCGGCTCTGGGTGGGATTTCATCACCGCGAGCATGGCGGAGCGCAACGCTTGCGCTTTATCGGGATTTTGCTGCCAGTGGCGATAAAATTCCGCCATTAATTCTGCCGTGGGGGCGTCGGGAACGGACCACAAAGAGACAATGACGCTTTTTGCTCCTGCTGTCATTAACGATTGAGATAACCCAACGACGCCATCCCCGGTGATTCTTCCCCTCCCAGTATCGCAAGCGCTCAAAACCACTAATTCGGCATTTAATTTTAAGTCGAGGATTTCTCCAGCGGCGAGCAACCCACTATCTCCCCCGGAAGGAGCGAGGGCGATCGCCCCAGGAACACCTTCCCCCACACCATCAAGCAACCCGTGAGTTGCCAAGTGGACGATTCGCGCCCCGGGTAACTGTTGCAATATCGCCTGTTTTGTCGCGGCTCCTCCGATGAGAGCTGTTGTGTTCAAAATCCCCGCAATTGAGCGTACTTCCGCCTCCGCTCCCGGTAAAGGCGATAGTTGTAATGGCGGATTTCCTACCGTGGGCATGATGGGATTTCCCGCCACTAAAACTCCTCCCGAACCGGGTTGCCTTGCCCCACTCGTCAATGCCAGGGCTTGCATCGCTGGTGCGGCTAGGATGGTATGTTGAGAAATCAGGTAGTTTCCCGCCGCGTCTTGCAAAGCGGGAAATGGCACTAAAAACAGCGCACCTTGGGGAATAAACACGATACGCTCTGACGGGTTATTGGGCAGTAAATCCGCAATCGGCGCAATTAAAATATCGTGCAGTTTTTGCAATTTATTTTGGTGGCTGCGGGCTTCAGAGTTAGCTGGCGTTATTTGGCGTGGTTGAATCCCTACGAGAGGGCGCCCCCTGACACCCATTTCCCATCGGCTCAACCGCACTAACTCAGTTAAAGACATCCCCGACTTTTGCCGCGATGATTTTAAGTCACTGCGCCGAAACGTGATTTCGCCACTGGGTTTAATCACCCAAATAAACAGCTCGGCTTCTAAGTTCGCTTGTCCCCCACCGATGCGGCTCGGTAATATGGTTTGCAACGCATCGTAAATAATTGAATATTCTACTAGAGTGGCATTTTGCTCCCGGGCGATTTTTTGCAGTTCCTCGATGGTGGGAGCCACAATTTCCGGGTGATTGGGTGCTACCCGCGCCGCTAATAACTCCACAAAAGTTCGCGCCCTTCCTTCTTCGGCAACTTGCAGGGCTTCTATGGGTCGATCGCCCGCAATCAGCACCTGTTGCAGCAGTTCATAAGCATCGTAATCAAATATATCAAAAAATCCTCTTTGTTTTTCTGGGTCAGCGCTTAATTTGGCCCGCAGAGGGGCAATTTTTTTAATCGCCTCCCGCAAGGTAGTCTCAGCTTCCGGCCACTTTCCGGTTTGCCAAAGCGTCCAACCTAAATTAACCAATGCGCTGGCTTCGCCGGAAAGATTTTTGTATTCTCTGGCAATTGCCAAATTTTCTCTGGCATATGCTAGGGCTGTGTCCCTATCTCCCAAAGCTAATTTAACTTGACCCAAAATAAACAACATTTTTCCTTGAATTTGCCTAGTTACTTCTCCCGTCATTAGAGAAATATTATCACGGTAAATATCAAGACTTTCGGTCAGCAACGATTCGGCTTGTTGGTAATCACCCGCTATGTAGTAAGCGAAACCCAACTGGCTGATTGCATCGGCAATTGCCGTAGGGTTTTGGCTGGTTTTAACTATGGCCAAATTCTCCCGTGAATATTGCAATCCTCGCTCTATTTCGCCGGTGAAAAGGTAAACAGATGCCAATTGAGATAAAGCTTGGCTTTCTAGGTCTGAGAGAAAGTTTTGCTCAATGCGGGATAATTGGCTGCGGGTGGTTTTGGCTGTCTTGAGTTGGCGGACGAGGGTTAATGTCTGCTCTGCATATTCTCGACTTTTGCCAAAGTTTCCCCAAGAGAGGTAAAGGGTGCTGAGACTTCTTAAAGATTGGGCTTGCAAGATTGGTTTTTCGGCATCTATGGCAATATTTAAACTTTGCTGCAAGGCGGATTCGGCGGCGAGCAAATCGTCTAGTTCTTGGTAGATACTGGCCATTTGATATAGGTCTTCTCCGGTTCGGGAAATGTCGGCGAGGGCACGGGCGATCGCCAAATCTTCCTCCAACCAGGCGAGTGCCTCTGGCCAGTCTTGCAAAAGTTGATAAGAGATGATAATCTGGGAGATAGCTATATCTTCTAATTGCATGCCAAAATCGCGAAATTCGCCAGTTTTCAATTCTCTGGCGATTTCCAAACCCTTTTTGCTATATACCAGCGCTTGATTTTGGTCGCCTGCGGTCATGTAACCGCCTCCCAAGTTGAGCAGAGACAGCCCAATATTCACAATGTTATTGAGCTGCTGAGCGATGTTTAATTGCTCCTGGAATAATGCCAGCGCCCTTGACGCTTCTCCCATTTGCTGATAAGCTGTACCCAGATGTCCCAGGACTTGCCATTCTTCCTGAACCGCACCAATTTGGCGATAAATTTCCCTGGCTTTTTGCCAAGATGCCACCGCTTCTGGGAATTGACCGTTGTTATAGGCTCCCTTCCCTTGCTCTAAGAGTCGATCGGCTGTGGCTTTTCCCTCGTCTGGGGTTTGAGCCAATACGCCACTGTTTCCCAGTACCGGGTAGCAGTAAGCCGAGGGGCAAAAACTACTGATATTCACCCCCATTGCCGTCAGGACGATCGCCCATGCAAGATGTTTACGATGTTTCTTCATGGCTTTGACTCCCGCTTTGGTTTCGCCAAAGGTTAATCTCGCCAAAAATCACCGCCAGTTTTTCCCCAATTTATGCCCCCCAATTTACGCCCAATTTATGCAGCAGTGATGAAACCGTAATTTTAGCCAAATTCTACTCTCACGAGGGAGCATTTTAGCGGCTGATTTTTTGGTATTTGTTTTGAGCTAAGTATAATTTAGCATAGGGGCAGGATCAGGAACTAACCCAATGATTAATTTATGCTAAAATTCACGGGGGAGAAAAGGGCATCGAGGTTAAATCACCTCAAAGGAAATAGAGAGGGCGGCAATTTCAGTGGCGCGCAGTCGCTGTCTGACGCCAACAATTCCCCCGGCGCCCCGATCGCTCCTGCTGAGGTCATCGAGCAAAGCCCCAATGGCATCCACATCCGGCACCACTGCCCCTCGCTGCACCTGCTGTTCGGCAGCCAATTTTTGCAAAGTCAGTAAGGCATTTCTGAGGGGATTTTGACTAGCAATAATCAGCGCTTCACCAATGCCTTTTGATTGAGTTACGAAGGTAAAATCATCGGTTTCCACGTTGGGAATGAAGATAGTTTGCCCTGCTTCCACGCGGGAGGCGTCTGAGGCGGCACCCCAGCGGTTGGGAAACAAAACGATAATTTGTCCGCTGGGGTCGATCACTAAAATACTCACATACAATGGGCGAGTTTCATTATTGGTTAGCTGAAACTGAAACGGGGTATTTACGGGTAATTGGTTGGTAGCTGGTAACTGGGGTGCGGTTGGGGTTTGGCTGCGGCTGCGCGGTGTAAATGCTTGGCCAATTAGTTTGGCACCTTGTCCTTCTGGAAACATGGATGCAGCCACATTGATCCGGGAAGCTTGGGCGTTGAGAGTCATTTTGACGATGCGGGCAGCTAGGAGAGATTTTAGTTTTGGGTTTAAGCGGTAAATGGCTAGGGAGATGGTCTCGCTGGCGCTGCCAAAGGAATCGGGAATTATTTCATCTTTACCGGGAGAAAATAATCCAATGCTGTCTATTTCCGGGAGTTGTGCTGCCGTGGCCAAATTGGTAGCATCCCCCAGTGTAAACCGACTTAACAGGTAATGCACTTCGCCGGAATAAGGAATGTTTCCCGGTTGTGGGGGAACGGCGGCGATGCGGGCAATGGTTTCTAGGGATTTTTGGGCAACATCGATATCTCCTGCTAAGGATGGGTCTAAGCCTATTCTTAATTTTAAATCGGCGGGAATGGCGCGGGCGCTTTCTTGCAATAAGGCTCCGGGTTTAGCCGTGCCTTTGAGGGTTCCTTGTGCGGTGAGTCCGGCACGGGAAATTAACTCAACTTCACCGGAACTATCGGGGCTGATAATGGTAAAAGTGGCTCCTTGATCGAAGGCTTCGATGGTTTGCATATCTATTCCTCCGAGCCACAATTTGACGGTTTCGCCGTCAACTTGCACGATGACCGCTTCGGCAAATGGCTGGGGCGTTTGGCTAAAATAAATGGCTTGGTTTTCCGCGCCGCTATTGGGTTGAATGTCGGCGAGGGGAACTTGCGGGGAAAAGTTTTTGATTTCGCGGCTAACTGTGGCTACGAGCTGCAGGACGGTGGCGGTTTCCTGCCAGAGATACTGGGTCATCAAGTAGGTAAAAGCACCGGCATAAAAGTCGCTGAAAGGTGCATCTAGCGCTTGCTGTTGCCGCTGTGCCGAGGCAATGACGACCCCTTTTGCCACCCCAGCGCGCCGCTGCTGGTTAAATCTTGCCAAACTCATTTGCAGCTCGTAGCGCCATCGCTCTTGATAGGCAAACTCCTCTGGACTTCCCTGCAAAAACTTCCCCACATCCGCTCTCACGGCGCGGATGCGAAAATTTCCCCGCGTCCCCCCACCGGAGTGACAGCTATCCAGTACCGCCGTCACATTTTCTGTATTTAAAGCCGACATGAGCAAAAAAAGCGTCCGACCCATAATATCTTCCACAATGCCTTCTTGCAGCCGCTGGGGTACGTCAACGGGGACAAAAGTGCTGTTGAGTCCATCAGGAGCGATCGGCTCGGGGTCAACCACCTGGGAACCGTGTCCCGAATAATGAAATACCACCACATCTCCCGGTTTTGCCTGTTTGATTAAATGCTCTTCAAATGCGGTTAAAATGTTACTTCTGGTTGCCGCCGCATCGGTCAGCGTCAGGATATCGCTGGGATGAAACCCAAAGCGATAAACCAATAACTCGCGCTGCAATTCTACATCGGTGATGCAGCCTTGCAGGGGTGGATAAATCGGCGCCTGATACTGATTGATTCCCACCAACAAGGCCAGCTTGCGGGGATGGCTTTGGGCGATGACTTGGCCATAGCGAATTGCCTGTCGCTGAATATCTAACTGGCTCAAGCCCAAACCGGTCAACAGGGAGCCAGCAAACTGCAACAACTGACGGCGCTTGATCTGGGTCATGGCTGTATTTTCTCCCTCAAAGCTGAAACTGTGGGTATGACTATAATCATAATCTCTGCCAAAAATTGCCGGTTGATAATTTTATCCCCCTCCGGCTGGGATCAATGTAATTATAGTGATTTCAATTAAGATTGAGACACTCGATATTGCCCTCACCCCTGGCCCCTCTCCCTACCTGGGAGAGGGGAGAGTCATATCCCCCGGTCTGCATCCTCCCTCTTCTCATTACTCCCCTTTCTCCCTTTTTGGGAGAAAGGGGTTGGGGGATAGAGGGCAACTATGCAGGCACTTGCCGTCTCATTTATATTTGAAATTACTATAAAAGCTCATAGGCATGGATGATGTGGTGAGCCTTCTTCTTTACCCAACCAACCAAAAAAGAAAAATAAACTTAATTAAGTGACTAATTAATTGCATCTTTGGTGATTGGAGATACTTGGGATTGGCTTAAGGGAAGTTCGATGAAAAATTCGGTTCCCTGGCCTGGTTCTGATAGGCACATAAAATTACCGCCGTGCTTCTCCACGACAATCTGGTGGCTGATAGATAATCCCATCCCAGTGCCTTTACCGATTTCTTTGGTGGTAAAAAATGGTTCAAAAATGCGGTCACGCACGTGAGCGGGAATCCCAGGGCCGTTATCAGATATTTTAATGCGCACGAAAGGAGCAATAATGTTTCTTTCGGGAGTAATTGCCTCGTCGTCGGGTGATTCTGATTCGATTAATTCGGTTTTGATGATGATGTGGCTGGGTGGGGCTTCAATGACGGAGGTTTTGCGTAAACGATCGAACTCGTCAAGAGCATCTATAGCGTTGCTGAGGACGTTCATAAACACTTGATTGAGTTGGCCTGCATAGCACTCCACCAGTGGCAGCTTACCGTATTTAGTCACGATTTGAATGGCCGGACGATCGGGCTTGGCTTTCAAGCGATGATGTAAAATCATCAATGTGCTATCAATGCCATCATGGATATCCACCGCTTTCATCTCCGTTTGCTCGATGCGGGAGAAATTGCGCAGGGAAAGGACAATTTGCCGGATGCGTTCTGCCCCCACTTTCATGGAAGCCAGCATTTTGGGTAAATCTTCGATGAGAAAGTCAAAATCAATCTCATTAATCTTGTCCTCGATTTTTGCCGTGGGGGCAGGATGAAAATCTCTGTATAGTTGGATTAAATCGAGCAAATCCTCGGTGTATTCGCTGGCATGGAGCAAATTGCCGTAGATAAAATTGACCGGGTTGTTAATTTCATGGGCGATACCAGCTACGAGCTGCCCGAGAGCAGACATTTTCTCGCTTTGAATGAGGTGGGTTTGAGCTTCCTGCAACTCGTCAAGAGCAGCGGCGAGCTGTTCGGCTTTGTCCGTGGCAATTTGAGCGGTGGCTTGGCTTTGTTCGTAGAGTTCGGCTTGCTGAATGGCGATCGCGGCTTGCGAGGCCAGGTGTTGCAAAAAATCGATTTCTAAAGGCTGCCATCCTCTTGGTTCGCGACAATGGTGGACAATCAGCAGCCCCCATAAAAGGGGCTCAAACCCCTGGGATTGGCCGTAGCGGATGGGTACAATTAGGCAAGCCTTCACCTGGAGACTTTCCAGCAAGGAACGGTGACAGGGAGTCAGGATTTCTTCGGCCAGATGATTTATGATCCGCACCTGACCACTGGCGTAGAAGCGGCGAGAGTCGCTGGGAAATTCTTCGGCGGTGATGCCTAAACTGGAAGGGCAGTTGGGCCCACGGTCTTCCACCGTCACCACTCCACCCCCATCAGGCGCAAATTGGTAAATTGCTACTCGGTCTGTGTGGAGTAGGGAACGCACTTCCCGGACGATGGTTTGCAAAATCCCCTCTTTATCCAGGGTGCTGCGGATTTGCTCTAGAATTTGACCCAGTACCTTGGTTTGTTCTAAGGACTTTTGCAGCTCGGCAGTGCGCTGTTGTACTTGCTGCTCCAGATTCGCATTGAGTTCGCGCACTTGCTTGTAAAGGAAATATTGCTCGATCGCCATTGCTAGATGGTCGGATATCGCTCCGGCCATCTGAATTTCCCCGGCGGTCCAGGCTTGTGTCTGTCCCTTTTTCAGCTCCCGCCATGCCTCAAAAGACTGGCGAGGCATCAGTTGTTTCAAGTTCGTATCAAAACGTCCGGCCCACAACCGCTCTGTTTCCATTTCGGCTCGGAAAACGCTGAGGGTGCCTAAGAATTTTTGGCGGTAAAACAGGGGCACTACCAATAATCCCCGAATCGGAGTCCCTCGGAAAGCGCTACACAGCCGCACGAATGCTGGTACTTTATATAAATCGGCGATCGCCTCTACTGTGCCATTATCCCCATTCTTGACCACCACATTTTCCATCCATTGCTGCCAGAGGGGATGCTCCTCGAGGATGGCTACTTCTCCTAGAGCTATCGCCTGGGGTTGCGTACCGCAGATAAACAGCTCCCTTGCCCCCCCGAGGGATATTTGGTCTTCAGAGAGGGAATTGTAGGCATGGTAAACTTCATCACCGCTGAGGTACAGCCGCCCCCCGATGGCACTCATCGCCTCCACCGTGGCTTCTAGAGCTGCTTGCAGTTCGATCGTGGGTCTGGCGTGTAGCAATGCGGCAACACGGTTGACGGTGGCTTCTCGGTGCTGGCGTTCCCGCGTTAGGGTGAGGAGGGTTGATTGGGAAATGGCGATCGACACCTGATCGGCTACTTGCTGCACCAATTGCAGGTCTTCTGCAGAAAACTGACGCGGTTCCACATTGTGCGATACTAGCAGTCCCCACAGTTTCTTTTGGTGCAGGATGGGCACGACTAAGGAGGAATTTACCCCCATTGCTGTGAGGTAGGTGGCGTGACAGGAATCTAGCAATCGGTAATAGATGGGATTGGTTTGTGCTATGTCTCCGATCGCATCTACTGCACTCAAGCCGATCGTCCCCGATCTCACGTCCACAATCGATCGGATTCTCTGCTTGACAAACCGCTCCCGTGCCTCGGGCGGAATATCATCGGCGGGAAAGTTCAGACCAATCAGCGAGGGGAGGCGATTTTGATAAATCGACTCGGCAATCACTTCGCCACTGCTGTCGGGGTGAAACCGATAGACCATCACCCGATCTGTACCCAGAAACGAGCGAATTTCCGCTACAGTGGCTGTCAAAATCTCCTGCAAATCCAGAGACTGACGAATCCGGTTGGTAATTCGGTGCTGCAACACTTCCCGGTCTAGTTGCTGTTGCAATTCCTGCGTATTCTCTTTGCTGCTGGTCATGGGTTTTCTCCTGATCACCGATTATTTTCTTCCTCCCGTCAAGGGGGGGACGGGGGTAGGGGTAGGAGTGAGCATAGGGGTACTACCCCTACCCCTGCTTGTTCTCAAAGGTTTAAATTGCCTTTCACCCCCATTCAGCTCAACCTGGTTTGGCCATCAGGCGTGCAGTTGCAACTGGGATTGGTCGGCTCACTCCACCACTTTTGCCTTTCTTTCTGGTTATAACCGGTTTTATTGCTGCGATGCTATCCCTGTAATCTGCTATTTTATCTCTCTTGGTGGGAGTGGTGTGTCGATCGCTCCCCCCGATCCCAATTGCTAACCACCAATCCTGTTGATGGCTCTACCCGATCGGGGCCATACCACCCACTCACCCCACCACTGCCTTACAACAAGGAACAGGTGATCTCGTCACCCACTCTGGTCAGACCTTGCCCCAGTCTGTCCGTCCTCATCCTTTTTCTCCAGATGATTGATATATTTTGTTTCCTTAGCGCCTAGACGATCCCTGACCTTGGTTGGGGCAATTAATCACTGATCTTTCCTGTGATGTTCTCATCTCAGGAATTTTTATCCTAAAATTCCCTGATCCCAGGGGGCAGGGTGCTTTTTAGTTTTTGTTCTAGCATAAATCACAGTATTTTTTGATAATTCATAATTTGTATTTTTAATTGTGTTTGGTTAATTTATCCAAACTTATCAACGTTGATTGTTTAAAAAAATGGGGCAAATATTTTAGCAAATTTATCAATTTAAAATATTCCCATCTGCTAATCATCGCTCACACGATGTCCGCATTGTCTCTTGTCTGGATCTACGTTCTCCATGATTCATTAACCGGATTTACTATGATGTATGGCTGATTAATTTTACCCAAATTCTTCCCGATTTGACAACAGGTGTGCCAAAGTAAATTTATCCTGACCATCAGAAAATCGTTAATCATTATCCGTAAAATTACGGTAATTTACAGAATTTATCAAGATTTAGTGGGGGAAAACTAGGAGCATACATCACATCATCATAGAGCAACTGTAGAGACAGCCTTTATCCCCTAGTTGTTTGGCGCACTTCCATGAGAATTTTGCCCAGATGATTCTGACCGCTGTTGTCCGCACCGCAGCCCCAGTAGTAATCTGTAGGGGAGTTTTCCACAATTAACTCACTACCAGTGGCGTGCAATTCCTCTTGCAAGTGGGGATGAGTCAGAAATTTGGCGAACACCGCTTCCCGCATCACCTGTTGCTTGACCCGCTCCCAGTCAGTGCGCACAGTCCGCGCCGCATCTCGCCCCAATGCTGCTGCTTCTTCTGGGGTTTTGATTTGGCGGATCACCTCCATCAGGGGTTCGTCTGGGGTGCCCAAAAACTTGTGCGCCTGATAATAATGTTCTACGGTGGGCCAGTCTTTACCCCCTAAGTTAATCCCGTGGGGAGAGAAATTAGAAAAACAGCCGTAAGGCTCTTCTACCTTATAAAAATAAATTGTCATATTCTAAGTTACTGCTCCACCAGGTCAAGCTCCTGGATCAAATAGATAGCCATATAGCAGATAAAAGTGCCGTGAAGTAAAGTTATTCGCCCCTCTCCCCGAATGGGAGAGGGGTTTGGGGTGAGGGCTCTACTGTATGGACATGAGAAACGCCATATTCAGTTTTTACCAAAAAATGCTGCTAATTAGCCAGTGAAAAACCCAGATGGCTACACTAGAAATCCTAAACGAGAAACCCGGTTTCTGGGAGAAACCGGGTTGTTCTTTCTGAGAAAAGTAGTTGGGCTTTAGCTCAAGGCGCGATCGAAGGGCCTTTTTTGGGCTGAAGCCCAACGACAAACCTTTAGCCTCTACCGGGAATCAAACCGCTACTGAGACGCTTAATGGCATGATTGGCGATTTCGCTGTAACGGAGTTCGCCACAGAGAATCTCTGCCATCCGCTGGGTAGCCGAGGGTCTCTTGACGCCTAGTTTATAGGCGATACCAGGAAAGCGGTAGAAGGCTCCGGCTAGGCGTTGCGCCCACACCATATCGCTACCCCACTCTTCGGTCATTACTTGGGTGTATCCCGCCAGAGCATCACTTTGGCCAGTTAGTGCCTTGTCTATGGCTTCCGCTGCTTTCATCCCGCTGAAAATCGAGGGGCGAATGCCTTCAGCGGTAAAGGGATCCACCACACAGGCGGCTTCTCCGGCTAAAACGGCATTTTGGGTGTGGAGCTGGAAATCACCATCCCACAAAGCCAGAGCGTGGCCGTATTCTTTGCCGTTTTTGACGTTTAAGCCGAAGCTGTCGGCGTATTTGGCTAAAATGCCTTTCAGGTCTTGGGTGCCACCGCCGACGAAGGTGCCGATACCGAGGGAGTAACCGTCAGCTTTGGGAAAATTCCAGATATAACCGTTTTTGACTAAACCAAAGTCAAAGTTAATGGGAGAATTTTGGTTGTGATTGGGGATTTCTACTTCTAGGGCTCCAGCCATCCGCCGTTTACGCTCTTTGAACCCGAGCCATTTGGCCATCGGTCCGTGAGAGCCATCGGCGGCGATGAGATAGCGACCCACTACGGGTTCGCCGCTGGTGTTGACTTGCCAAGCGTCGTTTTTGAATTCTATGCTGGTGACGGGGGTGCCGTCGCGCAGTTCGGCGCCTTGTTTTTGTGCTTGTTGGATGAGAAAGTGATCGAAGATATCCCGGCGCACCATCCAGATGGGTTCGGCGGTTTTTACTTGGGCTTCCACCGGGTCTTCCATTTGCCAGGTGTAGCGCAGTTTGTTGATTTTGAGGGAAATGGCGGGGCTGAAGTCGAAATCAAACCATTGGGCGATCGCCGGTGATACGCCGCCGCCACAGGGTTTGTATCGGGGTAATGATTCTTTTTCTAGGACTAAAACCGATCGCCCGCGCTTTGCCAAGTGATAGGCGGCGGTGCCGCCAGCGGGGCCGGCCCCCACAATGATGCAATCGAACATAGGGTTGAAATTAACTCCTCAACAGATACGGGGGTCTGCTGTCCTGATGACTGACAGCGGTGAGGGAGTGCCTCCCCTTTAGGGTAATCACTCCTCGGTTTATGGTAAAGCTCGGGGGTGGTAAAAACACTAACTGCCGATTGTTACCCAAACTTGCCACTAAGGATTACACCTAGCTGGTGGGAGCATCCGGTTGAAGGTTTCTTCTCCGTCGCCGACATTGGTAGGGGGATGGCATACCTGAGAAACCGGGTTTCTCGCTTTGGCTCCGTCTCTGTGACGAGACCTCTCGTGGGAGAAACCCGGTTTCTGGAAGGTTAGATGGTTTTAATATCTTTCTCTTTTTCGGCGAGCAATTTATCGATTTTTTCGGTGTATTTATCCGTCAGCTTTTGCACTTCATCTTGGAGATTGCGGGCTTCATCTTCGGAAATTTCCCCTTTTTTCTCCTGTTTGCGCAAAGCCTCAATGGCATCGCGGCGGATGTTCCGAATGGAGACTTTTTGCTCTTCGGCATATTTGCCAGCCATTTTGGCGAACTCCTGGCGGCGCTCCGCTGTCAGAGGGGGGATGTTGAGGCGGATGGTGCTGCCGTCGTTGTTGGGGGTTAAGCCCACATCGGATAGAGAAATGGCTTTTTCAATGGCGTTCAAGGTGGTGCGATCGTATGGTTGAATCGCGATCGTCGTGGCATCCGGGGTGTTGATGCTGGCGAGGGATTTCAGCGGCGTTTCGGCGCCGTAGTAATCCACTACAATTCGGTCGAGCAGTGACGCATTAGCCCGACCGGTGCGAATGGTATTAAATGACCGCTGCGTTGCCTCTACGGCTTTTTGCATATGGCCTTCAACTTCAGATAACTTCACAAGAACCTCCCACAATTGTTCCGATTTTTTCTCCTAAGACTGCACGGCGGATGTTATCGGCAACCGACAGGTCAAAGACTATAATTGGGATATTGTTTTCTTTGCACAAGGCGATCGCGGTGCTGTCCATTACCCGTAAATCCTGGGTTAATACGTGCCCATAAGTTAGGCTTTGGTAGCGTCTAGCATCAGGATTTACATGGGGGTCACTATCATACACGCCATCTACCTTTGTGGCTTTGAAAATCACCTCCGCATTGATTTCCGCTGCGCGCAGGGCCGCTGTGGTATCGGTGGTAAAGAAAGGATTGCCAGAACCGGCCCCAAAAATCACCACTCGTTTTTTCTCGAGGTGGCGAATGGCTCTGCGGCGGATGTATGGTTCTGCTACTTCCTGCATGGCGATCGCCGTCTGCACTCGCGTGGGCACCCCGACTTGTTCTAGGGCATCCTGTAGGGTTATGGCATTCATCACCGTGGCAATCATCCCCACGTAATCCGCCGTCGCCCGATCCATCCCCGCTGAGGCGGCTTTCACCCCGCGAAATATATTCCCCCCACCTACGACAATGGCCACCTGTACGCCACTGGCCACTACTTCTGCCACTTGTTGCGCTATGCCGTGAACCACTCCTGGGTCAATTCCGTAACCCAGATTGCCCATCAGGGCTTCCCCGCTCAGCTTGAGCAAAATCCGGCTGTAAACTATGCCCATCGCGCCAATCTTCACTCACTCTAATTGCCTCCACCTAAAGATAGCAGTACCGAGGCTCAAAAAGCCAAAGAAGATTTGTTTCCGCTGGTTGCCAGAGTTTCTCCCCAGATGGATGGAAATTGGCAGGGATTCAATGTTCTGAATGCCGCCACTTGAGGGGAGTCCCGACTACTACTGTCTGGCTGACGGTAATGGCTTGCCCTGCCAATACCTCCGCCAGAGCCTGCCGCAAATAAGATGTTGTCACCGCCGTGGGGTTGCTGGCATTATCGTCGATCGCCCCGTGATAGCGGATAATTCCCTGTTTGTCTAATAAAAATACCTCCGGCGTCTTCGATGCGCCAAAGGTGCGGGCCACATCTTGGTTGGCATCCCGCAAGTAGGGAAAATTCAGTTGCTGTTCGGCGGCAAAGGTTTTCATACTCTCCCAGCCTTCTTGGGGGTCCACTTCGGCATCATTGGGGTTAATCCCGATCAGAGTCGCTCCTTCCCCATGAAAATCAGCTTGGATCTGCTTGAGGCGATCGAGGTACTGTCGCACATAAGGACATTGGTTGCTGATGAAAATCGCGCATACCGCCCGCTCTTGTTCCAGATAACGTCCCAGGTGGTACACCTGCACCGTCTGATTCGCCGAGCCTTCTTCTATTCCAGGCAGTTCAAAATCTGGTGCGTGAGTGCCGATGAAGGAACTGGTATTTTCCATAAAACTTAATCTCTATCGTACTATCAACTCAGGCTTAGGATGGCTCGATATCATCCACTACGGGGACAGAGCATTGCCTTGTCCCGACGGGGGAGGTGGAGTTCGATCGTGACATCAATTATCTCATCACATCCTCGGTGCCTTGGTTTCCCAACCCATCCCCCTAGCATTGTTCCCTGAGAATTTGTGACAAAATGTCATATTGACCAAGAGGATGGATGGCGGCCAGTTGCTCCACCCCACCTCCCACCTCAACTGTAAATCTTACCAGTCCTGATTAATGAACCCCTCAGCTTCCACCGCTTCTCCTCTTAACCCTAACATCTCTGGGGTGTCCCCTCTCCCACAACCAAAAACCTGGATTTGGCGAGGATGGGATATCTGTTACCAAACCCTCGGCGACATCGGTCCTAATGTAGTTCTCGTCCACGGTTTCGGCGCCTCTTGGGGTCACTGGCGGAAAAATATCCCCACCCTTGCTGCCACTTGTCGGGTTTATGCGATCGACTTGCTCGGTTTTGGCGGTTCGGCGAAACCCACCCCCGGTCCTGAAATTGCTTACACTTTTGATACTTGGGCAGCGCAAATTGCCGATTTCTGCCAGGAAGTGGTCGGCGGTCCGGCGGTTTTGGTGGGCAATTCCATTGGTTGTGTGGCCATTATGCAGGTAGCTGTCACTTATCCTAACCTGGTTTTAGGACTAGCATCCCTCAACTGCTCCCTGCGTCTGCTCCATGAACGCAAACGCTCCCAGATTCCTTGGTATCGCAGTATCGGCGCTGACATAGCACAAAAAGTTTTAAATGTCAAGGCTATCAGCCGGATTTTTTTCCATCAGTTAGCCACCCCCGCCACTGTGCGGAAAATTCTATTACAAGCCTATCACCGCCAGGAAGCTGTCACCGATGAATTAATCGAGATTATTTTAAAACCTGCTGCGGACGCGGGGGCATTGGATGTATTTGTGGCTTTTACCAGTTATTCCAGAGGTCCATTACCAGAGGATTTGTTACCTTTAATTACTTGTCCCACTATCATGTTATGGGGAGAAGAAGACCCGTGGGAGCCTCTAGCGTTAGGTCGTCAATTAGGGGAATTTGCCACGGTGCAAAAGTTTATTGCTTTACCGGGGGTGGGTCATTGTCCCCAGGATGAAGCGCCGGAGTTGGTGAATCCAATTTTACAGGATTGGATTGGGCAGTTGGTGGGGGTTTAGGGGGAAACCCGGGTTTTCTCTCTGGATAAATCCGATAAAACCCGGTTTTTTCTCCTGATGCGCTTTGGTAAACCAGCGGTTGCCTAAATCAAAATGGGTCGGATACTTAATAATGGGGCGCCCTCTGACTTAACTTACGGAATTTGCGCGTTGATGGTGCCGGAAGGATCGTAAATTTTGACAATGCTTTGAGCAGAAAGCCGATCGGGTAATATCACCAAGTTATAAGCATTGGGGTCGTGGGCTGATGGCACCTTGATAGCTTCAATATTTTGAGCGTTGTAAATAGCTTCCCCGAGTGTTTGCGTTGGTGGAGCCTGACCTTTTAGCACCAGTGGCAACCATGTCCCCGTCAGTTCCTGCATATTGGTGCCCAAGAGATTTTGCTGGTCAGATTGGGTCAAGTCAATGATAGTTCCCAGGCTGTATTCGATAGAAAGAAGGAGGTAAGGGGGTGCTTTACTGGCAATGAGTCCTGCAGCCGTTTCTACCAATACTCTTAGTTCTCGCAAGGCAGTAATGGGAGTATCAGAGGTGTAAAGTGCCGCAAATAACCCCGCTATATTGTACCGCCCCCCTGCTTTCAACGAGCCGATCGCCGATAAAGGACTATTCTGATATTTGATATGGACATAACGAAAAACCACTCCTTGAGCGGATTGGGTGGTTAGTCCAGAGATTGCCGTAACCAGTTCTTGATTTTTCAGCACTGATAAATCCAGGTTAAAAGTAAAGTCAGCTTGGTTGTCCCGTTTCAATCGCGTGGATGAAATACTCTAAAACCTCCAGCTTACCTTCTTTTACATAAGACTCCGGGGTGCGATTGTCAAGAACCGGGTGAGGGGATTTCAGCCAAATTAAAGCCTCCTCAGTCCCGCCGAGCAGTTCCGCTAAACGTTCCATCAGTTTTTGATTTGTTGGCTGGTAACGCTGCTGGATTTCCTGCGCCCACCGTTGCAGTAATTGGCAAATCTCGATCCCTTCAGGAGAGATATCGGGCAAGGTGTTGATGGAAGAACGATCGCCAGCGTCTAGGTTTTTTTTGACAATGGTCTGGATATCTTCTTTAGCCATGCCCTGGTAAGTTTTCAAATACCACTTTTTCAAAACTTCATTGCCAGGTTGGTAGCAATATGCTCCAATATGGTTTACCATTGTGGAGGGATTAAATTGGTCTTCAGGTGGAGATATTGTGGTTAAAAAATTCGCAATCTCCAGAAATCCTTGCTGGCCAATGCTATCAGAGAGTTCTAAAGGAGGCTTCTCCAACAGTACCCTAAAAGCTTCGCACATTAAGTCTTCTTGGCTAATTTGGTGGTGTTTTTCCGTATTCATACTTTAAAAACCTGTCACAATAAAAGCAGCCCAGAAATAAGGATTTTCAAAAGGAATATCCTCTAACGATAGCATAGTCGTATCCAAGGAAATCCTCTCTGGCCATTTTAGCATACTCAAGTCCCACTCATTTACCCGCTGTCTGAGGTCATCGGCGTTGCAAGTCCGCAACCAGTTTTGGGCGTTTTGCAGCGCCACGGCTTTATCGGGGTTTTGGGCTAACTGGCGGTAGAACTCATCCAGGAGAAACGCCGTAGAAATCGAGCGGACTTTCCACAGACTACTAACAACCGCTTTTGCCCCTGCGAGTAAAAAGCCCGTTGGCAGTCCTAGATACTCATCGGTTGGCTGAAAGGCATCTACCACCCCAGTACAGCAGGCGGAAAGGGTCACTAGGTCCGTTTGCGGCAGGTGTAAGTCAGTAAAAATGTGACTCAGAGTCAGGTTTTCCCCGTGGTTCTTCAACAACTGCAGATAAGACTCCAGGGGATTAGTGAAATTGTACTCCCCATGACCGGAAAAATGGAAGCAATGGCGGTCTTTAGCATCAGCGATTATCTTGGATTTCGTGGCCTCACTGCTATCGAGGACCTTCCTTTGTTCTGGGGCAAATTTTTGGGCAATACTGGCGATTTCCGCTTCGGCAAATATCAGTTTCTGGTCTTGGGTGGGGTTGGGGATACCCAGGAAAGAATCCCGAGACCTTTGTCGTTGTTGGCAGATTTTCCAGATGTGCAGGTTGGGAAAATAGCGCACAGAAAAACGGTTAATCAGACGCTCACTCTTATTCCAGGGTAAAGCGTGAATCGGGAACAGGTGTAAATAGTTGTTGGGAACGATGATTAAATGGTTAATCTGGGGCGGGAGGTATTCGCTTAAATGGGTTAAATTCAGCATTTCCCCCAGCCGGTCAATTCGCTGGGATAACTGTTGGCTAGGAGCATCGATTACATTGGTTTTAGATTTATTTTTGTCGTCCAAATCTGCCACCCATTCTCGCGCTAAAGGTTCTAGGTGATTCGGCTTGAGTGCAACTCGGAGAGGTTCGGGAATCCGGGGTGAATCGGCTCCGGGAAGAATTAGCAGGGTAATCAGTTCGGTTTCCGTTAAGAAAAACTCGATAATGGCGGTATCGGCGGGTAGGAGTTTCTGAACCTCCTCGTAAGAGATGGGGTAAACCTTGGTTTTGGCGATAAATTCCGGTTCGATTTCCGCCACTTGGTGATAAAGGTTTTCTAAGGTTTGTTTGGCATTTTCCCAGGCTTGGCTCAGGAGTTCCAATTCAGTTTCCGAGCCACGGTTGCTGATGGCGTCCGTATAGGCTTGTAGGGTTTGGCGTTCTGTTTGTTTGGCGGTTTGGACTTGTTGGGCGAGTGCGGGTGAAATAGTCTGGGGTAAAGGGGCATCCTGTTGGGCGATGCGTTCTACGAGATAGCGATTGCGGAATAGTTCGGTGTAAATAAAAGTATTTTTGTAATCATTAAATTGCAGAAAAAAAGCGACAATTCGCTGATATATTTCTAAATAAGATTGCATTAAAGAACGGCGATTGATTATATCCCGTCCCTGCTGCATTCGATCAAGGCAATCTAGAATTCGCTGATACCAAAATTTCCTACTTTGATAGTAGTAGGAATTGACCGATAAATAGATATAGGATGGTTTTTTTATGTGTAGGCTTCTACTACGTCTAATGCAATTATCCAGAAGATAGTGCATTGCTTGTCGGCTAACGTCAATTTTTTGCAGAAAAACGTCGATTTTTTGCAGAAGTTTTTTTGCTTGCTGACGAGTATGATCCGGGTTATTATTGTGGATAATTTCTCTCAATCCTTCAATGGCGATTGAATTGTCAGGAGAAGTGATTTTTTCTAGGGTTTCAACAAGTGGAAGGATAGAGGAACTGGTAGAAAGCAATTTAATCAGGGCTTTAATGGCCGTTGTATTGTCTTGGCCAATTTGACCCAAGCATTCTGCCGCTACCCGGCGGGTGTCCTTATCGGTAGTGGTTTCCAGAATTCTGACCAACTCTGAAATCGCCCTTTCATCCCCCTGGGCAATTTTACCCAAGCATTCTGCTGTTAGCCAGCGGGTGTCCTCATTGGTAGTGGTTTCCAGAATTCTGACTAACTCTGAAATCGCCCTTTCATCCCCCTGGCCAATTTGACCCAAGCTGTATGCCGCTCGCTGGCGGGTGTCCTTATCGGTAGAGGTTTCCAGAATTCTGACTAATGCCGAAATCGCCCTTTCATCCCCCTGGGCAATTCTACCCAAGCCGTCTGCCGCTCGCCAGCGGGTGTACTCATGGGTAGAGGTTTCCAGAATTCTGACTAATGCCGAAATCGCCCTTTCGTCACCTTTGGCAATTTCACCCAAGCATTCTGCCGCTTCCCTGCGGGTGTCCTCATTGGTAGAGGTTTCCAGAATTCTGACTAATGCCGAAATCGCCCTTTCATCCCCCTGGGCAATTTGACCCAAGCTGTATGCCACTTGCCTGTAGGTGTCCTCATCGGTAGAGGTTTCCAAAATTCTGACTAACCCTGAAATCGTCTTCTCATACCCCTTGGCAATTTTGCCCAAACATTCTGCTGCTAGCCAGCGGGTGTTCCAGTCGGTAGAGGTTTCCAAAACTCTGACCAACTCTGAAATCGGCTTCTCATTACCTGGGTCGATTTTACCCAAACTGGATGCCGCTTGCCTGCGGGTGGACTCATTGGTAGTGGTTTCCAGAACTCTAATTAACGCCGAAAGCGCCCTTTCATCCCCCTTGGGGGCAATTTCACCCAAGCTGGCTGCCGCTCGCTGGCGGGTGTCCTGATTTTTAGTGGTTTCCAGAATTCTGACCAACTCTGAAATCGCTTTTTCATCCCCCTGGGCAATTTGACCCAAGCTGGATGCCGCTTGCCTGCGGGTGTACTCATCGGTAGTGGTTTCCAAAATTCTGACTAATGCCGAAATCGCCCTTTCATCCCCCTGGGCAATTCTACCCAAGCCGTCTGCCGCTCGCCAGCGGGTGTCCTCATTGGTAGAGGTTTCCAGAACTCTAATTAACGCCGAAATCGCCCTTTCATCCCCCTGGGCAATTTTACCCAAGCTGCGTGCCGCGTCCCAGCGGGTGTCCTCATTGGTAGTGGTTTCCAGAATTTGAATCAGCTCATCAATGCGCTTATCTTCCATCGGGTTAAAAACGGGTTAAGGGTAACGGCTGCAAGGGATGCCAGTTCACCGACTGGAGAGGGTTCAGAAGCTAGGGGCATCCCAGTGAGGGTCCCCCCAATCACAACCCCGCTTAACTTGCGGTAAGCTGATTATAGCCGGTAACAAGGCTCTGAGCTGAGCCGAGGCACTGGGAATTTGTCGGCACCAAAGCAGCAAGAATACTCCACAGGAGAGAAGCAACCATGACACAATCCCCTTGGGAAAGCTGGTTTGACCAGGGTATGGCACTGCAAGATAATGGGCAACACGCCGAGGCTCTGGCTTATTTCCAAAAGGCAATTGATGGTAAACCTGATTTTATTCCCGCTTGGGTGTACAAAGGTATCGCTCTAGAGCAGTTGGGAAAGTATGAAGAGGCGATAAGCTGTTATGAAGCCGCGATTAAGATTAATCCAGATGTAGCCGATTTATGGTATAATAAAGGAGCGATATTGTGTAATTTACATCGTTATGAAGATGCTTTAATATGTTTTGACAAGGTTTTGGAAATAGACCCAGATAATGCTCTTTGCCGGACAGCCCGTGTTTTGACATTGGCTACCATTGCCAATCCGATAAAACAGCCCAAGCATCGAGAGTCTGAGTGGGAAAGAAAGCCGCTGGAAGCAGCAGCAGCGATAGAAATTACTTGGAGAGCTGAGGCAATGGGCGAGTGCGAATTGGAGCTAGAATAGAGATTATAGTCATTTCAGATAAGAATGAGACAACCTTTGAGAGTTGCCCTCTATCCCCCAACCCCTTTCTCCCAAAAAGGGAGAAAGGGGAGCAAGAGGGAGTAAGGTTCTCCCCTCTCCCCACCTGGGAGAGGGGACGGGGGTGAGGGCAATGTGTTAAACCACTGGTGAACAAGCTGTATATGGGTATCATATGGTCATGTTTTGGGTCAAAATTGAGATAAATTTGAGGGCACGGCGGTATCAATTTCTCGGTTGACGGATAGAGGTTGATGATGCCGTGCCCCTACCACAGATATATAGGTGATATATGTCATTTGTCTAAGGTTTGTAGTTGGGCTTTAGCCCTCCGGAATTTGGGCTAAAGCCCAACTACGAACCTTAGAAATGATAAATCTGTGCCCGCTTTCAATGGGGAGATGGGTGGATTAGGCAGAAGGTAAGCAATTGTAAAGTAATGTTGCAAATCTTTAAAAAATCTTGAGATTTAGGCAAAAATGGGGGGAAAGGATTAATCTAGAACTTTAATCAACCCACGACATGAAAATAACTATGAATGAGTTTCAAAAATATCGTTTTGCCTGTACTCTGACTTTTGGGGATATTTACGGCCAAATCATCGTTTGGTTAATCGTGATTTTCCTCAGTTTGGCATCAGCTCTGGCTCTGTGGAGCAGCGATCGGCAAATTTACGCCCTGGTGACGGTGGGCCTGATATTGGTTCTCTCCATCCCCTTTCTACTCTTTGGCTTCGTCACCACCTTGCTCAACCACATTGAGCTAGTGGCGGTAGATAGCAATTCTGAAGCTCCCGGGGCAGGACCGAGAAAGCTGGGCGGACAAAAGCCAGCTCAGGCTACGGGTTGATAGTCGGACGGGGAGACGGGGAGACGGGGAGACGGGGAGACGGGGAGACGGGGAGACGGGGAAG
>DVDU01000142.1 GCA_015296065.1 Oscillatoriaceae cyanobacterium M33_DOE_052 | reverse complement strand
CACCTTCAACTTTATGATTGTGTTCCAAGCTGAACACAACATTCTGATGCACCCCTTCCACATGTTGGGTGTGGCTGGTGTCTTCGGTGGTTCTTTGTTCTCCGCTATGCACGGTTCTCTCGTTACCAGCTCTTTGGTTCGTGAAACCAGCGAAGAAGAATCCCAAAACTACGGCTACAAGTTCGGTCAAGAAGAAGAGACCTACAACATTGTTGCCGCTCACGGCTACTTCGGTCGTTTGATTTTCCAATATGCTTCTTTCAACAACAGCCGTTCTCTGCACTTCTTCTTGGGTGCATGGCCGGTTATCGGTATCTGGTTCACCGCTTTAGGTGTTTCCACGATGGCCTTCAACCTGAACGGTTTCAACTTCAACCAGTCCATCATCGACTCTAGCGGTCGCACTATCAACACTTGGGCTGATATCATCAACCGTGCCAACTTGGGTATGGAAGTAATGCACGAGCGTAACGCTCACAACTTCCCTCTCGACTTGGCTGCTGTAGAAGCTCCTTCTATCAACGGTTAATTTGAGATTTAGATAAACAAAGCGCCTCCAATTTGGGGGCGCTTTTTGTTTTTGGATATTTGCTTAAACCTCTTGATCGTCCCAATACCAATTCGCCAAGTTTCTCGATCAGCTTCAGGTTGGCCAACCAACCGCAGACCGAGCATCGTCAACCCTCACCATCAGTGTCATCGGCTCGATGGGTGAAGCGGTAAACCCACATTTTTCATAAAACTGCTTGGCATTTTCAGAAATCGCGTGGACGAGAATGGCGCGGATACCGGCAATCTCTGCAGCTTGCAACGTCCTGAGAATGGCATCTCGCAGCAAAGCCCGCCCGATACCTTTGCTTTGCCAGGAGCGATCGACTGCCAGTCGTCCAATTACCATCACCGGAATGGGGTCAGGCATATTCCGCCGCACTCGACCTGTGGCCATAGTTTGTGCAACTGCCCCATTAGCCAGACAGTAATATGCCTTAACTACTTGTCCAATACAGACAACATAAGTGCGTGAAGCCCCCCCAGACTCATTTTTCCGAGCCCGACGTTTCAGCCAGTTATCTAGCTCACTGTTCCCCGAATCAAAATTATCAATTTCATGTGAAGAATTAAGTTTCTCCGGCGCTGAAAGCTGCTGTTGATCTGGTTCTAATCCCACGGAGCTTTAGTTATGAGTAAGGCTTGTAATTTTTCATTTTGGGCAGGCGGTGCATCCAGCAGCTCGATAAATTGTTTAAATTTCGCTTCATTCAAACCAAAAAAAGTCTGGTCTAAAAGAACTTCTTGGGCTTTCTGGTAAGCGGACTCTAGCATAAACTCCGATCGGCTCTTGCCCTGGAGTTGCGCCGCTATATCGATTAAATCGCGCTGACCCTGCTTAGCTCGGATGTTAATCTTCACGTCGCGGGTTTGGTTGGTTGAGGCTTCCAAATCAGAAGCGGACATACAATTTACCTCCCTAGCTCTCTACCTAAAACCGGATTCAACCTGCCAGCCCTAGGCTCCGACTCAAGTCTAGCACTTTGTCCATACATTGTCAATACAACGCGGCTTTTTGACTGCCCACCCCCAACAGATAAGCCTTACTTATCAGACTCATCAGGACAAATGTTATTAAAACCCCTTTACAAACCGTAACAATCACCTTAAGATAAAAACATCATCTGAACATCGAAAACCAAATAGCAATCATAAGCACATGACCACAACTCTGCAGACACGCGAAAGCGTAGGAATCTGGGAACGGTTTTGCCAGTGGGTCACCAGCACCGAAAACCGCCTCTATGTAGGCTGGTTCGGCGTTCTGATGATTCCGACTCTCTTAACCGCCACCACCTGCTACATTATCGCCTTCATCGCTGCGCCTCCGGTTGACATCGATGGTATCCGCGAGCCTGTAGCTGGCTCTCTCCTCTACGGCAACAACATCATCTCTGGTGCAGTTGTTCCTTCTTCTAACGCGATCGGCTTGCACTTCTACCCCATCTGGGAAGCAGCTTCCTTGGATGAGTGGTTGTACAACGGCGGCCCCTATCAGTTGGTGATTTTCCACTTCCTGATTGGCATCTTCTGCTACTTGGGTCGTCAGTGGGAACTGAGCTACCGTCTGGGGATGCGTCCTTGGATTTGCGTCGCCTACAGCGCCCCTGTGTCCGCCGCTACCGCCGTGTTCTTGATTTACCCCATTGGTCAAGGCAGCTTCTCTGATGGTATGCCTCTGGGTATCTCTGGCACCTTCAACTTTATGATTGTGTTCCAAGCTGAACACAACATTCTGATGCACCCCTTCCACATGTTGGGCGTGGCTGGTGTCTTCGGTGGTTCTCTGTTCTCTGCCATGCACGGTTCTTTGGTGACTTCCTCTTTGGTGCGTGAAACCAGCGAAGAAGAATCCCAAAACTACGGCTACAAGTTCGGTCAAGAAGAAGAGACCTACAACATTGTTGCCGCTCACGGCTATTTCGGTCGTCTGATTTTCCAATACGCTTCTTTCAACAACAGCCGCTCTCTGCACTTCTTCTT
>DVDU01000131.1 GCA_015296065.1 Oscillatoriaceae cyanobacterium M33_DOE_052 | reverse complement strand
TCCCACTCTTGGCCTGCTTGAGACTATTCTCTAAAAACTCCGCACTCTCGGTAATCTCTAACACGAAGGGTCTCGTCATGGCTGCAAGGCTGGAATAACTACGACTCTATTATACTCATCTTCATTTTAATTTGGTATTAGCTGTGAGTAGATTCCAGAAACCGGGTTTCTGATTAAGATTTTGGTGATTCACCAAAATTTAGTTGAGAAACCCGGTTTCTTGTTTTATGAAAATTTAGGCGGTGAAGTATTTGGCCGTGGGGTGATAGGTGATAATCGCCGTGGTGGACTGTTCGGGATAGAGCTGTTCGCTTTCGTCCATGTACATTTTAATCCGATCGGCTCCTAATAACTCCAACTGCTTGTACTGGTCCTGGATGTTGGGACAGGCGGGATAGCCGAAGCTATAACGAGAACCGCGATAACGTTGCTGTAATACTTCGCGGATATTATCGGGTTCTTCGCTGCCAAATCCCAATTCCCGGCGGATGCGTGCGTGTAGCCATTCGGCTATGGCTTCGGCGGTTTGCACTGCCATACCGTGAAAATACAAATAATCAGTGTACTGATTATCGGCAAATAGTTTTTGGCCGTATTCAGTGGCAATTTCTCCCACTGTCACCGCCTGCATGGGGAAAACGTCGATGATACCGCTTTCTTTGGGGGCAAAGAAATCGGCAATGCACATCCGGCGTAAGGATTTTTGCCGGGGAAACTCAAATGTGACTAGGGGTTGCTGTGCGGGGGCGTTGGTTTCATATATTAACAGCCCATTGCCCTCGGCTTGACAGGGGAAGTAGCCGTAAATGGCTTGGGGTTGCAGCAGTTTTTCGGTAAGTATCCGCTGTTTCCAAGTTTCCAAGATAGGATGCACTGTTTCTTGGAGAAAGTTATCGTATTCTTCGCGAGATTGCTCTTTGGGTTTGCGGAATTGCCACTGACCGACAAATAGGGCTTGTAAATCCAAATACCAGAATACTTCCTCTAGGGGGATGTCTTCTGGCTGTAATATCTGACTGCCCCAGAATGGGGGAGTGGGGCGGGGGATATGGGGGTCGATCGCCTCGGAACGCCGCGTGTCGATTTCTAAGATTTGGGTGGGTTGTTTACCAACCTCATCCCCCCCAGATGTAGATGATGCGGTTGGGGTTGGTTCTGGTTCGGCGTGACCATTTTCGGTGTATTCGTCTAAGAAGCCTTTAATATCATCCCATTTGCTGGCGGCTTTGGCGGGCATGAGTTTGTCCATAAAGTTGAGGTCAGAAAAGGCGTCTTTCCCGTAGATGACCTTACCTTTGTAAGTGGTTTGGCAGTCGTCATGGACAAATTTAGGTGTGAGGGCGGCGCCTCCGAGGATGACGGGGACGGTGATACCGCGCTCGTTAAAGACTTCTAGGTTTTCTTTCATAAATGCGGTTGATTTGACTAATAAACCGCTCATGGCGATGCAGTCGGCTTGATGTTTCTGGTAGGCATCGATGATGTTTTCTACCGGCTGCTTGATACCTAGGTTGATGACGCGATAGCCGTTGTTAGAGAGGATGATATCTACCAGGTTTTTGCCGATGTCGTGGACATCGCCTTTAACTGTGGCAATGATAAAGGTGCCTTTGGCATTGTCGCCCATTTCTGATTTTTCCATGTGGGGTTCCAGATGGGCAACGGCGGATTTCATGGTTTCCGCCGATTGTAACACGAAGGGGAGCTGCATTTGGCCGGTGGCGAACAGTTCACCTACGACTTTCATGCCGTCCAGGAGGTATTTGTTGATGATTTCTAGGGGGGGATATTTGGCTAAGGCTTGGGCGAGGGTGTCTTCTAAGCCGATGCGATCGCCGTCGATGATGTGGCGCTTGAGGCGCTCTTCCAATGGCAGATTTTCCACCTCGGAGCGATCGCGCTTCGTGGTCTTCCCAGCAAACAACTTCGTCAACTCCCCTAACGGGTCATAAACACAGATATCCCCCTCGAACTTACGCTCATCATAAATCAAATCGCGGCAAATTTGCTGATGTTCCGGCTCAATTTTCGCCAAAGGCAGAATTTTACTGGCACTGACGATCGCCGCATCCAAACCCACCTGCATCGTCTCATGGAGAAACACCGAGTTTAGCACCTGACGCGCCGCCGCATTCAAACCAAACGACACATTAGACACCCCCAACAAAATATGACATCCCGGCAATTCCTCCCGGATGCGGCGAATAGCTTCAATAGACGCCTTACCATTAGCTCGGTCTTCCTCAATACCCGTAGAAATAGGCAAAGCCAAGGGGTCAAAAAACAGCTCATAAGGAGGAATACCAAAAGCCACCGCCCCATCATAAGCTCGCTTGGCGATCGCAAACTTTTTCTCAGCCGTCCGAGCCATTCCCTCTTCATCGATGGTTCCCACTACCACCCCAGCGCCATAACGTTTCGCCAGTTCCAGAACCTGATAAAACCGGTCTTCTCCATCTTCATAGTTAGTGGAGTTAAGCAGACACTTACCCCCAGCAACTTTTAACCCCGCTTCCATTTTCTGCCATTCCGTAGAGTCCAGCATCAGGGGGAGAGTGACATTTGTCACCAACCGGGAAACCAACTCCCGCATATCCCGAACCCCATCCCGTCCCACATAGTCAACGTTCACATCTAACACGTGGGCACCTTCTTTCACCTGCTCCCGTCCCAGAGCCACTAAACCGTCCCAGTCTTCCGCGTTGAGCAAGTCGCGGCATTTTTTGGAACCGCTAGCATTCAGACGTTCGCCGATAATTAAAAACGAGTTATCTTGTTCGTAGGGTTGAGAGTTATAGATAGATGCGGCGGCGGGAATGTAGTTTAAATCCCCCCAACCCCCCAATGGGGAGACGGGGAGACGGGGAGACGGGGAGACGGGGGGTAGGGGAGAATATTGCTCCGTTGCTCCCTTGCTCCCTCGAGTTTCGCGGGGTTTGGGTTTCAGCTTTTGGGCGATATCTGCTAAGGCGGCGATATGGTCCGGGCGAGTACCGCAGCAACCGCCAATAACTTGCACTCCCAAGTCTTCGATGAAGTGCATAAGGGACATTTGCAGCTCTACGGGAGTCAGCTTGTAATGTGCTTTCCCGCCGACGTTTTCCGGTAAACCGGCGTTGGGGATACAGGAGACGACAAAGGGGGAGTTTTGGGCAAGGTAGCGGATATGTTCTTTCATTAAGTCCGGGCCGGTGGCGCAGTTGAGCCCTAAAATATCGATCGGATAGGGTTCCAGGATGGCAACTACAGCGTCAATGGCGGACCCCACCAGCATCGTCCCGGTGGTTTCCATCGTCACGGAAACCATGATGGGGAGGCGATCGCCTTTTTCTTGGAAGACATCCTCGATCGCATTCAGAGCCGCTTTTATCTGCAGCACATCTTGGCAAGTTTCCACAATAAACAAGTCAACACCGCCGTCATACAGGCCCGTCACCTGTTCGGCAAATGCTTTGCGCAGAGTATCAAAGTCGATATGACCCAAAGTGGGCAGTTTCGTCCCCGGCCCAATGGAACCCGCCACAAACCGGGGTTTTTCCGGTGTAGAATATGCCTTGGCCAAGTCTTTGGCGAGAGTAGCAGCAGTTTTATTGAGATAATAGGCTTTATCTGCCAAGTCGTACTCCGCCAACACCAGGGAACTCGCCCCAAAAGTGTCAGTTTCTATGACATCCGCTCCCGCTTCCAGGAAGCCGCGATGCACTTTCGCCACCGCTTCCGGGTTCGTGTGGACCAGGTACTCATTGCACCCCTCATATTCCGGCCCCCCAAAGTCCTCAGCCGTCAGGTTTTGGTACTGTAGGTTAGTCCCCATCGCCCCGTCAAAGAGGATAACCGGGCGTTCTGGATGGTGCAAGCGTTCTAGAAATTCAGTTTTCATCGGCATCGCCTGAGCTTAATGGTTTAAAATCATAGCTATATCCATTTTGCATGATTTGCCGCCCTATCCGGCAAATTTAACTAAAACGCCACCACTGGACTTTAACAATTCGCCAATGGATGCTGACAGAAAACCAAACCAACACATTCTCACATTTGGATATGGCGATCGCAGAAATCGCGATGATTTTTAAAATTATCTGCCAACTTATCTGGTAAAATATGCCAGAGACGTGCCAACCCGCAAAAATTACCGTAAAATAAATATCCAGTTCTCTAGAGGTAGGTAAACATGGGTTACACCATAGAAGTCCAAGACCACAACTTTGAACAAGAAGTATTAGAAAAATCCTATCAAAAGCCAGTAATCGTCGATTTTTTCGCCACCTGGTGCGGTCCATGCCATATGCTCAGCCCGATTTTAGAAAAAATCGCCAGCGAGTACGACTGCGTAGTAGCCAAACTCAACACCGAAGAAAACCCCTACATCTCCCAAGCCTTTAAAGTCGAAGCCATTCCCGATGTGAAAATCATCGCCGAAGGCAGAATCATCGATGGATTTGTTGGCGTCTTACCAGAACCAGAAATCAGGCAACTTTTAGCCAAATGCGGTATCAAATCCGACCTAGAAGACAGCCTCAACCAAATTCAGCAGCAAATCACCGCTGGTGACGCCGCCACCGCCAGTGAAATGTTGGCATCCTTATTAAGCACATATCCCGATAACCGGCGAGTTGCCCTCACCGCAGCTAAATTTTACCTCGCCGCCGACCAAATGACAAAAGCCGATGACCTCATCTCATCAATTCAAGCCGATGAAAGGGAATTTTATGCTGAAGCCCAAGCAGTAAAAGCCCTGATTAAATTAAAACTAGAATCCAGCCTACCCGCCGAGAACGACTTGGATAAAGCATTTGCCAAAGCCGCCTCTCTCACCGTAGCTGGAAACTACGGCGAAGCCTTGCCCCTGTTCCTTGATATCATTATGGAGGATAAAAAATACAAAGATGAAGCCCCACGCAAGGCGATGATATCGATTTTTAACCTGCTGGGCGACACCCATCCCCTCACCAAAGAATACCGCCGCAAGCTGACAACCGCATTGTATTGAGCTGCTCCAATTCCAAAAGTGCAGAAACCGGGTTTCTTAATAAAGGCTTCTCGTCGGGTGACAAAACTGCCGCAAGAAACCCGGTTTCTTTTCAATGACAATCAATTACACCGCGTCGGGGTCAATGCCCAATTCCCGCAGTTTTTCCGCTAGGCGTTGGGCTCGTTGAGCTTCAGTTTCGGCTCGTTGAGCTTCCATTTCGGCTCGTTGAGCTTCAGTTTCAGCTCGTTGAGCTTCCATTTCGGCTCGTTGAGCTTCCATTTCGGCTCGTTCTTCTGCCATCTTTCGTTCATTGTCCAATTCAATATAGGTGGCGAATTTCCGGCCATCGGGGTAATAGATTTCTAACCCCTCATCTCCTAATTGAAACCGGACACCTAACCGAGGGGAAACCCAGCCGTTGATTGATTCTATGGCAGTTAGTTGATTCTCTTGTCGGAGCCAGCCACCAAAATCGATTTTATCCGGGTCATAGATATAGTATTCCTCCACGCCATATTCTTGATAAAATTGAAATTTTTTCGTCATTTCTACAATGGTGTTACCGGGAGATAGTACCTCAAACACCACTTGGGGAGGGATGTTGTCTTCTTTCCACTGGAGATAAGAGCCGCGTTTGCCTTTGGGACGCCCAAACGCTACCATCGCATCCGGGGCAATTCTCAGTTTGTTATTGCCCGCCACGGGATACCAGAGTAAATCACCCGCCACAAATACGTTTGGGTCGTCTTTAAACAAGGCGTCGATACCGCCTTGGATGGTGACTATCCAGCGAAATTGTTCGGTATTGTCTGCCATTGGGTTGCCGTCGCTTTCGGGGTAGATGATTTCTGGTTGGGCAGAGGGTTGGATTTGCGTGACCATTGCTGCCTCCGATGATTGATGATACTAATTCTAGCAGAATTTGACGGGATAATTAGAAAATTAACCCGCCAAATTACCCAGGACAAATGACAAATTACAGCCAATTAAACCGCGTCGGGGTCAATGCCCAATTCTCGCAGTTTTTCCGCTAGGCGTTGGGCTCGTTGAGCTTCCATTTCAGCTCGTTGAGCTTCAGTTTCGGCTCGTTGAGCTTCCATTTCGGCTCGTTGAGCTTCGGTTTCGGCTCGTTGAGCTTCAGTTTCGGCTCGTTGAGCTTCCATTTCGGCTCGTTGTTCTGCCATTTTTCGTTCCGTGTCCAATTCAATATAGGTGGCGAATTTCCGGCCATCGGGGGAATAGATTTCTAACCCGTCATCTCCTAATTGAAACCGCACGCCCAACCGGGGGGAAACCCAGCCGTTGATTGATTCTATGGCAGTTAGTTGATTCTCTTGACGTATCCAGCCACCAAAATCTATTTTATCCGGGTCATAGATATAGTATTCCTCCACGCCATATTCTTGATAAAATTGAAATTTCTTGGTCATTTCTACAATGGTATTACCGGGAGATAGTACCTCAAACACCACTTGGGGAGGAATGTTGTCTTCTTTCCACTGGAGGCAAGAGCCGCGTTTGCCTTTGGGACGCCCAAACGCTACCATCGTATCCGGGGCAATTCTCAGTTTATTATTGCCCGCCACGGGATACCACAGTAAATCACCCGCCACAAATACGTTGGGGTCGTCTTTAAACAAGGCGTCGATACCGCCTTGGATGGTGACTATCCAACGAAATTGTTCGGTATTGTCTGCCATTGGGTTGCCGTCGCTTTCCGGGTAGATGATTTCTGGTTGGGCAGAGGGTTGGATTTGCGTGACCATTGCTGCCTCCGATGATTGATGAGATTAATTCTAGCAGAATTTGGCGGAATAATTAGAAAATTACCCCGCCAAATTACCCAGGACAAATAAAAAATGAAAAATGAAAATCAATTGGATGGTTTAATAGGAATCTGAATTAAAAACTCGGCACCGGCTCCGGGGCTGGATAAGCATTGTAAAGTACCGCGATGCTTTTCGACGATAATTTGATAGCTAATTGATAAACCTAAACCGGTGCCTTTGCCCACAGGTTTGGTGGTAAAAAAGGGGTCAAACAGGCGTTTAATGACTGCCTCTGACATCCCTGGTCCGTTGTCTTTAATGCTAATAGCAGCGGTGAGAGTAGTGGGGTGGTGCTGTCGATTTTCCCCTGTTTCTGGGTGAATAATGCTGGTGGTGATGGTGATTTTTCCCTGGTCACTGTGGCTGTCTAGGGCGTCAATGGCGTTGGCGAGGATATTCATAAACACTTGATTGAGCTGCCCTGGGTAGCATTCTACTAGGGGTAAATCACCATAATTTTTTACGAGTTGGATGTCGCCGAGACGATGGTGTAAAATTAAGAGGGTATTATCGATGCCTTCGTGAATATCTACGGGTTTCATCTGGGCTTCATCGAGGCGGGAGAAGTTGCGCAGGGAGAGGACGATTTCGCGAATGCGTCCGGCGCCTATTTTCATGGAGGCAAGGACTTTGGGCAAGTCTTCCATGAGGAATTCAAAATCTATATCTTCGGCAAATCTGGCGATTTGGGGGTCGGGTTTGGGGTAGTATGTTTGGTAGAGGGTGAGCAGGCTCAACAGGTCTTGAAAGTAGGTGGTGGCGTGAGCGACGTTGCCATCGATGAAGGTGACGGGGTTGTTGATTTCGTGGGCAACACCAGCCACTAGCATCCCCAGAGATGACATTTTTTCGGTTTGGATGAGTTGGGTTTGGGTTTGCTGCAGTTCCTGGAGCGCTTGGGACAGTTGTTGCGCTTGGAGTTGAGCGGCAACGGCGGCGGCGCGGGTTTGGGTGTATAGTTCGGCTTGGTCGATCGCGATCGCCAGTTGATTGGTGGCAGCGCGGATCAATTCTACCTCGCTCTCACTCCAAGGACGAGCCCCACTGCAGTGAGCGCAAGCCAAAACCCCTAATTCTCCACCACGAGTTTGCAGGGGTAAAGAAAGCAGAGACTGAAAACCGATGGCAAGTAAAAACTCCCGCAGGGAGGTATCGGATACCGCCGCCACATTGTCGATGCGGAGCATTTCTAATTTTAAAGAAGTTTCCGACCACACCGTAACCTCCGGGTAAATGCCGATGCCGCTGGGTAAAGTCTGATGTTTCGCCTCTTTGACGATTTCCCAGCTTGGTTGGTGGCGGTGGGGTCGATACCAGCTAAAATAGCAGCGATCGATTTGCAGCAAATCCCGGATTTGCTGTACCGTAGTCTCCAAAATCGTATCTAAATCCAAAGACTGGCGGATTTGTTCCGTCAGGTGATTGAGGACTGCTTCCCGGAGGGCTTTTTCTCGCAACCGCTCTTCAGAACGTCTTAAAGCTCCCTCCACTTGTTTGCGCTTGGTAATATCCTCGACGGTCCCCTCATAATAAAGCACCTCACCACTGGGAGATAGCACCGCCCGGGCATTTTCCGCAATCCAAATAATGCGTCCATCCTTGCGGTAAACGCGGGACTCAAAATCGGCCACTAAATCATACTTATCAATCGCCGCGATAAACTCAGCTCGGCGGTTTGGCTCCACATAAAGCTGCCCCCCGATATCGTTCAAACTGCCGATCAGATCTTCTGGAGAATCATAACCGTAAATGCGAGCCAAAGCCGGATTAGCATTGAGATATTCGCCAGTGGGGGTAGTTTGGAAAATCCCCATAATCGCATTTTCAAAAATGCTGCGATACTTTTCCTCCGCCTGACGCAAAGCCTCCTCCGTCTGCTCTCGGTAAACTATTTCCTCGCGCAGTTGCGCCACCGATTTGCGCAGTTCCGCCGTTTGCTCGGCCAAAGTAACTTCCAGATCTTCTTTCACCTGGTTGAGAGCGGCTTGGGCTTCGTGGCGTTGTGTGACATCCTGAACCAGGGAAGCTACGCCGATCGCCTTCCCGGTATGGTCGATTAAAGGCGTATTATACCACTCGCACATCACTGTCCGCCCGTCCTTAGTAAAGTTGGGATTAGTGCTGCGATTGCCCCCTTGTTGGCTGAGCAAATCTTGCCAAACTCGATTCACATGTTCCTTGGCAAATTCTGGCACGATTAGCCCCGCCGCGTGCCGGCCCAAGGCTTCCTCCCGACTGTAGCCAAAAATAATTTCTGCTGCTGGATTCCATTCCGCTACTTCAAAATCCAAATTCCATTCAATCGCTGCCAGGGGAGTTTGCTGGAAATGCAGGGCCAATTTTTGTTTAGATGCCCGCAGCGCATCTTCCGTTTCCTTTTGCTGCGTCACATCAATTAAAAACCCATCCCAAATAATATCTCCATTTGGCTGTTGTTCTGGTTTAGCCGTTAATTGTAACCACTTCATCCCTCCCGATGGTAGCACCAACCGACCCTCCCACCACCAGGTAGTTAAGCTCGCGGCTGAAGCCGAGAGAGAATTATCATATAGGGGGCGATCGTCCTGATGAATTTGCCCGCGCAACCGCCCCGGATCTGCGATCAATTCTGCCTCTGACAGACCACACAACGTCGCCAATCCCTTACTGATATAAGGGTAAGAAATAGAGCCATCAGCACCGAGGCGCATCTCATAAATAATTCCCGGCACATTAGCCGCGAGTTTTTGCAATCTTCCCTGACTATTGCGCAGTTCCTCTTCCTGCTCCTTAGCTGGAGTAATATCAAATTGAATGCCAATATACTTGACAATTTTACCCTCAGCATTTAAAATGGGAGTGATAGTAGTATCAGCCCAATAACAACTGCCATCGCGCCGCCGATTTTTCAGCGTCCCCCGCCACACAGACCCAGTTTGAATTTCCTGCCACATTTGCCGAAAAAACTCTGGCGGGTGAAATCCCGAATTAATTACTTTATGAGTCTTGCCGATTAAATCTGACCGATTATAGCCACATATTTCCAAAAATTTATTATTCACATGAGTAATGATGCCCTGGCTATTAGTCTCGCTCACAACAGCCGTGGCATTAAGTGCCTGCGCCCAATCATTATCCACAGAAACTGGGTTTCTGGCAGCAGTGCGTTCACCTAATGAGGAGTTTTCGTTAGCCAACCCGGTTTCAGCCTCCGGACATCGGTTGATAGGGAAATCATTCATAGATTCCACAGTTGGGCATTGAGCCCGAATACAATCATCCCTTAAACTCAGTAGATGCTCCCACCAAGCGGGGCGAACCATCACCCAACCACCCTACCACCCCAAGAAGACCCTAAATCCCCTGGAGCCCAACCATCTCACCCTCCCGACTGAGGAAACATCAGAGCTATTCACCATCAAAACCGCAACCCATCCCGGTAGAGCGGCGGCTGCCCAGGAGCGATCGCCTTAATCCTGGTCCGGCTTTTTCGACTGGTAAATTTCCGCTGCTGACTGGACGATCGCCTTGAGTTCATCAGGATGCCAAGGCTTAGACACGCATTTGAAAACACCAGAGGAGCGCATCGTATCCCCAGTCTCCTCCAATGCCTCCTCGCTGTAGCCCGTGAGCAGAATCCTGATTGTATCGGGAAAAGGTGCCACCGTCTTACCCAACAGTTCCAAGCCGCTCATTTCCGGCATACTTTGGTCGGAAATAATCACTGCCATTTCCCCTTCCGTATCCAGAATTTCCATCGCCGAGAGGGCACTATCAGCCCGAAAAACCTGAAACTCGCGCCGAAACGTCCTGTAGAGTAAATCCAGGTTGTCGCGCTCGTCATCCACTACCATCAGTTTTAGCTTATTGGACATTTGGTCAACCTACCGCTGCGGATTCCACTTGGTTTCTCATTCTAGGGGAAATACTCCCAGCTTTGGGGAGTTTTGACGCGGGGGTTGTCATTGGTCATTGGTCATTGGTCATTGGTCATTTGTCGTTGGTAGGGGCTTATGAATGAAACCCTCCCTTACAAAGGACAAAGGACTAGGGACAAAGGACTAGGGACATCTGACTCAACCCAAACGATAGCCAAACCCCCTGACAGTGATAATATACTCCGGCTGGCTCGGGTCTTTTTCCAATTTCTCCCGCAACCAGCGAATATGCACATCTACAGTTTTACTATCTCCGACAAAATCATGTCCCCATACCTGCTCTAGGAGCTGGTCGCGGGACCACACCCGGCGGGGGTAGCCCATAAACAACTCGAGCAGCCGAAACTCCTTGGGGGAAAGGCTCACCTCTTCGCCGCGTACCAAAACCCGACATTCTTGGGGGAGGAGTGTAATTTCGCCAAAAGTAAGCTGCTGGGGTTGAGCCGGAGCCACGTTCAAGCGTTGGCGTCGCAGCAAAGCTCGACAGCGAGCGATTAACTCCCGCATACTAAAAGGTTTAGTCAGATAATCATCCGCTCCCACCTCCAACCCCAGAACCCGATCGGTCTCAGTTCCCTTGGCACTCAGAATTAGAATCGGCACCGGATTGCCCTGATGTCGTAACAAACGGCACAAATCTAAACCATTCAATTGGGGTAACATCAAATCCAGCACCAGCAGGTCAAACCCTGATTCTTCCTGGAAATTATCGGTTCGATACAGGTAGCTCCAAGCCTTCTGTCCATCCGCCGCCACCGTTACCTCATACCCCTCCTCTTCCAGAGCCAGTTGCACCATCTCCCGAATTAGGTCTTCATCTTCCACCACCAGCACTCTATTTCCCTGGCCTATCCCCAGCCGGGTAACGCTGTTGGCTGCTTCCAGATAAAACATAATGCCCTCTGTAAAGGTTGCTCTTCTTCCTCTTCCACCTTCAAGATACCAGTGGGGCGAGCCAGCCGCGAGTCTTATCCTGTTTCTTTTTATGATTCCTAGGGCAGAAAGCTGATTGGTCACTTGTCACTTGTCCTTTGTCCCTTGTCCCTTGTCCTTTGTCCCTTGACAAATGACCAATGACCAATGACCAATGACCAATGACAAAAAAAACGGGCTAACCCGTATGGTTAACCCGCGAGCTTGGGAACGCGCTGTTTAAAATTACTTTTGAACCGCGACTTTGACGTTGGCGTTTTGCAGACCGGGGCGGCGGACTTCTGCCAGAGCCTTGTTAACCGCGTACTTCTGATTGATGGAGTTAATCAGTTCGGTTTGGTTGTGCTTCTTGGCAACACCCCATAGGTCAGCGATCAGGTCGAAAGAGCCATCGCTGTTGCGAGACCAGCCCAAGTCATACTCGCCATCAAGAACTGCCACCAAGTCCGCCCGAACCCGCTGACCGTTGTAGCCACGCACATCAGCATTTTGTTTGAGGCTGATGCCCAGGTCACGCAGGGAGTTCTTGAGGATTTCGGCATCGGTGATTTTGGTGCGCAGAGTGCTAAAGTGAGACATTTTAGTTTCCTCCAGTAGGATTTTCGAGAACTGACAACGTTTGGTTTGATGTGCCGCCTTAATTGGGATGTGGGGCGACTTTTTTTCAGGGCTGCTAGCAATTGCTAGCCTTTACTCCTGTTTGGACCAGGAGAAAGCTTTTAGAACTCCAGTCGCTGGTATTCGGCGACGGAAGACGCAGCCGGTCTGGCTCGCTGTCGGGCCCATTCCCGCAAGGCTGTGACCTGTTCGGTCATTGTCTTCGACAGCGGCAGCGTTGATTTTATGGCTGCGATGATGTCCAATTGGGTAAATTCTCGGTCTTGGGCGAAGGCTTCGTACATAGCCGCGATCGCCCCCTGTTCTATCTCTGCCCCGGAAAAGCCTTCGGAAATCTTGGCGAGCTGTTCCAGGTCAAACCGAGAGATATCTCGACGCCGCTTGGACAAGTGAATCTTGAAAATATCTTGGCGTTCTTCGGCGTTGGGGAGGTCAACAAAGAAGATTTCATCAAAACGCCCTTTTCTGAGGAATTCCCCTGGTAGCCTTTCCACCCGGTTGGCCGTAGCCATCACGAACACTGGCGAGGTTTTTTCCTGCATCCAGGTGAGGAATGAACCAAAGATGCGGCTAGAGGTGCCACCGTCAGAGTCGGCGGAGCCAGCACTACCAGCAAATGCTTTGTCTAATTCGTCGATAAACAGAATCACTGGTGAAATCGATTCAGCGGTTTTTAGAGCGCTGCGCAGATTGGCTTCCGATCGGCCCACGGTGGAGCCATCATACACCCGCCCCATATCCAGTCGCAGCAGGGGCAGTCCCCACAGTCTGGAAGTAGTTTTAGCAATCATCGATTTACCACAGCCCGGAACCCCTAAAATTAGCATTCCTTTCGGTTGGGGCAAACCATAAGCTCGGGCACGTTCAGTGAAAGCATTGGAGCGCTGCTTTAGCCACTTTTTCAGCTCTTCAAGTCCCCCCACGGAGTCGATCGTTTCGTCTTCCTCAATATATTCGAGAATGCCATTGCGACGAATCAACTGCTTTTTTTCAGACAGAACGATATTCACTTCCGCTTCTGTGAGGCACCCAGCAGTTACTAGCGCCTTGCGATATACTTTTTCGGCTTCGTCTCGCGTCAGACCGAGGGCAGCTTTCACGAGTTTTTCCCGTGCATCCGTATTC
The DNA here is from genome assembly GCA_015296065.1 of Oscillatoriaceae cyanobacterium M33_DOE_052. GTDB lineage: Bacteria > Cyanobacteriota > Cyanobacteriia > Cyanobacteriales > Laspinemataceae > Koinonema. The sequence goes on along the minus strand of DVDU01000131.1, from coordinate 10,496 downwards.
AGACGCCGCTGCTGACTGCTTTTGAGCTGTTCCGATAGTACCCTCTCGATTTCCGCCATATCTGGCAGGGGAAAGTCAATAACTACTACTTCCTTTTCGAGTTCTATGGGTACTTGCTGCACCGGAGACATCAGGACTATGGTTTTTTGGCTGCCTTTAAAATTGGCCACCGCATCCCTCAGCCACCGAATCACTTCTGCATTTCCCATTCCATCTAGGAAAGGATGCAAATCTTTGAAGACAAACAGCCCTGGTTCTCGCTGTCTAATCGCCCAATCAATCGCCGCCTGTGGTGAGACGGTGTTGTGTTGGGTCACGCGGGGCTGACCATACTCTACCATGCCGTGGGTGAGAGTCCAGATAAACACTCGCCTCTGGGGTTTGCTGTCTTGAGCAATCTTGGCGATCGCCATTTCCGTCCGCTCTTCCTCAGAAGTTACGAGGTAGATTAGGGGATATTGAGCTTTGACCAGAATATTTAGCTCTTCTTGCATAACGATCGACCTATTTGCGAACGGTGCCTGGACTGCGATGTTTTGCCCCGAGTCAGCTATTACGGAGCCGAACTTTTCTTTAACAAGGAACTAGCTGTTCTGAGTCTTTTTGGTCAGTGCCGGGGTTGACTCCCGTCACTTTCTCTACTTCTAAGGTTTCTTCTGCCAGTATGCTCGGATGGCTGTGTAGCACCTCCATTTCTCGATCGCGGATCACGACTGAGCTTGAACATACCGGACAGCTATAAACCCTATGGCTTTGACCGTAAGACTCCACTTCATCTACCACACTCTGATGAGTCATATAAAAGCCGATCGCTCGTTCCGCTAGGGATGACATCGGTTCTGACTCAACTGCTGCCCTAATTTTTAGTTGTCGGTGCAGCTCAGGGGGTAGATACAATGTTACCTTTTGCTTTTCTTGCATAGGACGCTGAATCGATTTACCCGGGTATGTCTCCTTACGATAGCGGCTGATTTTGCTACTGTCAAGACCCTATGCCAGTTTAACCGCATTATTGTAACATTTCTTTACATTACGCCCAAAAAAAGGGGCATGGGGGGGGTCCCATGCCCAGAAAACTGCGGGAATTAGGCGGGATAAATCCGCAGGCGGCGATTCGGCTCATCACCGAAACTAGAGGATTTCAACCGATAATGCTCGATTAACTCGTGCTGCATCTTCCGCACCTTGGCAGAACGGGGCAGCAATTCCACTGGCTGTCCTTTAGGAATCACAATCTGCTCCACCGCTAGCCGCGCCTCTTCCAAGGCTTCTAATTCATCATCGCTGCCATTTTGAGTAAAAATACTCAAATCAGTCAGTTCTGGGATGCCAGCATCGTCCCCTTGGAGCATCCGCTGTAGGGTATGGGCAATCTTGGGAATGGTACTGGAATTAATCGTGTAGATAGGTATGTGGCGGTTTTTGGCCATCTGCCGCAATTTGGAATGGTTTTTCACATTGGAGCGCAGGGCCAAAACTACGTCAGCACTATCCACATCCTTGGTTAACACTACGGGCAAGTGCATCGCCACAATTACCTGGTCCAGCTTTTGCCGACTCACCCCGTAAGCATAAACATGCAGGGGCAAATCCTCCCCATTGGGACCGGGGTCGCTGGGGGAGCTGTGGAAAGCTACCTCCACGCTAGGGGCAAAATCCCCTTCATCGGGCAAAGATTGATTGAGCAATTGCTCGAAATACCGCTCTTGAGAATTGAGAGGGCGGATAGAGTTACGTCCGCGACTGGTATCGCGCCCGAGGGTTTCCCGCTCCCGAACCGGACTCAGGGGGATGGCCTGCATTTTACCACTGGCGCGCCAACCACCAGCTCCAAAAGGCTGGGCACTCATCACACCAGCAGGCTCGGGGGCTGACTCCTGGGCGATCGTCACCTCACCAGTTTCGCTCACGGTCCGCACTTGAAAGCCCGGTTTCCGTCCCCGCAGCAAGCAATCCACCGTTTCCGCTGCGTTCTCGTGAACTACCCACCGCTGCCGTTCCAGCATTTCTACGGCAATTTGAAAGGTGGGCGGTGCTTTCCGTTCTAATACTGTCTTCTGAGAACCCCGGCGGCGTGCTTCTTCATCCCCCAGGGTGACAGATTGGATCCCACCCACCAAATCGGACAACGTAGGGTTTTTAATCAGGTTTTCAATCTGATTGCCGTGAGCGGTTCCCACCAGTTGCACCCCACGCTCGGCGATCGTCCGCGCCGCCAGGGCCTCCAACTCGGTCCCGATTTCATCGATGACAATCACCTCGGGCATATGGTTTTCCACCGCCTCAATCATCACCTTATGCTGGAGTTCCGGAGTCGCCACCTGCATCCGCCGTGCGCGTCCGATCGCCGGATGGGGAATATCCCCATCCCCAGCAATCTCATTAGAAGTATCGATAATCACCACCCGCTTATTCAGCTCATCCGCCAACACCCGGGCGATTTCCCGCAAAGCCGTGGTTTTACCCACCCCGGGACGCCCCAGCATCAGAATCGAATTGCCCGTTTCCACCAAATCGCGGATCATATTAATCGTGCCAAAAATCGCCCGACCCACCCGGCAAGTCAAGCCGATGATTTCATCATTACGATTCCGAATGGCACTAATGCGGTGCAGCGTTTGCTCGATACCGGCTCGGTTATCGCCGCTAAACCGCCCCACCCTAGAGGTCGAGTATTGTAAATCCGCATGGGAAACCGGAATCTGGGATAGGTACTCCGCCCCACCAGGAAAGCGGGCCTCGGGCAGGCGTCCCAGATCCATCACTACTTCGATCAGATTCCCTAGTTGCGGGTGCTGCTCCAAGCTCTTTTTGAGCTGCGTGGGGAATATTTCCAGCAGCTTATTGATGTCATCTGTCACCTGCATCCTGCCGAGGTCCACATTTTCCATGACCACAGGCGATTCTGGGATAGCATTTGTGCGGGCAGTTGAGATACCTTGGGAATTCACCATAAATGTGGCGTTTGAAATTCTTTACAAATTGGGGGTATTCGGGCAATTGGGCGCGCAATTAGCGTCAGGGCGAACGGCACAGAGCCTCTACCCAGTGGTGGTTATGTCATGTTTGTATTTCATTGTAGTATTGTACTACATAAAGTGATTTAAGTTGCTTGACCAGCTCGTGAGCCAGTTCTACCGCCTGCCAGAGCAATTTGGGCTCATCTTCCAGGCGAGGTGAGCGGTTCACTGGGGCAAAATCCCCAGTTTCCAGTTGGTCTAAGATGGGAGAAAGCAAAACGCGGGCATAGCTGCCAAAAGCAATGCCCGCAATAAAGGATTGAGAGTTGTGATTTTCTGGCACCACTGACCCAGGGAGGAAAGAGTTTCTCAGCAAACCAGCAGCCAACAGCTTGCTTGCTGTATAGTTATTGGTGCCGCCAGCTAGCTGCACATACCCTGGAGGACCAGCGCCTAAGACTTTCTGACCGAGTTTAATCGTGGCGTGGGTGGTGCCTTTTCCGATATCGCCACTCATGGGACGACCGTCGGTTTGCCAAATCAGGGGACAGGGAAGAGGAGAGATGAGTTGATAAAGTGACCAGAGGTAGTCAATTAAGCCATCGCCATCGGGACAGCTAATGGCAATTAGCTTGAGCCGGTGGATTTGGGGGGAAATGGCCCGCCACAACCGGGTAAAATCTGCTAAACGTCCCACTTGGGTGTGGATTTCTATGGCTTCCACACCAGTATCTGGTAGAAGGGTCGCTGCTACCGCCTCTGGGGTGGAGACATAGGAACGAGTGATAATATGTCCGATCGGGCACACTGGCAAGCAGCGACCACAGCCATAACAGCGGTCCTCGATGACTCCTCCCGAGGTAGGAGATAGGGGAAGAGGGGGGGAGGGAAAGGCGATCGCCCCCGCTGGACAAATTGTTTCACAAGGACGGGGACAATCTGGCGGACAAGCCGCTGGGTTAAATTCTGCTTTTCTAAAATGTGGGTCTTCCCCATCGTTCAAACTGACCATCAGTAGAGGACTAGCCCCACTGAGGAGTCCATAACCTCGCCTTTCGGCTTCTGGAGCCAGTTTGGCTGCCACGGATAGGGCTTCTCTGGCGGCGATCGTCACCGCTCGGTCTGCAGCCACATCTATGCAATCAGCTCCCGCCAGTGCATATGCCAAAGTCAGACTCCGCACCGCACTCAGGTGTTGATAGCTTGCACCACAGATTAGTTTAAACCAGTGGCCTTGGTTTAGAGAATCCAGGGGACCTTGCAGTTTGCTCAACCTCGTCAGGGATCTTGGCTTTTGCTTATATGCTAATCCGGGAATGGCATCTTGGCTAGGTGACTGGGAAAATTTATCTCCTCCGTAGCTCTCCAGTGGTTGCCTTTGATCTAAATATAGGGACGATCCGTTACCCTCACCCTCGATCTAGATTTGTCTTCTTTTCCCCTCGCTGCTCTCCTCAAACTCAATTAATCACCTGTTGTTAATACGTAACATTTTAATAAATTACACAGCCAGCCCATTATCCAATAAGAGCTTTTTCTTCCCATCTTGGGAATGAATTGCGGTGATTTTGGTTTTGGTTTTCCAGGAAAAATAAAAGAAAAATTCTTTAGAAATTTTTAACTAATTTTATCAAAAAAATGCCCAATTTTTCGGTAAACTATCATTAGTTCACAAGTTGTGTTAGACAGAGATTAAACTGACTGACCTGTGAGTTCTCTATCTGCTAGCCAGCAATAGCCATAATCCTCAGAGCGCCAGTATATGAGTGCGATCGTCGTGAAATTGCCCTTCAGGTAACGACTAGGCCATCAGGTGCTGCTATTTCAAGTTGTAGAGGAGGCTTATTATGAAGACGTTAGCCTGGAAAACTTTCTTAGAGAATCATTTTATCTGGATATTTATTACTTTTTTCGGTTTGGGTTATGGTGCGAATGAAGCAGTAATTAGAGTGACGGAAAATGTGAGAATAACCCAAACACAATACCAGGAATATCAACATTTAAAGCAAGATTACCCAATTCTCAAAAAACAGCTAGATGACAAAACGGCTGAAATCGCCAATATGAAGCTGATTTCAGTTGTCATCAGCAGCCCGATCGACGGCAAAAGATTTTCTGTCGAAGAAGCAGCTAAGGGTATTAGCTTCAAGGTTGACGTAAACAATAATGTTTGGAGCGATCGGCATTTATGGATAGCTGTAAAACCAGAGGGGACAAACTTATGGTATCCGCAAGAAAAGATTAATCTCAAAGCCGGAGAATTTACCACCAAGGTTTATTTTGGTAAAGACACAGGAAAAGATGAAATCCATATTGTGGAAGCCAATGATGCGGCTAATACAGAATGGCGCACCTATCTACAGACCGTGCAAAATACCGGTAAATATCCAAACAAACCTATACCAGATGGAGCTTTTAGTTTAGCCAAGGTGCAAATTGTAAGAGAGTAATCATCAATTCCTCGCCTGCTGGACGCCAGCGGGTGAGTCCCCTCACAATAATTTATAATATTGAAAACTCCAATCGACTTGGTTCGGCAGCAAATTAGTTGAATTTGGGAGATAATGTTTGGGGTATTGGCACAGAACGAATTATGTTGGTGGCTGGTTTTGCTGCATGGCGTCGAGATAGGCGATCGCTGCCTCCAAGCGAGAGGGATATTTCTCCGCAAACTGCCCGAACCAAAACCCCTCATCCGACCAAGGGTCCAACTTTTTCAGCCATTCCGCTGCATAACCCGCCAGCTCCTGACGCCGCTGTTGCGCCAGTTGCTCTTGGCGGCGAGCTTCTTCTTGCCGTTGCTGCTCTCGCTGCAGTGCTTCGGCTTTCTCTTTTTCTGTAAACTCCGAGTGTAAATCCCCCAATAACCCCTCTAAACCTTTATCTGAAACTGGGGGAGGACTTGACACTGCTGGCGGTTGCCAACTAGAACGCGGTTGATGTGGCTGTACCGACTCTAATTTCTGGTTTTGTGTTAACTCGGACTGCAAATCCCCCAACAACCCCTCTAAACCTTTATCCGCCACTGGTGGAGGACTGGACACCGCTGGCGGTTGCCAAGTTGAGCTGGGTTGAGGTTGATGTGGCTGTACAGAGTGATGCTTTGGTGTTAACTCGGACTGTAAATCCCCCAATAACCCATCTAAACTTTTATCTGGAACTGGTGGGGGACTTGGCATTGCTGGCGGTTGCCCACTGGAGCGCGGTTGATGTGGCTGTGGCGACTCTAATTTTACATCATCAAGTAAACCTCGCAGAGCCTTATCTGAGGCAATATCCTCCTGCAGTTCTGAGGTTTGGGATAGTGGTTGCTCGCTGGGTGGGGGTTGGTTCATTTCTGCCTTTACCTGAGCCAGGAGTTTATCTATATCATCGGTCATTTGTCATTGGTCATTGGTCATTGGTCATTTGTCATTTGTCCGACAGAAACCGGGGAACCAATCCAGAAACCGGGTTTCTTAACCAAGTCTTGGTTAAAATTACCAAGATTGTCGCAGAAACCGGGTTTCTATCCTATCACAGAAACCCGGTTTCTCCTCTTACTGGCGGGAGTTAGTCACCGATCGCTGCCGCCAAAACCTCCGCCAAGGTGGTATTTTCCATATCCTCCACCGTCACTGTATCCACAATATCAAACTTAGCACCTACACCCTGTAACTCATCATCTAGAGCTTTGAGGAAGCGGGTAGCTTGCACGTCGGTGCCTACTTGAATGAACGATATGGCCAATTCCTCATCCCGCTCCATCTTGCGGGAAGCATCGATGATGACCCGCATCACGCCTTTGCGATCGTCCGGTTCGCCGTCAGTAACCACCAAAATCGTTTCACCATTTGCTTTCGTCTGACCCGCCGCCTTGCGCTGAAAATAGCTATTCAAAGCATCTTCCAGCACCGCCGCCAAATTGGTGCTACCCATCGGGTCATTTTCCAGGAAAATTTGCTCTACTTTGCTGGATGTGACATTTTCATAGCGTTTGAAACGACCGGAAAAAACATAAACCGTGATGCCATCGGGGTCGAATTGCTCGCACTTTCTCGCTAAAGCCAAAGTTGACTCTTGAGATTCCTGCCATCGACTGCGCCCCCCCCGCTGGTCGGCGGTGGACATACTGCCACTTTTATCGAGAATTAGGGTATAATCTCTATCTTGCAAAATACTGGCCTCCATTATCTTTTCCTCAGTCAGAAATTGCCATGACCAGAACCTCAGCCAAGGTCATATCTTCCATTTCATCAATAGTTCTGGTATCCACGATATCGAATTTCGCCCCCGCTGATTGGAGTTCGTCATCCAACACCTTTAAAAACCGGCGCGCTTGGGGGTCTTGGCCTACTTGAATGAATGAAATCGCCAATTCCTCATCGCGGTCAATTTTGCGGGAGGCTTCGATAATTACTTTCATCACCGCTTTGCGATCGTCCGGTTCGCCGTCCGTAATTACCAGGAAAGTTTCCCCAGCCGGTTTCGCCTGTCCCACAGCCTTGCGCTGAAAATAATTATTCAGAGCATCTTCTAGCACCCCCGCCAAATTGGTACTACCCATCGGGTCGTTTTCTTGGAAGATTTGCTCAACTTTGCTGGCAGTGACATTATCATAGCGTTTAAACCTACCGGAAAACAGGTAAATCGTAATGCCGTCCGGGTCGAACTCGTCACACTTGCGCGCTAAAGCCAGAGTAGCTTCTTGGGATTCCTGCCATCTACTCCGACCATTACGCTGGTCTGGGGTGGACATACTGCCGCTTTTGTCAATAATTACTGTGTAGTCGCGGCCTTGTAAAATTGCTGGGTCAGACATAAGTGATATTTCCTCAATCAGTAATTGCCATGAGCAAGACTTCCGACAAGCTCATATTTTCCATTTCATCAATGGTGAGAGTATCCACAATATCGAATTTAGCACCAGCCGATTGTAAGTCATCATCGAGGATTTTGAGGAAACGGCGAGCCTGGGGGTCGTTACCCACTTGAATTAAAGAGATAGCCAGTTCCTCATCGCGATCCATTTTGCGAGAAGCATCGATAATTACCCGCATCACGGCTTTGCGATCGTCCGGTTCGCCGTCAGTGATGACCAGAATCGTTTCCCCATTGGGTTGGGTTTTAGCAGCCGCTTTGCGTTGAAAGTAATTGTTTAGGGCATCTTGAAGTACCCCTGCCAAATCGGTACGGCCTGATGGTTCGTTTTCTTGGAATACCTGGGCAACTTTGGCAGCAGTTACGTTATCGTAGCGCCAAAATTTGCCGGAAAATAAATACACGGTGATGCCATCCGGGTCGAGCTGCTCGCATTTTCTCGCTAAAGCCATAGTAGCTTCTTGGGCTTCTTCCCATCTACTGCGGCCCCCCCGCTGGTCCGGGGTGGACATACTGCCACTTTTATCGATAATTACCGTATAGTCGCGGTTTTCTAGCATCAGATACTCCCTCCCGGTTGGCAATGCAGCTCAACCCGGGGCTTTCAGTTTCAAGCTATCTTCATCATAGTTGAACAGTCGGGGGACTGTCTGATAAGGCAAAGGTTTTCTTAATCTTGTGCCATCAGAGTAGAACAGATGGATATTGAATGCAGAAGGGGTAATGGGTAGGGATTGAGAAGGGATGTGGAGCATTCCGCCGCTTGTAGGGGGGAAGCCTGACGGCGAGTCATGTCTGGCAAAAACCCAAAATTTATGACCGTCAGGCTTCGCCCTTACGGCGATTCATCTCTCGCGAAGGTTAGGCGGGAACTAGCAGGTCTTTCAGGGGGGACCAGCGGAAAGCGCGATCGCCCCCCATCTCTACCGCCACTTTCACCCGAGGCTCCGAGGAAGGCAACCCGGTCAAATACTCAATTTCCTGGCTGGAAAGGACATAACCCTCGAGAATCCACAACACCAAGCCTTTGGATTTGGGGGGTAGCTTCTCCAGATTGTAAGTGACGATCGGGGGGATGAAATAAGTGCGGATGTTGCTTTTGCCCAAATGGGGCGGACGGACCCCATGAATCCCCGTCAGATACATCGACAAATCCCCCAATCCCCGGGCGGTGATAGCCAGAGTCTCATAACCATTCGCCCGAAGTCGTCGCAGATATCGTCCCTCAAATCCTCCTTCCAAAGGCGCATACAGAGCTAACGCCCCCGTCGCCTCTAAATCCCGAATGAATGGCTTGCCAGTGGTAATCAGTGCCATAAGTTTATCTAATACCCCATTACTGTGCATTGGGCGCCATCGGTGGCGAACCCCTACCAACAATACCTCCACCATAGCGATGATGTGGGTTTTGTGGGCGGGCTGAGCCTCCTAGATGGCCACAATTCTTAAAAAAGTATATTGCAATCCCGGAGGATCGGGACGAAGGGGAACAGGGTTGTGGTTTTGGCTTTAGCCCAAAATAGGTTTGTAGTAGGGCTTCAGCCCAAACATGGGGAGATTTCTCCCCGTCCAAGAGTCCCCCCATCCCCCATCACCGCCTATAACAATTTATGTGCATCAGCTACTGATAATATGGACACTGCTACCATAATCCAGATTTCCTCCGCTAGCCCAGCGTTAGATCAGCCTACTGCTATGCTCAAAAAGTCCAATTAGTTGTGATTATGCTTCACATATCGCGAGAATCAGCAAACCACAAGTTTTTACTTAAATGGCATTTAATTATATGAGTATATTTTCATTAATGATTAAGTGATTGGTATGAAATTAGCTGTCCAAACCACCGGAGTGTTTCCCGGTGCCGATATCAGCGCCAGTTTCTGGCAAGAATGGGAGCAGTATAAAGACTATCTTTATCGCTGCTGTCTCAAGTGGATGGGCAACCCGATCGATGCCGAAGATGCTTTGAGTCGAGCCATGCTCAAAGCCTATGAGCAATTCCAGAAAAGTGCTAATCGCATCGATAATTTCAAGGCTTGGTTAACTAAATTAACTCGTAATCTCTGTCTGGATATCCATCGAGAGCTAAAAAGACGCGCCCTCCCAGTTGCCGATTTCGAGGGGATTGTTGTTGAAGAGGAATTAGCTAGCCAAGAGGAAACACCAGTTCTCGCCGCTACGCGGCGAGAACTCGAGTTATTTTTGAAAAACGCCATCCAGCAGTTACCCCCAAGACTGAAAGAGACACTTGTCCTATTTTTCTACGAAGAAAAATCTTATCAAGAAATCGCCACAGAACTGAATATTTCCTACGATAACGTCCGCCAGCGCATTTCCCAAGCGCGGGCAATTTTGCGGCTGCAGTTACAGGAGTATGAAGGAGAGGAAGCCAGCAGTCCTCCGAGAGAGAGAAAGGGTCGCCGGGGGGATGGGGAGACGGAAAGTAGGGGCAATCCAGAAGTGGTTGCCCCAGAGCCCGGTCGCCGGGGGGACCGGGAGACGGAAAGTAGGGGCAATCCAGAAGTGGTTGCCCCAGAGCCCTGACGGGGTGACAACCTCGCTGAAAGCCGGGGCAGTGCGGCAGTTGGCAGTTTATGGTAAAAAAAGATGGGGTGTTTTTTTTGTCAACTAACCCCATCTGTAAAAAATGCTACCTGAATTTTATCACAGTCACCT
>DVDU01000029.1 GCA_015296065.1 Oscillatoriaceae cyanobacterium M33_DOE_052 | reverse complement strand
TCCCACTCTTGGCCTGCTTGAGACTATTCTCTAAAAACTCCGCACTCTCGGTAATCTCTAACACGAAGGGTCTCGTCATGGCTGCAAGGCTGGAATAACTACGACTCTATTATACTCATCTTCATTTTAATTTGGTATTAGTAGCTCTGTAAACCCTCTTTGTCCATTCACATCCCCCGTTCTGTAAGGCATTACTAGGCATTCTGCCAGGGTGACAGGCCCCACACTACCCATCAATGCTGCATTCTCAATCCGATCAAAAATTATCCTGACAATCGGCAAAAAATCAGGATTTTCCTCTACGAAATACACGACAGGCGCTGTATCTAAAAACAGCCATGATACACCAGAAAGAGCTTCATCAATCTTCATACTTCGCCTCTGAGGACTCCTTCCCGATGCTCATCCCCTTCCCGACGAGTTCGCGTCACCCATTCCTGAGCATCTTCACCAAAAAACGGGTGCTTTACCATCCCTCGAAACTCACTAAGTTTCCGTTTACCGCTAGTCTGGTGTGGCTGAGATTTCAGACTCTCTGCTACACCGCGAATCAGTTCTAACCGTTCCTCATAGGACAACTGCTCTGCTTGCTGCAATAGGTCTTGTAATAACGGACTCATAGCCTCAACCTCCTGAGATTTTCCCGAAAATGCTCGTCTAACTTTGCCGTCAAATGCTGCATTTTATCACGCCTCCAACTCACTTACTAACAAAATCTTTAACTCGGTTATGCGCTTTAGCTGAACATCATTCGTCAGAAATGCCTCACAGCCAGTTACCAAGGCAGTTGCAATCTGAAAAGCATCAGAAAGTTGCAGATTGTATCGGACTCTAACCCTTGCTGCCTCACGAGCGATCGTCAGGGTATTTTCCACAAACAGCACATCATCCCGTGTAAAGATAGCCATATAGACTTGTTCTAAATCCGTTAAGCCCATCTGCAATGCACCCACTAAGCACTCGGCTGCCGTCACCGAACCCACTACTGGCGTAATCCCAGACTCTAAGCGCTCGAATATTGGATCGACCCGATCGACAAAGCTAGGATTCCGTTCTACAAAGTAAATGACGGGAGCCGTATCTAAAAACAACCGAGATACCCCTGCTAGGGCTACATCAATTCTCATACTTCGCCTCTGAGGACTCGTTCCCGATGCTCATCCCCTTCCCGACGAGTTCGCGTCACCCACTCTTGAGCATCTTCTCCCATCATTGGATAGGGAGCCATTCCTTTTAAATCGCTCCATCGAGGTTTTGCTCTGACGCCCACCTGCGACTTTTTCAACCCCTGTGCTACACCGCGAATCAACTCTAACCGTTCCTCATAGGACAACTGCTCTGCTTGCTGCAATAGGTCTTGTAATAACGGACTCATCGCCCCAACCTCCTGAGATTTTCCCGAATCGCTGCTTCTAATATAGCAAGCGTAATATCGCCAGTTTATAGGTAGCGACAGCATATTGATTGTTATCTACAGCCCAAACCGGTTGAAAACTACCAGGTGCGGTGAAACCGAGAGTGAAACCGCCAGCACCCGCAAAAAGGTCAATCAGCCGGAACTGAGGAGATGTGGAAAGAGCGATCGCTTTGGGTGGAGCTACTATTGGGATCACGGGATGATTGCGGGATGGTTATAGGCTGATATTATAGCGCCAGAGTCGCGCTGTGGTGAAATGCCCCAAGTCTAGTAAAATGTGGCAGGTGAGAATACCTCTGAAGTGCGAGGATTGGGATGTTTTACTTTGACCTCGCTCGTGAGTGAGAGGCTTTGGGAGAATTTAGGGGGCTGATTTGGGCGGAATATTGCTGGTTTTGAGGACTTTGGTGCCGCAGCAGGCGGTTTTACCCTGGGAATGGCAACGGTTGTGGAAACAGGAAATTGCCAGTGGCGAGGAGTTGCTGACAGCGGTGAGGGAGGAGGTGGAAGCGCGGATGCGCCAGTCCCTGCGCCCGGAAGCGGAGCCGCCTGTACCGCGTTTGTGGGAAGTGGAGGTTAAGGTAGGGAAGCAACGGAGCCAGAAGCTGTCAGCAGGGCAAAGTATTCTGGATTTTTTTGCTGGGGGCGCTTTTGCGGGGATATTGCTGATTTTGGGGGCGCCGGGAGCGGGCAAAACTACGACTTTGCTGGAGTTGGCGGCGGTTTGGGCGAATGGTTCTGATTCGTCAGTACCGGTGTTGTTGGATTTGGGGAGTTGGCGATCGCGCCAGCCGGTGCGCAAATGGCTACTGGCCCTGGTGAGTGCTAAGTATGGTGTTAGTGTGGCGGTGGTGCGCCAGTTGTTGGAGGCGGGGAATTTGGTGCTACTGCTGGATGGGTTGGATGAACTGGCTCCGGCTTTGCAGGAGGAATGTTTGCAACAGCTCAATCACCTGCATGAGGTGTTGCCGTCTTTGCGGTTGGTGGTTTGTGCGCGCCATGATTGGTATCAACAATGTCATCACCGCTTGCGTTTGTATGGGGCGGTGGGATTGCAACCGCTGCGGACGGAACAGATTCAGGAGTATTTGTTTGCGACTAGGGCGCGACAATTGTGGTATCAAATTGCTGATGTTCCGGTGTTATTGGCATTGGCCAAAAATCCTTTGTTGCTGAATTTGATGATTTGGGCTGATGAGGAAATTTTGATTAATTCTTGGAAGCGGTTGGAAACGAAAAGGGAGCGGCGAGAATATGTTTTGAATGCTTTTATTCGTCGTCAGCTTAACTGTTGTCCTGGTCAACCTTGGTATCGTGGGGGTCGGAAACCCACAGCGGAACAGGCTAGGGGTTGGTTGGGTTGGTTGGCTGAGAGGATGCAAGAGCGGGCAATGGCTGATTTTTCGGTGCTAACTATGCTGTTTCCTGGGGAGCGATCGCCCTTGCAGTCGGTCTATACTTGGGCGATCGTGCTGTTGCTGGTATTTGCTTATACTTTGTGCTTTGGGGTGATTAATCACCATCAGTGGGGATGGGTTTATGCGGTTATATATGGTATAGTTGGCGGTGGTATGGGGGCGATCGCCTCCGTGAGAGCCAGTCGCCAGCCACTCGCCCCCACATCACCCCAGTCCCTCTGGTTCGCCGCATTCAAAGGGATAATCATCGCCGCCATTGGTTTGCTCAGTTGGCAGCTACTCACTTTAGTACCAGGAGTAGATAGCAATCCTGATTATCCCGCCGCTGTGTTGATGTTTACCGCCTTAGTCGCCCCAGTTTTCGGGCAAGTGGGGGGGATTTTGGCCGCTATGCCCGCCATTGAATCTTTAGCCCACCGTTTCATCTTGTGGCGTCTGGGTCATATTCCCTGGAATTGTCGCCGCTTCCTCAATTATGCCGCCGCCTGTGGTTTCCTCGTGCGCGTGGGCGATCGATATCGCTTTTCTCACCCCCTGGTGCAAAATCAATTTGCCACCATCCATAGCCGATCGCGCCAAGGAGAGGAAGTCACAGAGTAATGAGGGGTAACAACCAGCACTAGCTCATCTCATTTTTACCTTGATTGTGAAAAAATACGCCATTATGCTGATGCCAAATTGGCAGAAATAGGCATATAATAAATTTAATGCAAAGAATTGCATATATGGTAGGCACCCTACCCGGTCACAAGACCGGGTTTTTTATTGGCCACTCCCCCACACCAGGGGTCATATTAAATTTTGGGGCATCGGGATGCGAATAACTGAGGGGCAATCCCCCCCCCGTGGTTGCCCCCGTTCGTAGGGGCAATCCCCCCGTAGTTGTCCCCTAATTTTGTCCGATTATAGCCGCGCCAATTTGGCAACAAATTTTACCCAAACCCCTTGACAAACCCGAAAAAAAATATAAGATAAGGATAATGGAAAAGGTGCGGCATATAGATAGGTCATTCCAAGAAACCGGGAGCCAAGAAACCGGATTTCTCTCCATATTTATCATCACAAACCAAGACCTGATTAAGAAACCCGGTTTCTGAACTTCCCACCCGGTTTCTGAACTTTTGAGGATGCGATTCAATCTGGGACTGCTCTGGTCAACCAGCTAGATGCGATCGGCACTCGCAATTACCGGAATTTCCCTGTAGTTATCCCGCGCATCATCACGCCATCTGATTTAATTCAGGAAATCACTAATTTGCCTTAACATTTGACCAGATAATCCCCTAAATTGGGATAATTTTGGGTTCGTAGTTGGGCTGTAGGGGCACGGCATCTTAAATATTTGGGTTGCACAAACAATTTTAATCACGCTGTGCTACCCACCACGGGAAATTTGGGGGGGCAGGGGGGCAGGGGGGAAAATTGCTCCCTCTCTCCCTTGCTCCCCTGCTCCCCACAGTCCCCACCCTGACCACAGTCCCCACCTGGGAGAAAGGGGTTGGGGGATAGAGGGCCAGTTCTCTGGTTTGTCTCATGTTATTTGAATTGACTATAGTCATTTCAAATGATAATGAGATAGATCTTGTCCCGGATTTAGGGGTAAGGGTGCTGATGTAGGGGCGATTCGCGAATCGCCCCTACTACATAATTGGCTCAACCTTATTTGAATTGACTATATTTCAGGATGTGATATCAAGTCCGAAAGATGCTCTCGGACTTGATGTGATTGGGTGACAAGGAGGGAAATTGGTTTTTGCGCACCCGACAATCTTCATTTCCCGACGCCGCCATTATCGATGGCATTATAAACGTCATCCGGGGCGATGCCTAACCAGGGGTCAGAGTTGGGGGTTAAGAACAGTTGGGCATAAACCCGATCGTTCAATACTGCCAAATCTGCCATTGTGCCAGTTTCTGCTAAAAACCACTGATGAATTTCCTGATGCAGTAAATATTCATTCCGTACTGTATCCAGAGCCATCATCTCTTCAAACTGAGTTTGCACTTTTTGCAATTGCTCTGGGTCAGCTAAAGCCGGGTTTTTCTTCTGCATCAATGCTAAACTATTACTATCAAGGCGAGATAAATCGCTGTGCTTCTGGGCTAGTTGTCGCCAAGTATCGATATCAGTAACTGATTCTAGAGTTTGCCGGTTTCTATCTACTACCCCAATTTGGCGCAATAGGGGAAATTCTACTACCATTTTTGTCATGGCTACTCGCCCCGCTGTCTCTGCATCAGATTCGCTGGGGGGAATGGGTTCTAAGCCTTGGGGGGGCGCTAAGTTGAGAGCAGTTAATTCGGTTTGCCATTGTTGCTGAATGGCTTCGATGCGACTGCGGTGATATTCCGCTAAAAATGTATTTTTTTCTGGGTCGGGTAACTGGGCAAACTGTTGGGCCATTGGGACAGCCCGATCGAGCCAGTCCAGAAACGCTTGGGGACCGTGAAGACCGGGCAAACCGTCTAATGCTATGCCTTGCGCATCCAGGAGGTAGTGAATACTGTTACCAGTGACAGTACGTTTGAGGATGCGACCATCCCCAAAATCTACGGTGACAGTGGGAACCGGACGCACAGACTCCCAGTGGAGAATGACCCGATCGCGCAATTGTTGGGATACGGCACTATTAGCGTAAAGGGCAACTCGAAAAAAGCGACTATTCGCACAGCTCAAGTCTTCATCTAAATTGCCCAAGAGCCGCAGAGACAGAATCGGTTTACCGCTAGCTCGGGCTGCTGCTTTGGCGGCTTCTAAATCAGTGTACCAATAAAGTTGGGAGGCGTGACAGTCGCGCTGCTGACAAAGGCGATCGAGCAGTTCTCTCAAACTAGCATCCGGTAAACCTGGTTTTTCTAATTCCTGATGTTTCGCCGCGATAAATGCCCGTAAACCCACCGGACCGAGTGCGCGTAGTTGGTCGATCGCCCCTTGCGCCTCTTCCGGTTGGGAAGAACTAGCCCGAGTCACCAGAGACTCTAGAGACTCTCCTCTCGCTACACCAGAGAATCCCGTCAAACTCAACCCTAGCACCAGTGCCGCAATGGGGGTTAACCGGATATATTTTAGCATAAAATCTAGAAAAAATGCTCCATATCACTTATTATTTTATTAGTTTTCCTGGCTACTGTCAAGGGATTTATTTTAATTCTTCTAGGTAAGATTACCTGCCTCCAAAATAGGCGCTACAGTTAAATTTAATTCCGGGAAAGTCTGAGAAACAAGAGATTGATTTTCTGTCAAAACTTCTTCTTCATATAATCCCTCATCCAGCCGCAACACCGAAATTTTCTTTAAAATCGGGTCAATAATCCAATATTCAGGAATCCCCACCGCTGCATATTCAGACCGCTTATATCGATAATCCCGGTTAACTGATTCAGGACTAACCACCTCCACCACCAACAGTGGTGGCGTTTCAAATACCGCCGATTTATTGACTAATTCCCTTGCTTGTTCCCGTGAGACCACGCACACATCGGTTAACCGAGATTTCCGAAATCCAGTTCTCACTCCGGTTTCTTGAAAACACATCCAAGGTAAGCTGACGCGAGCGATTTCAGCTTCTAAAACATTCGCCACAAACTTGGCAATCAACATATGTCCGATTGTTGGTGGATTCACGATTTCTAACCTCCCATCAACTAACTCAGAACGGTTATCCGTGCCATCATCATAAGTGAGATAGTCTTCAAAACTGAATAATTTTTCTGGAGTTATAGTTATCATATAAAAGCTCCTTTTATTTACTTGTCCCTGGTAATATGTCACTGGTCATTTGATAATTGACAATTGATAATTTGAATTATCAATTGTCAATTATCAATTATCAATTATCAATGAATATTTAGCCCTGGGAGATAATTTGGGCGGCGGCGGCGACACCAGCGCCGGGGGTGGCTAACCCAGCGCCTAATTCTACCATTGCCACTTCTAGGGCACTGAGGGCGGCGAGGATGTCCCGATCGCTCACAAACCCCAAATGACCGATGCGGAAAATCTTACCCTTCAAGTGGTCTTGACCACCCGCCAGGGCAATATCAAACCGCTTTTTCAAAATGCCGCGTATCTGTTCTGCTTCCACACCCACTGGCGCCACCGCTGTAATGGCGGGGGAAGCCGCATTATCGGGGGCAAACAAAGGCAAACCTAAAGCCTTCACCCCGGCGCGAGTGGCATTCATCAGGCGCTGGTGACGAGTGAAAATATTTTCCAAACCTTCCGCCTGCATCATCGCCAGGGTCGTGCGCAGGGCCATAATTAAATTCACCGGCGGGGTAAACGGGGTGCTATTTTTCGCCGCCGCCTTGCGATATTTGCCTAAATCGAGATAAAACCGAGGTAGTTTGGCGGTTTTGTATGCTTCCCAGGCTTTGGCACTGACGGCGACGAAGCCCAAACCCGGAGGAATCATAAACCCTTTTTGCGAGCCAGAGGCGACGACATCTAAACCCCAAGCATCTATGGGCACATTAGCGGCCCCCATGCTGGTGACAGCATCCACGATAATTAAGGCTTCGCCGTGAGCTTTGACATGGCGGTTAATCGCTTCTAAGTCATTAATCACCCCGGTGGAGGTTTCGCTGTGGGTGATGATGACAGCCTTAATTTGCTTGTCTTTGTCAGCTTCCAGTGCAGCGCCAAAGTCCGATGGCTCTAGGGGTTTGCCCCATTCGGCGGTGACTTTTTCCACATTCAAGCCGTAGGCGATCGCGACTTCCGCCCAGCGATCGCCAAACTTGCCATTACATCCCACCAACACCCGATCGCCCGGGCTGAGGAAATTAATTATCCCCGCCTCCATCGCTCCCGTCCCCGAAACCGTGAGCATCAGAACATCACTGGTGGTTTGGTGCAGCCACTTCAGATTCTGCGTCACCTCCGCCATCACCGCTTCAAATTCCTTGGTGCGGTGTCCGATCGGGTGTTTCGCCAAATCTAACAGCGCTTTTTCTGGCACCGGCGTCGGGCCAGGAATCATCAACATTAACTTATCGCCCATTGATTCGTCCTAAATATCGATCGTATCTATATTGCCCAGAAACCGGTCAGAGAAACTGGTTTCTGGGCAAATTTGGGTATCCTCATCGAGACAGGTAGGGACAAGGCAATGCCTTGTCCCTAGGAAACTTCCCGTGGCACTTCATTGAGAGACCAGCGGTATTCTACCGGCAAATTATCGATTTCACAGCTACTTTCCAATTGTTTTTGGATTGCCAGAGCTTTGCGCACAGTAGCAATCAGCTCCTGCACTTTTTCCCTCTGGGGTCCGTTTTGCCCTACGGCAAAATGAGTTTGACGCTCCAGAATTTGCAGCAGCAGCTCGTAGTGAATGTGGGAAGGAAGGGGAATCGCCATATTGCAATCCCTGCAAGGGATTTAGGTAACTTGTCGTCGGTCTCTTCTTCTGGATCGACCGGACAGAAACCGGGTTTCTTGGGTCAGATTTTCCAGTGGTAACGAGGATTTCTTCTCCAGAAACTGGGTTTCTTGTCTCGGATGCTTTGCCCCAACTCAATCTTACCACTTGTGACCGGTCAAAAGTCCTTTGTCCTCTGTCCTTTGTTCTGGGTCAACAGTCCTTGGTGAAATGACCCATGACAAATGACCTTCCCACCCATGACTCAAGCCAGCAAATTTTCCAGAGCCGCCCCTGGATTGGGTTGTTTCACCAAGGATTCGCCAATCAAAACCGCCGCTGCTCCCGCTGTAGCCACTTTGTCCAAATCCGATCGCTCGTGGATGCCGGACTCACTGACTACGAGGATATCCTGTTTTGCCAATTGCTCGCCCCGAGCCTGTAGCAAAGAGCAGGTAGTGTCTAGGGTGACAGAAAAATCCTCTAAGTTGCGGTTATTTATCCCTACCAAGTTAATCCCGTCTATGGATAACACCCGATCGAGTTCCTCCAAATTATGCACCTCCACCAAAGCTGCCATCCCCAACATCCGGGCGATTTTCGCAAAATACTGGAGGTCTTTATTAGTCAAAATCGAGGCAATCAGCAACACCGCATCCGCACCTTTGAGGCGTGCCAGATAAATCTGATAGGGATAAATAATGAATTCCTTACACAACAGCGGTAAATCTACCGCACTGCGCACCAGTTGCAGATTGGCAAAGCTGCCAGAGAAAAACTTTTCATCTGTCAGCACGGAAATACAGGTAGCGCCCCCTTGTTCATAGGCGCGAGCAATTGCCACTGGGTCGAAATCTTCCCGAATAATGCCTTTACTCGGAGATGCCTTTTTCACTTCTGCAATTACTGCAGGCTGACTTTTGCCCTGGCGCAAAGCGGCGACAAAATCTCGCACTGGGGGGGCATTATCGGCTACTTGAGTTTGCAAATCATGTAAAGGCAATTGCTCGCGCAGCTTAGCCACTTCCGTTTCCTTGTGCCACACTATCTCTTCTAAGATATGGCGGGGGGCGCTATCGGGCAAATTTACCTGATAGCGGAGGTTTTTCATATCTACGGGGGGATTCGGCGGACGGCGGCGGATTTTAATCATCTTGGTTCGTAGTAGGGCTTTAGCCCTCTTGATTAGGTTCGTAGTAGGGCTTTAGCCCTCTGTCCAAGGTTCGTAGTAAATTAATGAGAAGAGGGCTAAAGCCCTACTACTAACCGAGAGGAACTGCAGCTCGCTTATAGGCTTCGTCGAGGACTTCCGAAAGCGTCGGGTGAGTATGAACGTTGAAAGCCAGAGAATTGGCAGATTGACGTTGCGCGATCGCCGCTGCAGCTTCGTGAATTAAATCAGAAGCGTGCATCCCGAAAATATGCACTCCCAAAACTTCGCCAGTATCCTTCCGGTAGATAACTTTAGCAATCCCGTCAGTTTCTCCCTCAGCCAAGGCTTTGGAATTACCCTTAAAATAACTGCGGGTGGAAGCCACCTCGAATCCTTCAGTTTTGCCTAGTTCTTGGGCCTGGGGTTCTGTGAGCCCCACAAACCCGATTTCTGGGTGAGTGAAGGCGGCGGCGGGGACACTGCGATAGTCAACTTGGCGGGGGCGATCGCATATCGTCTCCACCACCGCAATTCCCTGAGCTGACGCCGCATGAGCCAGCATCATCTTACCGGTAGCGTCACCGATCGCCCACAAATGGGGCACCGCTTCACCCCCCGACACCACCGCCAAATAATCATTCACCGGAATAAAACCGCGCCGGTCCGTTTCCACCCCCACCGACTCCAAACCTAAATTCTTCGTCGCCGGTATCCTTCCCGTCGCCACCAAACAAGCATCCACTTCCAGAACTTCCACCACTTCCTTGGTTTTGGCATCGGAAAGTTCAATTACCACCGGCGAACCAGGAATTACCTTACTCGCCAACTGCCCCACGCGGGTTTCAATATCCCTCGGTGCAATCAACACCCGTTGCGCCAACTTGGCAATATCCGGGTCAAAAGTGGGCATTAGGGTATCCAGAGCCTCAATCATCGTGATTTCCGACCCCAGAGCCGTGTAAACATCGGCAAACTCTAACCCAATATAGCCACTACCGATAATTGCGACCCACGATGGCAACCAATCCAGCTTTACCGCATCATCGCTAGTAAACACCGTTTTACCATCAATTTCTATTCCCGGCGGCACCCAAGGCACCGAACCAGGAGCCATAATAATATCTCGCGCTGTAATCGTTTTCTCCGTGCTACCAGTCCTCACAGAGACTTTTTGCACTCCCGCCACTTGCCCCCAACCCTGGATGATATCCACACCCAGACGCTTGAGGCTGTTGGTCATATCGCTGCTGATTTTCGCCACCAGGTTGTTGGCGTGAGCGGCGATACCCGCCCGATCGAACGCCACACCCTGAAGCTGAATCCCCAGAGCCTTCAAATGGTCCGCATCGCGCAATTCGCGCACCCGTCCCGAAGCCGCCAGCAACGCCTTAGAAGGGATACAGCCCCGATTAACACAGGTGCCACCCATATCCCCGGCTTCGATAATCGCCGTTTTCAGCCCGCAATCCACCGCGTGCAGAGCCGCACCGTGGCCCCCCACACCGGCGCCGATAATCACCAAATCATAATCAAATGCCTGACTCACCTTAACCTCCCAAATGGCACCTTGTTATGGGGCAACGGTATCCCGTGGTCCCACAACGCGGCAAATAGCGTTTGACAATTATAGAGACAGAAGGCACCTTCTGCAAGACAGAAACCGGGAATATGCGCGGATCCCAGAAACCCGGTTTCTGCGATAGCTGCTGCATCATAGCCGAGATTTTGGTGTTTGTTACCCGGTTTCTGGCTTAATGGTTTGGCAGTTGTTCTCGCAACCAGATGCGAAACGATTTTAATAGCGCCATTTCTCCGCTAGTTTTACTTTTTTCCAAAAATTCGGTTATTGACACCGCCGATATTAGGGGAAATGCGCGGCTGAATTTCTGCTCTACATATGAATCATCATTTAACTGATAAAATTGTAATATCCTGCCATTATAACGCCACAGTTCCGATACTCCCAAGGCAGCGTAAATGCCAGCTTTGTTCACCGAACTGTTAGTGGTATCGATTTCTATAGCTAAATCTGGCGGCGGGTCTGTATTTAAATCAAGTTTAGTTTTTCCTCTCATTAGGGATTCATTCTGGATATAATAGCAGTTATCTGGTTCTATGCCTTTGTTTAATCCGGGCTGCTTCAGGGTAGTAGAGCCAGCGCTTTTGATTTCTATCCCCAATTCTTCGGCTAAGACAAAAATAAAATTGCCCAAACTGCATTTATAGCCTTCATGTTCCCACAAAGGTGTCATAATTTCTAAGATTCCTTGGTCGTAAGCGAAGCGAGAGCCTCGGTTAGCGCCGGTTTCTTGCAGCAGGGTTTCAAAGGTTGACCAGCTAATATTTTCCAGGACAGTTTTTTGCTCGGCGGGAGCAGATGGGATTGTGATCATCTTGCCTTCACCTTATGATACGATTCTAGGAATAGGGCGAAGCATTCCGGTATCAATATTTGGGTAAAAACGATAACATATCTGCCGGAATGCTTCGCCCCTACAGTGACTGCACTTGGTTGGGTTATCCAGAAACCGGGTTTCTTAACCAAATCTCGGTTAAAAACCGGAAATTGGAGGCAGAAACCCGGTTTCTCCTCCAAATCACCAATCTTAACCAAAAATGCCGCTGAAAAAGTCGATCGCCTCTTTGAGCGCAGTAATAAAGGTGTCGATTTCCTCGCGGGTGTTATAGAAATATAAGCTGGCGCGAGCAGTAGATTGGGCGCCTAAATACCGGTGCAGGGGTTGGGTGCAGTGATGTCCGGCGCGGATGGCGACGCCTGCTTGGTCGAGAATGGTAGAAAGGTCGTGGGGGTGAACGGCGCCGCAGGTGAAAGCCGCTAAAGCCGATCGACCGCTCCCGTCGGCTTTTGGTTGCGGGCCATAAATGGTCAGTTCAGGAATTTGGTTTAATTGGGCGAATAAATAGGCGGTTAACTCATGTTCATATTCGGCGATTTTGTCCATCCCGATCGCGCTGAGGTAGTCCACCGCCGCACCGAGGGCCACCGCTTCCGCGATCGCAGGCGTCCCCGCCTCAAACTTATGGGGCAAATCCGCATAAGTCGAGTGGTCCAGAAACACATCAGCAATCATCTCCCCACCACCCAAAAACGGTGGCATGGAGCGCAACACCTCCAACTTACCATACAAAAACCCAATCCCCGTAGCCGCGCACATTTTATGCCCCGAAGCCACCAACCAATCACAATCAATATCCTGCACATCAATAGCCATATGCGGCACACTTTGGCAGCCATCAATCAACACTTTTGCCCCAAATTCATGGGCTAAAGCGGCAATTTTTTTTACCGGATTAATGCAGCCCAAAGTATTAGAACCATGCACCACAGAAACCAACTTAGTCTTATCAGAAAGCAGGCTTCTGTACTGCTCAAAATCAAATTCCTGAGTGTCCGTCAGTTCCACAAACTTCAGCACCGCCCCCGTGCGCGCTGCCACAATTTGCCAGGGCACCAAATTGCTGTGATGTTCCATCACCGTGAGGATGACTTCATCACCCCGCTGCAAATTGCTCCACCCCCAACTATACGCCACCAAATTAATCGCTTCACTAGCATTGCGGGTATAAATAATTTCCTTTTCCGAGGCAGCATTAACAAACTTCGCCACCTTTTCTCTCGCTCCCTCATAAGCATCCGTAGCGCGAGAGCTGAGGGTATGTACCCCCCGGTGGACATTAGCATTACTATGCTCGTAATATGAACGCAAAGCCTCTAAAACCGCCACCGGTTTTTGAGAAGTCGCGGCATTATCCAAATAAACCAGAGTTTTGCCGTTAACTATTTCTTGCAAAATCGGGAAATCTTGGCGCACTTTTGCCGCCAGAGTTTTTTCGGGGGTGATCACCATAGTGTTAATTGTCCTATTTTAATTGATAATTGACAATTGACAATTGATAATTGATAATTGACAAGTATTACAGCCTGTTCAGAAATAATCTGAGCGGATCTCAAAGTCCCTCTCCCTCCCCCCCCCTTTCAAAGGGGGGTAGGGGGGATGGAGAGGGATTTAGGGTGAGGGGCTGTACCAAATCACTGCTGAACAAGCTGTAATTATCAATTATCAATTATCAATTATCAATTGTCCGTGCGGCAAGCGATACAACGAGATAGTTTCGCCCCCAGTGCGGGGATGGAAAGTTGAGCGAGAATTTCCCCTGCAAAGCCATCAATTAGCAAATTGCGACTGGTGGCAGGGTCTAAACCGCGACTTTGCAGGTAAAACATTTCCTGGGGTTCCAGTTGGCTCACAGTGGCGCCGTGGCTGCATTTCACGTTATCGGCGATGATTTCCAGTTGCGGTTTTGTATCTACCTTCGCCTTGCGAGACAGCAGCAAATTCCGGTTGAGCTGACTGGCGTCGGTGAGTTGAGCTGCTTTGGCAACAAAAATTTTGCCATTAAATACAGCATGGGCGTTCCCGTCAGCGATACATTTGTGCAATTGGCGGACAATACCGTGCGGATGGTTGAGAATGACGGCGGTGTGAGCGTCCGCCACTTGGCTATTAGATATCCCCGCTAAACCGTTGAGAACGGTTTCGGTGCCTTCCCCAGCTTGGAAGATTTCTAGGTTGTGGCGCGACAACTTGGCACCGCTGGTGACGGCGGTGCAGGTGTAGCGACTATCTTTGGCTTGGGAAACGGCGGTTTTGCTGATGTGGAAGGCGTTGGTGGCTTCCCGCTGGATGCGATCGTGCTTTACCTGGGCATTTTCCGCCAGCCAAATTTCGGTAACGGCGTTGGTTAAATAGCAGTTGCTGGCTTCCTGAGCGCACCAAGTGCCTCGGGCAGCGGCGTATTCTTCAATAATCGTGCAGGCGCTACCCCTTTGCGCCACCACCAAAGCCCGAGGCTGACTCCACACCGGAGTTGCTCCCGCTGCGGTGAGGAACACCAGATGGATAGGAGTTTCAATAATGGTATTAGCAGGCACCCACACCACCGCCGCATCAGCCAACCCAGCCGTATTCAGAGCGGTAAATACTTCTTGCCCACCCTGTTGCTGTGCCAAATAGGAAGCAATTTCGGGAAAATTGCCTGCAGACAAATTACCCACTTGCACCCCTGCAGGCAAACCAGCCACCGATGACAGTTCTGGGACGTATATGCCATTAACAAATACCAAGCGGCTATTGGCAGTTTCGTCTAACTCTGAGTCTGCCAAAGCAAACACATCCACGGCGGCTGGTCCTGCCAGTTGGAAGTTAATATCTAGCAGGGAGGATAAGTCAGTGAAACGCCATTCCTCATCTTTGGTGGAGGGGATGGCTAGCTCTGACAAGATAGCGCGAGCGCGAGATTGTGATTCGGCTACTGTAGGGGCGATTCGCGAATCGCCCCTACTACCAGATACTTGGGCGAGTAATTCCTGAAGTTTGGCAACTCGCTTATCTGCTGCTGACGGTTTGATAAAAGTTTCGCTAACCATTCATTATACCCCCACCGCTAATTCTTCTTTAACCCAGTCATAACCACGAGCTTCTAATTCCAGGGCGAGTTCTTTAGTGCCACTGGTGAGAATTCGCCCGCCTTCCATTACGTGGATGAAATCGGGCACGATATAATTGAGTAACCGCTGGTAGTGGGTGATGACTAGCATGGCGTTTTCGGCATTCGAGAGCTGGTTCACGCCATTGGCCACAATTTTGAGGGCGTCGATATCTAAACCGGAGTCGGTTTCGTCTAAAATTCCTAGTTTTGGCTCTAAAATGGCCATTTGCAGGATTTCATTGCGCTTTTTCTCGCCGCCGGAAAAGCCTTGATTGACGCTGCGAGAGAGAAAAGATGGATCCATCTGCACGATTTGCAGTTTTTCTTGGATTAAATCTTCAAAATCAAAGGCGTCTAGTTCGGGGAGTCCGTGATGTTTGCGGCGAGCGTTGCACGAGGCGCGCAAAAAGTCGGTGTTGCTGACGCCGGGGATTTCTACGGGGTATTGAAAGGCGAGAAATACGCCTTCGCGGGCGCGTTCTTCTGGTTCTAATTCTAGCAGATTTTTGCCTTTAAAAATCACTTCGCCGCCGGTGACGGTATAGGCGGGATGTCCGGCAAGGATTTTGGAAAAGGTGCTTTTGCCGGAGCCATTTGGTCCCATGATGGCGTGTATTTCTCCGGCTTTGATTTCTAGGGTCAAGCCTTTGAGAATTTGGTTGCCATCGATTTCTGCGGTTAAATCGCGAACTGAGAGAATTACTTCGCTGTTGTCAATAATCATGTTGTGTTTTGGTGAATTTGGGTATTGATAATTGATAATTGACAATTGACAATTGATAATTATCAATTATCAATTATCAATTATCAAAGGACTAACCTACAGAACCTTCTAATTTGAGGCTGAGGAGCCGATCGGCTTCTACGGCGAATTCCATCGGGAGCTGACTAAATACGTCTTTGCAGAAGCCGCTAATCATCATCGATACGGCATCCTCGGCGGAAATACCCCGTTGCGCCAGGTAGAAAAGCTGGTCCTCGCCGATTTTGGAGGTGGAGGCTTCGTGTTCTACTTTGCCGTTGGGGTTTTGCACTTGGATGTAGGGGAAGGTATTGGCGCGGGCGTTGTCGCCAATGAGCATTGAGTCACATTGGGAGTAGTTGCGGGCTCCTTCGGCGTTGGGTCCGATTTTCACCAATCCCCGGTAGCTGTTTTCGGAACGTCCGGCAGAAATACCTTTAGAAATGATGGTACTGCGGGTGTTCTTCCCGATGTGAATCATTTTGGTGCCCGTGTCGGCTTGTTGGGCGTTGTTGGTGAGGGCCACAGAGTAAAATTCTCCCACGGAGTTATCGCCGATGAGGACGCAACTGGGGTATTTCCAGGTGATGGCAGAGCCGGTTTCCACTTGGGTCCAGGAAATTTTCGAGTTGACGCCTTGACACAAACCCCTCTTGGTGACGAAGTTATAGATACCGCCTTTGCCTTTTTCATCTCCGGCGTACCAGTTTTGCACGGTGGAGTATTTGATTTCGGCGTTATCGAGGGCGACGAGTTCCACAACGGCGGCGTGGAGCTGGTTGGTGTCGAACATAGGGGCCGTGCAACCCTCAAGATATGAGACGTAGCTGCCTTCTTCGGCGATAATCAGGGTGCGCTCGAATTGGCCCGATTCGCCGTTGTTAATCCGGAAGTAGGTGGAGAGTTCCATCGGGCAATGGACGCCTTTGGGGATATAGACGAAGGAGCCATCGCTGAATACGGCGGAGTTGAGGGCGGCGTAGAAGTTATCGCCGGTGGGGACGACGCTACCGAGGTATTTTTGCACCAGTTCGGGATATTCGTGAACTGCTTCTGAGATGGAGCAGAAGATGACGCCTTCTTTGGCGAGTTTTTCCCGGAAGGTGGTGGCGATCGACACGCTATCAAATACGGCGTCAACGGCAACGTTACTCAACCGTTTTTGCTCGGACAGGGGGATACCCAGTTTCTCGAAGGTTTCCAGCAGGGTAGGGTCCACCTCTTCCAAGCTGTTGAGTTTGGCTTTTTTCTGCTTGGGGGCGGAATAGCAGATGATTTTTTGGTAGTCGATCGGGGGATATTTGACGGCTGCCCAGTTCGGCTCGGTCATCGCTTGCCATTTGCGGTAGGCTTTGAGGCGGAAATCCAGCATAAACTCGGGCTCATTCTTTTTCGCCCAGATGAGCCGGACCACATCTTCGCTGAGCCCGGGGGGGATAGTGTCGGATTCGATTTGGGTGACGAATCCATATTTATAGGGTTGGTTAACTAGGTTTTTGGCTGTGGTACTCATTTTGTGGTTCTCTGTTCTCTCTCGATCGGCGGCGGTGAGGCAGTGTTCTCAAAGTACGTTATGTGGGGGGGAATAAGGGCGAAGCGATCGGGTACAAGCTCTCGGTTATGAGTGAGAGACTCCTCGCCCGACTGCTTCGCCCCTACGGGCTACAGGCTCGAGGGATGGATCGATCGTCCCGCCCTATCCCCCTCCCCCAGGGAGGGAGATAGGGTTGGCCCATTTCCCATTGGGCTAAAGCCCAACTACTAACCCAGGGTCTTATATAATGTGGGTGTGTAAAACAACAGGGTTGTTGCTTAACTTCATTTTAGGTTACTTTAGCAACAATGATGTTGTCAAAGTCCTGGTAAATTTTTTCCCTAGCATTTTGACAAGCAGGCAGACAATGACAATGACCACCACGAACCATCCTTCCACGAAAGATGACATCCTGCGGCATTTGCTCGCCCAGGGTCAGGCAACGGCTCAGGATTTGGCAGAAGCTCTCGACATTAGTCCGCAAGCGATTCGCCGCCATCTCAAAGATTTGGAGGTGGATGGGTTGATTCATTACAAGTCGGTACAGGTGGGGATGGGTCGGCCCCAGCATATGTATGAACTGACGGGTAAGGGGCGCGATCGCTTTGGCCATCGCTATGATGATTTTGCCGTGTCCTTGCTGGATACCCTGACGGAGGCTGTTGGACCCGATCGGGTCAGCTCCATCCTCCAGAAGCAGTGGGAACGCAAAGCCAGGGAGTATCGCCAGCGTCTCGGTTCTGGCTCCCTTCCAGAACGAGTGGCGATGCTAGTAGAACTCCGCCAAGCTGAAGGCTATATGGCCGAGTGGCATCCTGTGGAAGCCAACGGCAACTGCAACAGCGGACGCAAGTTTATCATCACCGAGCATAACTGTGCCATTTCCAGCGTGGCGGAATCTTTTCCCAGCGTGTGCAATCATGAGTTAGAAATGTTTGCTGCGGTCCTCCCCGATTGTACAGTAGAAAGGACATTTTGGATGATTGACGGCGAACATCGTTGTGCTTATTTAATTCAACCCCGCCACGGGGAGACGGGGAGACTGGGAGACTGGGAGACTGGGAGACTGAGCGAAAAGGATAGAAACCGGGTTTCTTAACTAGATTTTGGTCAAGATGCCAAGATTGCCCTAGAAACCCGGTTTCTGAGGCTATTCACTTTTCACTTTTCACTTAGGACGGGCAATGGTCACGCCCAAATCACCAATCGCAAACATCTATACTGCATAAATAATGTTACAATCGCCCCAACCTTCTCAGCAATTTTTAACTCTAGAAGAGTCCAACGCCGTGGATGCTGCCCTGCTGGCATCCCACGAAAAATTTTTAACTCGTTTGACCATATCATCGCTAAAAGTGCTAAAGCAAATCGCCAAGGATGCGGGGGTGCCAATGGATGATTTAAATGCTCCCCAGATTATTGCTTGGTTTGAAAATGATGGCAAAATTCGCCGGGAACAGGGCAGCGATGCCGCCTTTCTCAAATGGTAAAATTACTGTTTATACCAGCAGAGCTTGAAACTCTTCTTTGAGAGCGCGGCGATTCTGATAGCGTGAACCCAGGCTATCTATATACTGTTGCCAGGTTTCCCGGTCTTGCAAAATATCAAGATAAATTGATTTCATCGCCAAAGCGCAATCGGCAGCGGCTCGGTATTTATCCCGGCTTTTCTGGTCGATATACCCTTGCACCAGTTCCTGATAAATCAAAATCGCACCTTGGGGATTTTTTAATCTCATGCTTTCCGCTACCATTATGGCTATAGCCGGACTGTCCAGATGTGATTTGGCCAGTTGGATGGCGGCGGTCCAATTCTCCTCGCTCATGTGAATTTTCGCCAATTCTTGCGGGTTTTCCGCGCCTCTCTCCAGCAGAATTTGCTGCAATTTCGGCCACTTCCCCGATCGAGTGGCTAGGGTCTCGATTTGCTGGTACAGTTCTAAGGTGACGGGTTTTTGCTCCGCTAATGCCAGCAGAATTCGGTAGAGATTTTGCTCATTTAATTGGGTCTGGTACGGCTGGACGAGAAAGGGTAAAATCCCCAGGCGTTCTAAAGCAGCGGTGGGATAGAACCAGGACAAACCAGCGCCTAATTCTTGCTCTTGGCGGAGCAGGTGCAGAATCCAGGCTTCTAGAGTTTCCAGATATTTGCCCTGGTTGCCTTTTTGCTTCCAGTATTCCGCTAGTTCCAGATATTCGGCTTCTGTGTCTAAATTTTCTTGGCGATAGCGTAGGTAGTTGGCATCATCACCTAATATCAGGTAATACCGGGGGATGAGTTCGGCGGCTTCGGGGCGTTTGCTGCTGGCTAAGTAGGAAATTAGGTAACGGTAATCGGCGGGTACGGTGCAGATGGTTTCTAAGGCATTTTTTACGGCGTCGGCGATATGGGGATAGCGACACATTGGCCAATCGAGACAGGCAATTAAGGCGTTGAGGTATTCCCGTTTTTCTTCCTGATGAGGGGAGAGGAGGACGGCGGCGGTGGCAAAATGGGCGATCGCCTGTTCGATTTTGGGACCAATGTCGGGAAAATCCCCTACGGTTTCATTCCCGTAAGCAATGCCATATCCTAAGACTTCCAGTTGGTCAGAAGGATTTAACAGTTTCGTTACCGCCAAGATCTGCTCCCACTCACTCCCGGCTTCACCTTGAGCCAGTTCTGGCAATTTCTCGAAAAATAAGCCGATTTCTCCCTTGATCTGGGTAACTTTTTGCAGGTTTTGCGGTTGCTGCTGGATGATCTCGCTGGGAACCTCCACCGCTGCTAACAAGGCCCGCATCACTTCTTCTCGCTCTTCCGCCAATCCCAGGACCAATTCTACTAGCTGCTGATGTGACATCGCAGAAACAGTCTGCTTGAGAGCCTCCGGGGTATTAGCATCCGGTTCCAAAGGCTCGATTTTTTCGTCTCCCCCTTCTATATATAGGAGCAACACTGCCACCATATGCTGGCAGACATATCCTTTATATGGGCAGTCGCAGTCCATTTCTAGGGTTTCCGTGGAGTTGTCGATCGCCACTGTCCAGTCCCCCTGTTTATCCCGGACCTTCGCCAAAATACCACTAGGGGATACCGAACACTGATATATCGCCCCCGATTCCCGGTCCTCTTCGCCTTGATGAAAAATCTGGGCGCTGTCCGCCAATTCCATCACATCTTCGCGCCGCAGGGATTCCAAGTGCATGTCTTTGCTTCTGTCTTGATGTTGCCCCTTTAAATTTTTATACCATTTTCCTCCCTTGATTCCTAGTTGGGCTTTAGCTTTAGCCCTTCCAGGAGGTTCTTAGTAGGGCTTTAGCCCTCAAAGTTCTTAGTAGGGCTTTAGCCCTCAAAGTTCCTAGGGCCTCAGCCCTCTTGGGTGGGACCTGTAGAAGGACACCAGGAAACGGGAGACCACAAACCTTAATCTGGTAAGTATTTTTCCTCATTAATCAGAAACACTTGCTCAATTAATTATTTCTTTACAATCGCCTTAAATCCTGATTGGGCAAGATTTTCATCTAATTTGGCCAGAACTTAATTTTAAACAAATATGCAATTAAAATAGCCTCCACTCATTTATTGTAAAAGTTTGTTGCAATTGCTTGCCATGATTAAATATGATGCTAAATTAGAAATTGAAGCTACAGAGCTTCCCTGGCAGATAGCACAGTGTGATGGTTCATGTTAGTAAGCAAGAGGTAAACACGCTGTACAATATAGAATCTGTCTCGTCAACCCAAAACAGCACCCAACCCGAAGTCTGATACATCCTCAAATAGTGAGCTGGGAGCATAAAAAACGAACCTCGTAAGAGGGGAGGACAGCTCCAAACAATCTCAAGCAAAAAGAGGAAGTCACTCAGCAAGTAGGGGCTGGGTGCTGTTTTTTTGTCGTCATTGGTCATTAGTCATATCAAAGGACAAAGGACAAATGACAAAGGTAAAGTTTTGTATCAATCACTGGACATCCTGAAAGAAAGTGCTAAAGTAGAAATTGAAGCAACACAGCTTCCCTGGCAGATCAAAGCGCAGTGTGATGGTTCATGTTAGTAAACAAGAGGTAAACACGCTGTACAATTTTACATCTGTCTCGTGGTCAAAAAACAACAGCACCCCCACCAAGGACTAAAAAATCCTCAACAGAGTCGGGAGTAAAGCTAGAGAACCCAGTAGGGTGATGGCAGCTCCAAACAGTCTCGGAAGCACAGAGGAAGTTAGTCAGAGAATCATCGGGGTGCTGTTGTTTTTTTGTCCCTAGTCATTATTCCCTAGTCCCTTGTCAAAGGACAAGTGACAAAGGACAAGTGACAAAAGTAAAGTTTTGTATCAAACACTGGACATCCTGAGAGAAAGTGTTAAAGTAGAAATTGAAGCGACAGAGCTTCCCTGGCAGATATCACAGTGTGATATGTCACGTTAGCAAAGAAGAGGTAAAACACGCTGTTTCACTCCAAATCTGTCTCGTCAACCAACAGCAACACCCACACCGAAGTCTGATACATCCTCAAATAATGAGCGGGAGCATAAATGCCTAAAACCCAGTAGGGTGAGGTTAACTCCAAACAGTCTCGGAAGCACAGAGGAAGTCACTCAGCAAGTAGGCGCTGGGTGTTGTTGTTT
>DVDU01000230.1 GCA_015296065.1 Oscillatoriaceae cyanobacterium M33_DOE_052 | reverse complement strand
TTGGGAATACTCGCGAGGAGTATTTCTTGGTTTAATGTGACGTTTGTGCCGCTTAGTTGCAATGTGCCGTTAGCGGGAAGACTGGTAATTTTGATTTTGTTGAGACTGTCGCCGTCGGCGTCGCTGAAGCCGTTGGTAAAGTCAGCGGCGGCGAAGGTGATGTTATTGTCTTCGTTGCCGGTTTTACTAATGTTGCTGACGGTGGGGATGCTGGTTCCGGTGCCTTGAATGGTGAAGTTGTAGGGGTTTTCGTTGCTGTCGTTGCTGCCGATCGCGATATCGGCGGTGCGAACTCCCAGCGCAGACGGAGTAAAAGTGACTTCAAACGTAGTTTGACTGCTGCTGCCAACTGTGGCAGTTGGGGTGGCGGTGACGCTGAAATCTGCGGCGTTAGCACCCGTGATAGATACTAGGGGGGTGCCAGTAAGTGTCAGCGGGTCTGGCCCAGTGTTGGCAATGGTGAAAGTGCGGGTGACATTACCAGTGGTAACAGTGGCGCTGCCAAAGTCGGTGTAGTCCGTGAGGGAGGGGGTGGTGTCTCCGTCAGCAATTGAGGTACTGTTACCTTGAATATCGATTTCTACATTGTCATTATCAGTGATGGTCAGGGTGGTGGTGGGTTGGTTGTTGCTGAGTAGTACCGAGACGTTGCCGGAACCCCAGTTCGTCACTGCGATGTCGGATTTGCCGTCACTGTTAAAGTCTGTTACGGCGACGGCACCGGGATTGGTTCCCAAGGCAAAGGTGGTGGCAGTGCCAAAACTGCCTGCACCATTACCCAATAACACGCTGAGGTTGCTGGAACCACCATTAGAGGCGGCGATGTCCAGTTTGCCATCCCCGTTAAAGTCTCCCGCTCTGACGGAGTAGGGGTTCGTCCCTACAGTGTAGTTGGTAGCAGCACCAAAACCGCCCGCACCATCACCCAACAACACGCTGATATTGCTGCTGTTATCCTTGGCTACTACTATGTCCTGCTTGCCATCACTGTTGAAGTCTGCGGCGGCAATACCAAGGAGACCGGCTCCCAAATTGTAGTTGGTCGCCGTACCAAAACCGCCCGCACCATCACCCAGCAGCACTGAGACGTTGTTGGAGGTTTGGTTGGTGACAGCCATATCCTGCTTACCGTCACGGTTGAAGTCTGCCACGGCCACAGAAAAGGGACGAGTCCCCACTGTATAGTTGGTCGCCACACCAAAACCGCCAGACCCATCACCTAACAGTATCGAGACGACGCCAGCGTTGTATCTCCCTACTGCCACATCGAGCTTGCCGTCACCATTGAAATCTCCTGTGCCAAGAGCCAAGGCACCGAGGACGGAAACGCTGGTGGGAGTGCCAAAACCGCCCGCACCATTACCCAGCAGCACTGAGATGGTGCCACTACCACCGGAATAGTTGCTCACAACTATGTCCTGCTTGCCGTCACCGTTGAAGTCTCCTACCTTGACTTGAGAGGGATTAATTCCGGCGGCAAAGTTGGTAGCAGCGCCAAAACTGCCCGCACCATTCCCCAACAACACGGAAACATTGTTAGAGCCACGGTTGGCGGTAACAATGTCCTGTTTACCATCGCCGTTGAAGTCTCCTGAAGCGCTGCCTTGGGGCGTTGGGGCCGTAGCGTAGTTAGCACCGGTAAACTCCACCGTGGCGCCGCTGGTTGGCCCGAGGATATAGTCAGAACTGGCGGTGAGGTTGAGTTTTACGGTTTCGCCCGGATTGAGAATGCTGTCATCTACAGGTTTGACGGCCAGGGTAGCGGTGGTTTGTCCCGCTGCAATGGTGAAGGTGCTGGCTGTGACCGCTGTGATATTGGTGCTGGTGGCTTGGTCAAAACTGTAGCGTGCGGGGTTGGCGGCGGTGCTGCCTGTGGTGTTGTAATTGACGGTTAAACCGCCTGTGGGTGCGGGTTGGTCGAGGGTGATGGTAAAGGTGCCATTGGTGGGGCCGGTTTCGCTGGGTGTGGTTCCGGCGGCGAGGGTGACGGTGGGGATGGTGTTGAGCAACACCGAGACGTTGTTGGCGCCACTATTCGCCACCGCGAGGTCAGATTTCCCATCTGAGTTGAAGTCTCCGGCAGCGAGGGATGTGGGATTTGTCCCCACATTAAAGGTTGTGGCGGTGCCAAAACTACCCGTCCCGGTGCCTAATAGCACATCGATGCTGTTGGAGTTCAGGTTGGCTGTGGCAATGTCTTGCTTGCCGTCTAAGTTAAAGTCTCCCACGGTGACGGAATGGGGACCATTCCCCACATTAAAGTTTGTGGCAGCACTAAAACCGCCAGACCCATCACCCAGCAACACGGAAACGTTGTTGGAGGTTTGGTTCCCGGTAACTATGTCCAGCTTGCCATCGTGATTCAGGTCTCCCACAGCCAAAGAAGAGGGACGAGTTCCTACGGCCAGATTGACCGCTGGGTTAAAACTGCCTGCACCATTCCCCAGTAGCACTGATACATTGTGAGAGGTGATGTTGGCTGTGGCTACGTCGAGCTTGCCATCGGAGTTAAAGTCCCCGGAGGCAACAGCAATGATATTACCAGCCACGGCAAAGTTGGTGGCAGCACCAAAACCGCCCGCACCATTCCCCAGCAGCAGGGAGACATTACTGGTGTCATAGTTTCCCGCTACCAAGTCTGGCTTCCCGTCGCCGTTGAAGTCCCCAAAGACAACTGAGTTGGGTCTTCCACCGGCAGTCAAAGCGGTAGGAGGACCGAAATTACCCCCACCAGTCCCCAATAGCACTGAGAGGTCGTAGGAGCTATAGTTGGCTGTGGCGAGGTCAACGATGCCGTCGCCGCTGAAGTCCCGCACAGCGATCGCATAAGGCCTCGTCCCCGTCGCAAAGTTATTGGCCGTGCCAAAACTGCCCGCACCATTCCCCAATAGCACAGACAGATCGCTAGCGCCAAAATTGGCCGTGGCGATGTCCAGCTTGCCATCATTGTTCAGGTCTGCCACCACCACCGGCCAAGGATTTGCCCCCACACCAAAGGTGCTGGCGGTGCCGAAAGAAGCGCCGAAAATGCCGGGATAGGCATTGCATACTTCGGGTGCAAAGGCAATAGGACTGCTAATATTTCCTACGTTATATTCCAGGTTCCAGGTGCCACCTTGTTTGGGGTTGCCCACTGGGTACTTTGAAGCGGCGATATTAGCTCCGGTGAGTTGGTGCAGCCACTGCACAAAGGTTTTACCGGTTTCTGTGGCGGCTACTTGGCATCCGTAAAGAAGAATATCGGCGTTTTTGGTGAGGAATTTGCCCCACTTCTGGAGCTGGGAGCGGTATTTTTCCAGATTTTCTCTGTTGAGAATGTCGCTACCGAGGTACAAGCTGCCGGGACTACCGTGGCTGAGCAGATGTATTTCGGTAATGTCTTGGCTGTGGGCGAGTGTTTCAGTGATTTGAGCGATGCCACTGCGTTCGGTATCTAATACTACCACTTGGGCGTCAGGGTTGACACCTTGGAGCAGGGTTTGATAGTTGGCTACGGAGGGGTCAACGAAGATTATGGACGCTGGCATAGTATCTGCTCCTGGCGGTGAGGTAAAGTGGTTTTGGTCCAGTTATCGGTGAAATGAGAAAGGCGGTGGGTCAAGCCGCCGCTCCAGGATGAGGGGGAATGGCGGGGAATGGCGGTTTCTGTTTTTCTTTATCTTGCCATGATTATTACAATTTGTCAATTACAATAGCATGGTAAACGCATCAAATCCCGATCGTTCCATATATAGGGTTTTTTCGGGCTCTTATCCCCTATATATGAACTAGAAATTCTCAATAAGAGGCTGACTGTTGATAATTTTGGCGCGGAAGGAGCGAAAAAACCCCCCTTATTGATTTGGTGCGTTTACCCTGGGACAAAAATGGAGATTTTCCACATCAACTGGGTTTCTGAGTCGTAAACAACCCAGTTTCTAAGTGGCAATATCACACAAAATCAGCCTGAGTCAAACTAGGCACATCCACACCCTGTAAACGAGCCAAAAACTCACCCGTGACCCGATTTTGAATCACCGCATCAGCCCCATTTTGCACCAGACTTAAATCCCCAAACCCCAATGAAGGTATCAAATCAAACACATCCTCACCAGGGACAAAATCGGTAATTACATCCGCCATTTCCAGCGTCATCCCTCCCGTTCCATTACCAATGGCAAAC
>DVDU01000316.1 GCA_015296065.1 Oscillatoriaceae cyanobacterium M33_DOE_052 | reverse complement strand
TGATGATGGCGATATCGGCTACAACATCACCACCACCGCTAGCAGTAACGATACCAACTATGACGGCATCACCATTGCTACTGTGGCCGTCACTAATACTGACAAGGACACCGCCGGCGTCACCATCACCCCCACCAGTGGTTTAACCACTACCGAAGCTGGCGGAACTGCCACCTTTACTGTAGTCCTGGATACCCAACCTACATCAGATGTCACCATTGGGTTATCCAGCTCTGACACCAGCGAAGGCAACATCGATAAAACCTCCCTCACCTTTACTGCGGCTAACTGGAATACTCCCCAAACCGTCACTGTTACTGGTGCAGATGATAATATTGGCGACGGTAGCATTGCCTACAACATCATCACCACTGCGAGTAGTAACGATACCAACTATGACAGTTTGGCAGTGGATGATGTGGCCGTCACTAACAGCGATAATGAAATCTCTAGCTTGGTAGTACCCCCCACCACCGAAGCCGAACCAACTGCTACTCCTGAGATTACTACCCCAGTAGTAGCAGATGACTGTCCGCCAATGCCAGCTCAACCAATTGTCTCATTTGAAGTGTCCGCCACTATTGACGGCACAAATAATGATGATATTCTGATTGGGGATAACAATGCCAATGCCATCAAAGGCTATACTGGCAATGACTTTATCCTCGGTTTGGCCAGTAGCGATATTATCATTGGCGGTGTGGGTGAAAATAACACCAGTGCCGATAATGATATCATTTTTGGCAACGGCGGTAATGACCTTATCCAAGGCAGTTCCGGGAATGATATCATCTTCGGTGGCCAAGATAATGATATCGCTCACGGCGGTCAAGGGGATGATTTACTCTGGGGCGATCGGGGTAGCGATACCCTAATGGGAGATAATGGCAATGATGTCATTTATG
Organism: Oscillatoriaceae cyanobacterium M33_DOE_052; assembly: GCA_015296065.1. Lineage (GTDB taxonomy): Bacteria > Cyanobacteriota > Cyanobacteriia > Cyanobacteriales > Laspinemataceae > Koinonema. The sequence continues at coordinate 1,410 of DVDU01000316.1, read as the reverse complement.
GTGGCCCCGGCGACCCCAGCCTCTCTGATGTGGACTTAGGTGATGCCATTTATGGTGGCCTCGGAAATGATATCCTGTTAGGCAACCAGGGGAATGATTCTATCTCCGGTGGCGATGGCAGTGACCTATTATATGGTGGTCGTGATAATGACCTGCTGCATGGGGACGCCGGTAATGATTTCCTCTATGGCGATAAAGGTAATGATACGCTCTGTGCTGGTGATGGAGATGATACCCTCTATGGTGGCACAGGTAGTGATACTGGTGTGGGTCAAAATGGGGAAAAAGATTTACTCCACGGCGGCGCCGGAAATGATATCATCTTTGGCAGCGAAGGGGATGATACTCTTCAGGGAGATATCGGTGATGATACTCTCTACGGCGGCAAGGACAATGATATTATCCTCGGTGGCGATGGCAGTGATATCCTGTCTGGTGATAATGGTAATGATACCCTCACTGGTGGTGGTGGTAGCGATACCTTCCGGTTGTTGGCTAATGCTGGCACCGATATCATTACCGATTTTACCGATGGTGAGGATATGATAGGGTTAGCCGGTGGTTTGACTTTCTCGGAGTTATCCATTTTTGCCACAACTGACGGTTTTGCTGCTATCAGTGCAGGCAGTGAAACTCTGGCTATCCTGAATGGGATAAATGTGAGTCTTATCACTTCCGATGATTTTATGTCGGTTGGGTAAAAATCCAGAAACCGGGTTTCTGCGGAGAATCTCCATTTAGATGCGAGACATCTCCTTGAGAAACCCGGTTTCTTGCTCAAGTAATTAAATCCTGTAGGGTGGGCAAGACCCAGCCATCAATTTTCACATGAATTGGATAAATTATTGCCCACCCTACCCACTATGTGCGTGCTTATGTCATTCCCGCGAAGGCGGTAATCCAGTCCAATTTTCATCCCTATGAAAATTTTATATAAAACACAGATTACCAACTGAATATAATTAAATCACCCCAGAAGTGCCCCTTGGATTTACCCGTGGTGGGGGGCACGGCGTTGTTATCAAAATCTGGGTTTTTCGATGAAGGTTGATGATACCGTGCCCCGGCCAATTTATTCATACAAATAAACTCATATAAATAATAGCTTCTAGGTAGCACAGCTACCATAACCCCGATCCGAAACGAAAAATCCCAATCACGCCGTGCCCTCGGATTTATGGTGGGGGGCACGGCGTGATTAAAATATCGGTTTTCTGCGGGAGGTTAACATAGCTGTGCTACTACGAATCGGGTGAAAATTTATTTACATATATAGTCATTTCAAATAAGAGTGAGAGGGAATCCAGATGTGCTAAAATTGAGAAGAATCATGAGGGAGGGGTCAGAATGGCTTATAGTCTGGACTTGAGAAAACGAGTCATAGAGTACATAGAGAATGGGGGTAGTATA
>DVDU01000277.1 GCA_015296065.1 Oscillatoriaceae cyanobacterium M33_DOE_052 | reverse complement strand
GAGAACCCCACGGAACTCTTGAGCCAAGTGGCTCAGGAAGTGAATAAAATAGAGTCCACAGACTTGCGACAAGAAATCGCCGCCTGCACTCAGATTTTAGCGGGGTTGCGGTTTGACAAACAGTTAATATCCACGATGTTTCGGGAGGAAGTTATGCGCGAATCTGTAGTTTATCAAGATATTCTGCAAAAGGGAATCGCCCAGGGATTAGAGCAGGGCGAAAAACAGGGTGAAGTAGCGGTAATTTTGCGCCAGCTTCGCCGGTTTTGTGGGCGGCTTAATCCAGAAGTTGAGTCCCGAATTCAGTCTTTAAGTAAGCCGCAATTGGAGGAGTTGAGTGAAGCGTTATTAGACTTTACCAACTTGGCGGATTTACAGCGGTGGCTGGAGTCTCATTAAATTTGATTGGGGGCCATTTTGATTGGCCCCAATTCTAACCCGACCCTTTGCCCCTTTTCAGGGAGGACGTTATGCGAGAATCTGTAATCTATCAAGATATTCTGCAAAAGGGTATCGCCCAGGGATTCGCCCAGGGATTCGCCCAGGGGGAAAAACAGGGTGAAGTGGCGGTAATTTTGCGCCAGCTTCATCGCTTTTGTGGGCCGATTAATTTGGAGATTGAGTCTCGAATTCAGTCTTTGAGTAAGCCGCAATTGGAAGAGTTGAGTAAAGCGTTCTTAGACTTTACCAACTTGGCAGATTTACAGTAGTGGCTGGAGTCTCATTAAATTTGATTGGGGCCATTTTGATTGGCCCCAATTCTAACCCGACCCTTTGCCCCTTTTCAGGGAGGACGTGATGCGCGAATCTGTAGTTTATCAAGATATTCTGCAAAAGGGAATCGCCCAGGGATTAGAGCAAGGCGAAAAACAAGGTGAAGTAGCGGTGATTTTCCGCTTGCTTCGCCGGTTTTGTGGACCGCTCAATCCAGAGATTGAGGGGCAAATTCAGTCCCTGAGTAAGCCGCAATTGGAGGAGTTGAGTGAAGCGTTATTAGACTTTACCAACTTGGCGGATTTACACCAGTGGCTGAATTCTCGTTAAAGCCGATTTGGGGCAATTGCAAAATTGCCCCAACCCTACTAATCGGCATCAAAAATAATTTTGAGTGAGTGAATATGTGTTATGACAACCTGTGCAAATACCTAGCGGAAAAATACCCGGAACAAATTGCCTCTTGGGCATTGAAACAACCCATCACCACCCCGGTTGAAGTCTTAAAAACTGAACTCACCCTCGAACCAATTCGGGCGGATTCAGTGATTTTTCTGAAAAGTGACCGAGAAATTCTGCATTTAGAATTTCAGGTGAGAGTGCCCCAAGATAGACCGATGCCTCTGCGGATGCTCAACTATTCCGTGCGGTTACAGTGGCAATATGGACTGCCCGTGAGGCAGGTGTTGATTTGGCTTGTCCCTACCAGCAACCAGGCGGTATTTGAGACGGAATTTCGCACGGAATTCACCCGCCACCGATATCAGGTGATTCGGTTATGGGAAGAATCCCCAGAACCTTTACTGGGGAATAGTGCCTTACTGCCACTGGCGGTGTTATGTGCCACAGAGAACCCCACGGAACTCTTGAGCCAAGTGGCTCAGGAAGTGAATAAAATAGAGTCCACAGACTTGCGACAAGAAATCGCCGCCTGCACTCAGATTTTAGCGGGGTTGCGGTTTGACAAACAGTTAATATCCACGATGTTT
>DVDU01000036.1 GCA_015296065.1 Oscillatoriaceae cyanobacterium M33_DOE_052 | reverse complement strand
GTGACACCACCCTCGGATAATTCGGCTCCGGTGCTGTCGGTGGATAATTCTATTCCGGTGGTGACACCACCCTCGGATAATTCTATTCCCGTGGTGACACCACCCTCGGATAATTCGGCTCCGGTGCTGTCGGTGGATAATTCTATTCCGGTGGTGACACCACCCTCGGATAATTCTATTCCCGTGGTGACACCACCCTCGGATAATTCGGCTCCGGTGCTGCCGGTGGATAATTCTATTACCGTGTTGACACCACCCTCGGATAGTTCTATTCCCGTAGTGACACCAGTGGATAATTCTACTCCAGTAGTAACATCCGTGAATAATTCCACGGTGGCAACGCCAGAGGTGATATCTTCAACAGCACTAGAAACCCCAGTGGTGGAGGCAGAGGTAGTAACACCTACACGGATGTTTGCACACCGAGGGGGGGACAGGAAACCTTCACCCGAAGTATCTATATTGCCGGGGGTGGCTCCCCAGGAGTCGGCTCCGGTCTCATCAACTCCAGAGGTGGTGGTGGAGCAGCCAAATATAGATATCATCGAATTGCCCCGAAAGGTCACGGTAGCATCACCCGTTGGTGTGGCGGCGGCCAATCTGGACTTGGCTGAGTACGAGGTATCATTATCAACAAACAAACTAGGTTTTGCTGCCAATACTTCCATCCCGAATTTTGCCCCTAACGGGTTTCTTCAAGGCAACGGGTTGCTCGCAGGGTTAGCCATGCTAGATATGGCTGATGATGATGAAATTTTGATTGTGGAAAACAACTGGGAAGTTGACGTGGTGGCGGCGGCGTCTCTGGTGAATTTGTCTGATGCCAAAACCGTTGGTAATAACTGGTTTTTGGCCAATTCTAATGGCGGGGAACTGTCGGTGGCAATGAATGGGAATGGGACTGGCCAAGTTTTATCAACTTCTGATAGTTACCTAGTTGCTAAACCGGATTTAAATATGGCGTTCCAGTCTGGGGATGTGCAGGAAATTGTTTGGAATATTGAAAAAACGCACAATCAAGAATTTGAGAATTATTTGGGGGTGAGTGCGGAATTAGGACGCCAAGGTGTCGCTACTTCTAGTTTTCAATTGAGTTTGAAGAAGATGGAGAGCGAAACGGGGCAAAGGGCGGCGATATTGTATGCTGTTGCCCTGGCAGATGGGCTGGAACTGGTGGTGGTGCCGCCGGAGGGTAAACCGTGGCGCTACAGTGTCCCAGAGGCGGATAGAAATACCCTGTTGGCAATGGTGCAAATGCTGCGCGATCGGATCACCGACCCCAGACAGCGATTCACTAACAGCTATCTGGCGCCCGCCCAGCAACTATATCGCTGGTTAATCGCCCCTATAGAAGCCGACTTGGAAAAACACCAGATTGCCACACTGTTGTTTTCAATGGATGCGGGGTTGCGTTCCTTACCAGTAGCAGCTTTGCACGATGGAGAAAAATTCCTCGTGGAAAAATATAACTTTAGCTTAATTCCCAGTTTTAGCCTCACCAGTCAGGATTATCAATCCCTGGCTGGAGCCCCACTGTTGGCGATGGGAGCCTCAAATTTCAACCAGCAACAACCCCTACCCGCAGTGCCAGTGGAACTGATGGCCATTACCCAAGAAATGGGCGCCGCTAAATCTTTCCTCAATGCCGATTTTACCCTCAGCAATCTGAATAGTCAGCGCGCCAAGGGGCAATTTCCTATCATTCACCTGGCAACCCATGCGGAATTCTTGCCGGGAGCCCCCAGCAATTCTTACATTCAGCTTTGGGATGAGCAGTTATCCTTAGACAAAATCCCTAGTTTAAACTGGCGCAACCCCCAGGTAGAGCTACTGGTACTTAGTGCCTGTCGTACCGCATTAGGGGACAGGGAAGCCGAGTTAGGTTTTGCCGGTTTGGCGGTGAAAGCGGGGGTGAAGTCTGCGATCGCATCCCTCTGGTATGTCAGCGATGAAGGTAGTTTGGGATTGATGGCCGATTTTTATGGGCATCTGCGGCAAAATCCATTGAAGGCAGAAGCGTTGAGACAAGCCCAATTAGATATGATTCGGGGTAACATCCGCATTGAAAATCGCCATTTAGTGGGAATACCAAGTGGCTCTATCCCGCTCCCGCCATCTCTAGGGGATGTGCCAAATCGGTTACTGCAGCATCCTTATTATTGGGCAGCTTTTACCACGATTGGCAGTCCCTGGTAGAGGTTACTTGTGATGGTTTGTAGTTGGGCTTTAGCCCAAAAAATACGGCTAAAGTCTCACTACAAACCATCACAGAGGTGTCTATCTTCGTCGGTTAATTCAGAATTTGTCCGCAGGTAGTCGCGGATGCGACTGCACCCATAAGCCAATACATCTAAATCGAGAATCGCCGCTTGATTCCAGATAATTAAACTCCCATCTTCACCCACAGAAGCCACAAACTTACTATCGGGGCTATAGGCTAACTCTCGAATGGCGGCGCTATGACCTCTCATGGTTCTTAATAATGTCCCATCAAGCTGCCAAAATTTCACAGTAGTATCTACACTACCAGAAGCAAGCAACTGGCCATCGGGGCTGAATGCTACTCCCCACACGGCTGCGGTATGACCGGCCAGGGTCTTTAATAATTTTCCCTCAATTGTCCACAGTTTTACGGTTTTGTCGCCACTCCCAGAGGCCAGGAGTTTGCCATCAGGACTAAATGCGACTCGCCACACCGCTGCTTGATGACCTGAGATACTGTGCAATAATTTCCCCTCTATTGTCCAGAGCTTGATTGTGCCATCAGCACTGGCGGAAGCGAGGAGTTTTCCATCGGGACTAAATGCTACTTGCCACACGGTAGAAGTATGTCCTTGCAGGGTCTGAGGGGGGGAGCAGGGGTGAGATTTAGGCGTTGTGGTGGCTGTTAATATGTCATCAATACAGGTATGATGAATATGCCAGAGTTTGATGGTGTTATCTTCACCACCAGAAGCAATGATCTGGCCATTGGGACTAAAAGCCACTGTCCACAGGGGGGCTGTATGACCGCGAAATGTTTTGATTAAACTGCCATCTCGCCGCCACAATTTGACCGCATTACCATTACTGGCGGTGGCAATTAATTGGCCATCGGGACTAAAAGCTGTGGACACAGACCCTTGGAGATTCTTATCAGTGGTGTCGGTTGTCGCCAGTAGTTGACCTTGGAGGTTCCACAGTTTGGCGGGACTGTCGATCGTGCCGGTGACTAAGGTCTTGCTGTCAGAAGTGATATCTAAACCCCAAACTCCACTGGGAAAGGAGGTGATGATGGTGTGAAATGGGTTGTGACTCTGCCAAAGTCTGACGATATTTTCTGTGCCTGCAGAAGCAATAAAGCTGCCATCGGCACTCCAAGCTAGTCCCCAAATGGCGGCGGTATGTCCTCGGAGGGTATGCAGTTCGGTGCCGTCAATATGCCATAGTTTGATGGTTTTGTCGATGCTGCCAGATGCGATCGTTTTGCCGTCGGGACTCCAGGCGACGCCATAAACTGCAGCAGTATGACCGCTCAGGGTTCTGAGCAAACGACCTTCCCGCGTCCATAGTTTGATGGTTTGGTCGCCACCGGCGGAAGCAATGGTTTGACCATCGGGACTGAAGCTGACGGCGATCACTAAACCGGTGTCTTTCTCGAATGTTTTGGGAATGAGGCATTGGGGAGAGATGGAATTTCTGGACGGGGAAGGTTCGTAGTTGGGCTTTAGCCCGCTCTGGAGAGCTATGCGTTACTCACATCTTCTAGAAGCGACAGCCTGTAAGGGTTTGGGGGGATGGACAAAACTTAACTGGGGGCGGGAGTTAGGGGTGGGAGCGCTGTTACCACTGGCTCGGTAGATGGGGGCGACCTCAAGTCACAGG
>DVDU01000237.1 GCA_015296065.1 Oscillatoriaceae cyanobacterium M33_DOE_052 | reverse complement strand
GATTCTTCTTCAACTATTAAGGATTCAATCATATCATAAATTTGATTAATTTGTTCGGGAGTTAAATTTTGTAATTTTTCTTGAAGCATTTGTTTTGTGACCATTATAGTAACTCCTCTAGAATCAATATTGTTAATGTTTATAGAATTTTTCCTATTATACACCATTGGGGAAAAATGTGCCCCCCACCATCCCAAATTTCCATATCCCGTAGGGGACGGGGGGACGGGGCGACGGGGGGACGGGGCGACGGGGGGACGGGGCGACGGGGAGCAGGGGGACGGAATTATTCACATGAACAAAAATCGTAGTAGCACAGCTAAGCGAAGCGCGCCTTACCCTGCCCCGTGGGTGCCGTGTCCAAGAAGGGCGAAGCATCCGCAAACCAGCTTTTTCATTTCACCGAGAGATTTGGGCGCGGATGCTACGCCCCTACAGCAGCAACGATCGTGCGGTGACGGCGGCTATTAAACTCAATAATCGGAGCCTGGAAACCCGCCTCTACCAAGGCTTGAGACACATCTAAACTGAAATATTCATCCAAATAAGGCTCGGTACTCTTCAGTAATGTGAACACATAAGGAGGCATTTTTTCGTAGGCTTCCGAGCCGGGATTCATATCCATAATCGCCAAATGACCACCAGGACGCAACAGACGGCGAGCCTCCCGGAAAATCTGCTGGGTGGCAGCTTGGGGCAGTTCGTGACAAATCAAAAACAGCGAAACCAAATCAAAAGCCGCATCAGGTAAACCAGTATTCTCCCCAGCGGCGTGCAACCACCTGGGGACTCGCGCCGAACCAGACTGCTGGCTGCGGTAGGCAGCAACCGCCAAAAAATAGGGCGATAAGTCCACCCCGGTGAGGTTCGCCTCGGGATAAACCTCTTGCAGAGCAAAGGTACTCATCCCCACACTGCAACCAATATCAACGATATCCCGTGGGGGGGTCTGGATATGCTGCCGCAGTACATCGTGATAGCTCTGGCGCAGTCTGGCATCCCCTTGTACACCGGCTTCTGGCCAGATAGTGGCGTGAACCGACAGAGCCGCCGCTTCTACTTCCGTGGCGGCGGTCCAGTTCAGGTTTCCCTGTTCATAGGCGTGAAAGGAGGTGACATAGTACGGCGGATAAGTCAGGTTGGGGTTATTTACCTGGTCAAAGTAGGTATCCAAGTTGCTGTGGAGTAGGTCAGCGGCTTTTTGCCGCCACGGTACGCCCATCTTTTCCGCACGCTGGATAATCATCTGGCGCGCCTGATGTTTGGCAAAGTTAGCGAGGGGTTTGATATCTAAAACGCCGTTAACCAAGTGCGTTAACAGTCTGTCGGTGATATTAGTGGCGACAGTAGTAGAGCCTCCGACTTCGGGCATATGGAATAGTTGTTAGTGTAGGGTGGGCGTGTCGATTATATAGTCATGGGGGGACGGGGAGACGGGGGAGCAGGGGAGCAGGGGTGCAGGGGTGCAGGGGTGCAGGGGAGATAATTGATAATTGTCAATCATCAATTATCAATTATCAATTGTCAATTATCAATTATCAAGTTAAT
>DVDU01000294.1 GCA_015296065.1 Oscillatoriaceae cyanobacterium M33_DOE_052 | reverse complement strand
ACTCTCCACACTCCCCACACTCCCCACACTCCCCACACTCCCCGTCTCCGAGTCCCCCCGTCTCCGGGTCCCCCCAGGGGCGTTGGTGGTTTCTATGCAAAGGAACCCCCAGATTCTAACCGCTAGGTCGGTCTGCGCCGCGATCGGCACCAAAAGCAAGGAAGCCACATTCAAGCTCTGCAATAATCGCTTCACTTTCGCAGTTTCTGGCAGCGCCGCTACATCAGCAACCGCCAAGGGCAGAGACACACCATCCGTGTCCTCCTGATGGAATTTTGCCATCAAATCAGTTTCCGGCAACTCCGTCAGCGCCAGAGCCCGTAAAATTTTCTCAATATGGCTGGTGCCCTGGGTATTTTTCCCGCTGGTTTTTTCTCCGTCGTGCCAGCAATCAATATGGGCGTCCCGCATTGAGGAAATCAGCGCTGGTTTTTGGCCTGCTGTCGGAAGACTACCGCCGGTTTCTAACTGAAATTTGACTAAGCAAGCGCGGTTTGCACCCACCGCACGCGCCAACCAACCGAGAATCTCGGGAAAATCCACCTGCCCCGAACTGGTGACTAGGGATCGGGATATTTCCGCCAAAGCTGTTTCCAGAGCTAGCCGATAGCGCAGTTGTTCTTCGGCTTGTTTGCGCGAGCTGATGTCAGTGACGATCGCCACCAAATATTTAATCTCGCCCAATTCCTCTTTACCCCTCGGTGTCGCCTCTCGCACCACCGAGGCACTCATTTCCACCCAAACTAAAGAACCGTCTTTGCGCAGACACTGTTTCTCCACCGCAGCGATTTCCCCCGCCGCCAAGGCTTGAAATAGCTCTCGTTCCGGGGACGGTTCTGAGGCTAAGCCCGGTAGTGATGTAATAGAGCAGAGGTCTGGGAACGTCATGCAGCGCAGTTCCTCTTCTTCATAACCACAGATTTGGCAAAACTTTTGGTTGACCCAGAGAAATTTTCCCTCGGTGTCGCAGTAACAAATCCCCACCAAGACCCGCTCAAAGGTTGCCCGGAACCTTTCCTCACTCTCGCGCAAAGCTGCTTGCGCTTCCTGATCCTCCGTGATGTCTCGTACCGAAACTAGGTAAGCCGCTTCCTCCCCCCACTCGGTCTCCTCCACCATCATTTCCCCAATTAATTCCTCCCCACCGGCTCGGAATAGTTTGCCTACCAGCCTGCGTCCATGTGGTTGCACACCATTGCCGTTGATCATGGGTAGCCCCAACTTTTCCCCCACCAACTCTGACAACGGGCGCAACTCCTCCCCTGACCGTGCGAATAGCTCTCTCGCCGCCCGGTTGGCAAAATGCACCACACCGTTAGGGCCTACAATCACGATGCCATCAGATCCGCTCTGGCGGCGCCGCCCTAGCGGTTCGAGAATCCCTTGCCAGGGGGACCAGGGGGCAGGGGGACGGGGGGAGTGTGGGGAGTGTGGGGAGT
>DVDU01000288.1 GCA_015296065.1 Oscillatoriaceae cyanobacterium M33_DOE_052 | reverse complement strand
CCTCTCCCAGGTAGGGAGAGGGGAGACCAGAACACGGGGAAATCCCAGTATTACTCCCCTTTCTCCCTTTTTGGGAGAAAGGGGTTGGGGGATAGAGGGCAACTCTCAAGGGTTGTCTCACGCTTATTTGAAATGACTATAACTATGAAACCGCCAAAACTCTCCCCGACAGCAAAACCCTCTCGGCTCTTGCCCGCGCCTTGGGGGTGAAGCTGGATGACTTGCTGCGACAAGAAAGTGCGACGCTGCCCAATTTCCGGTTTCGCGCCCACGCCTCCTTTGACAAAAACCCCCAGTTTGCCGCTCTGGTTCTGGGACTGTTGGAAGACTACACCGCTTTAGAACAAGCGGTGGGCATCCCCACCTATGCCCCAGAAAGCACCCCTTACCACCGGCTAGAAGGTAACGAACAGTCGATCGCCCACATCGCCACCCAGTTTCGCCACCGCTTAGGATTGGGATCGGGTCCAATTCTGAATCTCTTTGCCGCCGTGGAAGAGATTGGCTTAAAAGTGCTGCGCTGGGATATTCCGATCCCAGAGTTTTTTGGCCTCAGTGCTTATAGTTTGAACCAGGGAGCTTTTGTTTTAGTCAATACCCACAACATCAATATTGAGCGGCAGTTGTTTACTCTGGCTCACGAAATCGGACATCTCATCTTGCATCGCGACGATTACGAAGATAAGTTAATCTCCCAGGGAATTAAACAGGAAGAAACAGCCCGAGAGGCGGTAGCTAATTACTTCGCCAGTCATTTGCTGGTGTCCCAGGATGCTTTAAGCCGAGCTGTAAATGAATTCACTAACATCATTGATTTAAAAGCTCACTTTCGCGTGAGTTACACCATGATGCTGATGCGGCTAGAGCAGATGGGAAAGCTGAATTATGGGGATGCTATCCAGAAAATCCGGGGAGCATACAAGCGGCAGCATGGCAAATCATTACCAAAAAACCAAGAAATTGAGCCCGCCTTAAAAGAGCCAGATTTTCCTTTAAACCAGCGATTTACTAAATTAGTCTGGAAAGCTCTTGAATCAGGTAAAGTTTCTGAATTATAGTCATTTCAAATAAGAGTGAGAGGGAAGCCAGATGTGCTAAAATTGAGAAGAATTATGAGGGAGGGGTCAGAATGGCTTATAGTCTGGACTTGAGAAAACGAGTCATAGAGTACATAGAGAATGGGGGTAGTAT
>DVDU01000024.1 GCA_015296065.1 Oscillatoriaceae cyanobacterium M33_DOE_052 | reverse complement strand
CCTCTCCCAGGTAGGGAGAGGGGAGACCAGAACACGGGGAAATCCCAGTATTACTCCCCTTTCTCCCTTTTTGGGAGAAAGGGGTTGGGGGATAGAGGGCAACTCTCAAGGGTTGTCTCACGCTTATTTGAAATGACTATACTCCCGCGATTGCTCAGCCCATCAATAGGGTTGTTAAAACCCAAATAAACCGCTGCTATAGCGTTCTTCTGCCCAAGGTTCGCCCCGGCGGTGATAACCGTTGCGCTCCCAGAAACCCAAATCTTCTTTTTCCAAGAATTCTAAACCATTAATCCATTTGGCGCTCTTCCAGGCGTAGATATGGGGGACGACCAAACGCATCGGACCGCCGTGGTCTGGGGGCAGGGGTTCGCCGAACAGAGTATGAGCGAAGAAGTTTTCTTCGCGCAGGAAATCATCCATTGCGATATTGGTGGTGTAACCGCCGTAGCAGTGTTCCATGATGTGAGCTGCTTTTGGGTCAACTTCCACCAGTTTCATAAAATCGGTGACTTTCACCCCGGTCCACTTGACATCGAGTTTAGACCAGCGGGTGACGCAGTGAAAATCGGCTGTAAACTCGTGTTGGGGTAGAGACATAAAATCAGACCAGGTGAAGGTCTTGGCGGTGGCTAAACCCCACACTTTAAATTCCCAGGTCGCCATATCAATGCGGGGGGTGTCGCCGTAGGTGAGGACCGGGAACCCGTTGGTGAGGTGTTGACCGGGAGGGACGCGGTTTTTCTGTTCTGGACCGGGTTTTTGGAAGAATTTGCCTAACATGGGGTTTGTGGATAAATCATATTTGTTAACAATTGTAAAGAAATCTGGCTCTCCGGGGCAGGGGACAGAGCTGTTAAATTGGAGGAAAGGTCATCTCCAATCGCAAGGAGAGCGAAATGTATGTCTGAATCGATTTCCACGTCGGAAAGCTATTTTGCACTGATCGACGAAATTGCCGATAACACTCTCAAAGGGAAAATCAAGGCGAAGGAGCAGGTGTATCGGCTACTGGTGCGATCGGTGAGCGCTGGGACGGGGGAAATTTTTGAGCGCTGCTTGCAACAGCGGTTAGGGGAGACCCAGTTAAGGGTAAACGAGGCGTCTGATGAGCTGAAGCAGGCGAAGGCGCAGCGGGTGTTGCGCGCTTTGCAGATGGTGGTAGGGGAGTGGGAACGCTTGGTCAAGGAAAATCAGGGCAAGGAGACGATCGCGACGGTAGTGGCGCAAGTGGTAGCGGCCCCCAGTGATAGTCAAATTGTGGCATTACTGCGGGCGATCGACCCCAACCGCGATCGAGTGCTGGACCTGCCCGAACTACTAGAATTAGCCCGCTGTTTCCAGGGAGAAGCCGCAGCAGAAATCAAAGGTTTAGGAGATGGAATAATTGAGGGAATTGGCTCTTGGCAACGCTTAGAACCCTATTTAGTGACCTGGATCTACGATAAAGCCAGCGGACGGTTAGGATTTGGCGAAGGCCCCGAAGATAACGGACCTTGGGCATTGTGGGCAAAACAGGTGAGCAGCGCTTTTTCCCGATCGCTGTTTAACGCCATTGCCCGCAATCAAGAAATCGCCGAACTAGCGCGACAACAAGTAACCATCTCCCCCTGTACCCTCGTAGAACTAGCCTTAATTTTGCAACTATTACAGCGAGGATTAGTTGCTTGGTTCGAGCAGCAAGCCTACAACACCAAAGCCGGAGTCAAACTAGCCGCATCCACATTTATCAGTTTTGCCGTCATTTGGTCACAGCTAGCCCGTGGTTTTGCCGGAAACCAAGCCTATGCTGACGCCTGCTTTCACATGACATTGCAGAGCTTACGCGCCTTTGCCCGCCGCGAATATTTTCCCATGTACGGCGGTATTTTTGCTTCATTTTCCGGCGAATATTTGCGCTTTGCCTTAGACTACCTGGATGAACCCCTGCGCCGGTGGGAAGGGTCGCCCGAAAAAGCCCGAATTATGACCATCATCGGTTATTCCTTGCGGGCGTCCGGGCAAAGCCAAAAAGCCATCTTCTTTCACGAGCAAGCCGTAGAAATTGCCCGCCAAGAACAAGATACCCGCTGCGAAATCGCCAACCTCAATCATCTCAGCCGCACCTATGTAGCCCTGCAAAATTATGCCGAAGCCATTGCCGCCAGCCAAAGAGCTTTAATTCTCTCCCGACAAACCGGAGACCGCACCGGTGAAGCCTGCGCCTTGAGTAATTTTGGCTATAGCCAAGTATTTCAAGCCCGCCACGAGGAAATCATAGAAGCCGAAGTTTACGAAGAAGCCGTTAACTACTTGCAGCAAGGTTTGGTACTAGCGGAAAAATTGGGAGATACTCAGAGTCAGGCTTTAGCCGCCACCAGTCTCGGCATTGCCTGTGTGATCTTAGAGCGCCTCTCAGAATCGATCACCTACCTGAATAAAGGAGTAGAAACCGCTGGATTTACGGGAGATTTGTATTTATTAGGCATCAATTACGCCTACCTCGCCCAAGCCTACTACCGCGCCGCCTCCTTCGATCAAACCATCTTCCCTGGCTGTTTGGGTATGTATCTTTTAGCCCAAATTGGCTCGGAAGAATGGCGGCAACCGGCTGGGTTGCTCGTAATTTTACAAGGGCAAATGGCCGAAGATGTTTTTCACAGCATTTTGGAGCAAAAAAGATGGGAAATTACGGCGGTGATTGGCGTAGAAGGTTATGAGTTTATCCCGGAACAAATAGCAGAATATAAGCGCTCGATGAGTTGATACCAATTTGAAAAATTATTGCGACAGTTACGGGAGGGATTTGGGTATGAGTAGGGGCGAACCAAGAGTGGTCGCCCCTTAACCCTACTGTTGCCTGAATTTTTGTAAATGGTATGATTTATTGACTCAGGAGAAAAAAAATTAGGGGCAATTGCTGAATTGCCCCTACCAAAATTGAGAATGCAGTTAAATTTAGAGTGCTAAGGTTCAACTTTGACGGGAGTGCCTACATCCACTTGGGCGAATAACATTAAGATATCTTTGTTGTACATTCTGATGCAGCCGTGGGATGCGGCATTACCCACAGAGTTTTCATTGGGGGTGCCGTGAAAGCCGATATAATTAGTGCCATCGGTCCAAAAGCCAATCCAGCGAGCGCCGAGGGGATTGTCGGGACCGGGGGGGACGATTTCTCCGGTCCAGGGGTGTTCCCAAGCCGGGTCTCTAATCATTTCCATGACTTCATACTCGCCCGTAGGAGTTTCCCAGCCATCTTTGCCGATCGCAATTGGATAACTCGCCGTTAGTTGGTTGTTTTTATACAGATACACACGCCGATCGCCTAACCGAATCACCAAACGAGTCCCCCACTCCTCCCGATACAATTCCTCTGGGGGTAAGTATTTCGACAGATCCCCCAGGGGCGGCAATTGCGGTTCGGGAACCGGCATCAATTCTATTTGGGAAGTGGGCAGGGATGCGTTGGCTTTGCCCGTGTTCCCCAAACCCACACTCACGGCAATACTCAAAAGTGCCAAACTCAGGCACCGAGATCGCAATTTACCTGTGTCTCTCATTCCTACCCAACCAATTAAGCTATATTTAGTTACAACAAGGCCAGCACAATTCCCGCATGGTTAAAGAAAATTTAACTCACCAAAAACGTTAATGTCAAGTTAACTTAAGAAGACCTGAACTAGATTGACGATTTTAAATCTAGATGATTAAATGGGAGAATGAACCCAGACTCAACTAGATCTGACGAAAGTTAGTTGAGTCGAAGCCATCAGACTGGTGCAGACAGAGAACAGCGCGCCCCGGTTCCTAAAGGGCGGGCCTCCCGGCATGACTATTGGGAACATACCTCTAATCCCTTCCCTCTATGGGGTTATGCCTGAATATCTCTGAAAGTTAGATAATTTTGGAGGAGTGAATGAAAGGACAAAACATGAAAATGGCGGCGGGTGTACTGGCTGGGGCTCTGATTGCCCTAGGCACAGCCTATCCCAGTGTGGCAGAACCGGCAGCAGCTTCTGGAGAGCAGCTAGTGGCTCAAAACATGATGCGAGAGACTTACCGGGGTAGGGTATCAGCAATCAACAACCAAATCGTCACCTTGGAAACGCCGAATGGCGACACCAGAAGACTGGACATCCCCCGCACGACCCAAACCCGCTTGGGAATTGTGCCCGGTACAGAAATCATCGTGTTTGACGATGACAGCTATGCCGTGCTGCAAAATGATGGCACCTATGCGATCGTGGACAAGGATGGTGGGGTGCGTATGGTAGAGACCTTACCCACACAGCCGACGATGACACAGCCACGTACTGTCTCCCAACCCGCACCGAGCCGCCCTGTGAGAGCGCTTTGGTAAACTAAGGGGCGAATACAGAAAAATCCGGATATTGGTGCAAAAAGTGAGGCTGTGATTAAATTGGGCCTCACTTTTTTTATGTGCTTTTTTCAGTCCGATGATGGGAGCCGATCGCAGGCAAACATCCGGCAGATTTTACCCTGAACCTCAAATCTGGTCAGTTTTTCCCTCATCGCCCGATCGCTCTGGGTCAATTCCCCACTAACATAGATTAGATAAACCCTTCCCACCCCATCCCCGGCCTGATGCCACGACGCAAGGTCCATACCAGTCCTCCCCCTTTGGTGCCCCAGGCGCGCTCTGATGATAGGGAAGGGTAGGCACGCAGCTTATAATGGTGGAATTAGCAGGGATGAAAAATTACGGTAGCATCGCCATCGGCGTCAACCAATATCAGTTTTTTCAGCCTTTGAGTTTTGCCCAACAAGACGCTCAGGCTCTGAATAACTTTCTCATCGAGCTAGGAGGATTTGCCGCTCCTAAATGCCAATTGCTCACGGAAAGCTCGCCGCCGAACGTTTACGTCGCCGAAGGCATCGGCAACCGCAGCACCTATCCCAATCGCGAAAATATCCGGCAAGCCCTCCTCGCCGGTTGCGAGCAGTTGGCCGCCGGTGATATCTTTTGGTTTTTTTTCAGTGGTTATGGCGTAAGCTGGCAGGGAGAGGATTACCTGATGCCCATTGAAGGCAATCCCGATGATGTGGGGAATACCGGCATTCCCACCAGAGAAATCCTCGAAAGCCTCAAGGCGGCTTCTGGCTCCGATCGGGCGCTGGTAATTCTAGATGTTAACCGCGCCACGGGTACTCTCGGTAACGCCAGAATCGGACCAGCCACGGAGGCGATCGCCCGTCAGTTAGAAATCCCCACCATTTTTTCCTGCCAACATGACCAATTTTCTCGAGAAGTCGCCGGACTCGAACGCGGCTTTTTCACCGCCGCTCTTTTGGAAGGTTTGCGCCAAGGCTGCCACACCCTCGAACAATTAGACGCCCATCTGCGATCGCGTCTGCCCGAAATCAGCGAGCAATACTTTCGCCCCAGACAAGACCCCCTCTTGGTCATCTACCCCCCGGCCAAAATCCAAGGCGTCTTGTGGCCTTTAGAAGCTCCCGCCGATGCCAATACCCCAGATACTGAGCATGCCACTGATGAAGCCTTGCCCTTACCACCCCGGACTCTCCCGAAAGAAGCACTGGTGGAAGGTCTCCCCGGAAGAGCATCCGTAGCCAACCTCGAAGAACTCAACGGCGACAAAGCCGATAACAACAGTTTCTCCACTGCCACCGCTTTACTAGGGGCAAAACAACGACCGCCCGCCACCACTAATGGCGCCAGCCTTTCGCCATCTGCTCCGAGCCCCACTGTCGCCACGGATAAAGATGAAGCACCCACAAAACGAGAGGAAAAATTTTCCCTCGCTGCCGTGGCTCTGATACTACTTTGTGGCATTGCCCTCGCTAAGTTAGCCGCTTTTATCGACCAGCAACCCGCCCAGCAGCAGGCTTCTACTCAAGAAACTGTGGCCGATCGGATGGAAAAAACATCACCCCTGCCAGGAATAATTGTCCCGGCTAACTCCATCAACGGCGCGGGAGACTCGGAGCCGGGGAGCCGGGGAGACTCGGAGACGGGGAGACTCGGAGACGGGGAGACGGGGAGCCGGGGAGACTCGGAGACGGGGAGACTCGGAGACTCGGAGACGGGGAGCAATACTGCTACTGGGCAACCGAGCAATACTGCTACTGGGCAACCGAGCAATACTGCTACGGCACAACCGAGCAATACTGCTACGGCACAACCGAGCAATACCGTCACGGCACAACCGAGCAATACTGCCACTGGGCAACCGAGTAATACTGCTACTGGGCAACCGAGTAATACTGCTACGGCACAACCGAGCAATACTGCCACTGGGCAACCGAGCAATACTGCCACTGGGCAACCGAGTAATACTGCCACTGGGCAACCGAGTAATACTGCTACTGGGCAACCGAGCAATACTGCTACTGGCACTGCATCGGGTAGCACACAGGTAAATAATGCTACGGGAAACTTGCCGATGGCGCCGCTGAAATCTTCTCAGGCGTCGGCGTTTGTGAATGCGATCGCTCGGTCGCGACAAATTAAACCCTCAGACCGTTTGTACCCAGAAGCGCAGCAAAATATCGATCGCTGGAGTCAGGTGATTTTGGATATTGCCTACGCCCGAGCTGAGGAGGGGAATTTTGGTAATGCCATCGCAGCGGCAAAAATGGTGCCGTTCGATCGGGCGCAACTCCGGGCCAAAGCCGAGCAGCAAATTGCTACCTGGCAACCGCAATACCAACTCCAGCAGGAAAATACCAAACTGCTCAAAGATGCAGAGGCTTTAATTCGTCCCGGAGTGCTGACTACTTACAGTCAGGCGATCGCCAAAGTCAGCGACATCACATCCGGCGAACCCCTGCACGCCCAAGCTCGCACCGCTACCGAATTGTGGAGCCAAAAAATTTGGGAAATCGCCCAATATCGCGCCCGCCGGGGTCGCTTCCCAGACGCGATCGCCGCCGCCAAATTAATCCCCAAAGACAGTAGCCTTTATCCCGAAGCCCAAAAAGCGATCGTCAAGTGGCAACCAGGCAACTAACCAGATTTCCTCCCATTTCCCAGCTCTAATGCTGATGTGATTTTTCGCCCCCATAGCCGCCTTCGGCTTGGGGGTTTATTCGTTTCATCTGGGTAAAAATATTAAGAAAATTATCAGCAGAATTAAATTTTTGTAAAAAATCATACAAATTTGCCCACACGTGATAATCTGGGAATAGCTTAAATAGTTAAATATTCGTTTTTCCAACAATTTTGAATCACAATGGTGGCCAAAATCCAAAAAACCAACGGACGGGGGTAATAACGCGAAAATCATTGCCACCAAAAAATCAAGGAGTGTTGTTGAAGAACAAACCAAAACCAGACTTTTGCACCTAGACAGTTTCGGCTAATTTTGTCAAATTACAGCTTTTGCCCTTGTCCGCCAAGGCAGTCCCGGGGGGTTACAGTCTCTTGGTATGGGCTGACATACATAAAGCTCAAGCTGGGATCATAAATATTGATGCCGACCTGCCGCTCCAGTCAAATGACCAATGACCAATGAGTAATGAC
Organism: Oscillatoriaceae cyanobacterium M33_DOE_052; assembly: GCA_015296065.1. Lineage (GTDB taxonomy): Bacteria > Cyanobacteriota > Cyanobacteriia > Cyanobacteriales > Laspinemataceae > Koinonema. Next base: position 27,997 of record DVDU01000024.1, on the reverse strand, counting down.
CAATCACCAATGACATTGAGGCCGAGATTTAGGACTAAATCCTGCCCAATGCCTGCGTTACCTAACGCTTACCTAAACCAGACAAAATGTCAACAATGGTAATAATATAAATCATAAACCAGCCAGATAGTCTCAGATCAATTCCGGGCACATAGTTCTAGTTTTTGAATGCAGTTATCTCCGGTTTCATTATTTATTCACCAACAAAGCCATAAGAGTTGATATCATCCCATGAAGGGTACAGACAAAATAGTAGGAAACACAGAACAAAATGATGCTTACTGGAGCAACTCTAGGCAGCCAAGGTTTTTGCCACTCTGGAGACAACAAGGGATGACATTCAGAATTATAGAAATATTGCCACATACCATTCATTTGGCCAATAGGGTGAGGACAAGAGGCGATGGGTTATTAACTCTGGGCTTGACTTTAGTATTATCGGGCAGCGTCATTAAAGCCGTAAATGCCCAAATCGTACCGGATGGCACCCTCCCCCAAAACTCCGCCATCACCAGAGAAGGGAATATCGAGAGAATTACCGGAGGCACCCAAGCGGGAAGTAACCTATTTCACAGCTTCCGGGAATTTTCCCTCACCACCACAGCCACCGCCTGGTTTGATAATGCCACCACAATTGAGAACATTATCACCAGAGTTACCGGGGGCAATATATCCCAAATCGATGGCATAATCAAAGCCAACGGCAACGCCAGTTTATTTCTCATCAACCCGAATGGCATCGTATTTGGACCAAATGCCAGTTTAAATATTGGTGGTTCGTTTATCGGCAGTACCGCCAACAGCATTAAATTTGCTGATGGCATGGACTACAGCGCCATTAATCCAGAAACGCCGCCACTACTCACCATCAGCGTCCCCTTGGGGTTGCAGTTTGGAGGCAATCTTCACAGTCCTGGAGAAATTCAGGTGATGGGTGGGGGCAATAATTTCTCGATGAATCGAGCTACATTCTCTACCCAAATTGAGAGGGGAGAAAATAATACAACTGGTTTAGCAGTTATACCGGGGCAAACCTTGGCTCTAGTGGGAGGTGCCGTGACATTAGATGGCGGCATCATCAGGGCATCTGGGGGGCAGATAGAGATAGGAAGTGTAGGGGCGGGATTCGTGAGTCTCACCCAGTTGCCATTGGGTTGGCGCTTCGGTTATGAAGGAGTGCAGGAGTTCGCTGATGTGCAAATGCACGATCGCGCAGCGGTTGACTCCAGCGGCAGTGGCAGCCCGAACATTGGGATTCGAGGCAATAACATCACCCTCACCGACGGTTCATTAGTGTTAATTGAAAACCAAGGTGAAAATAGCGCAGGCACCTTACAAGTTAATGCCGCAACTGCTTTGGAAATCATCGGGACAACTCCTGGTGGCGAGGTGCGCTCTGGATTATTTAATCAAACCGTAGCTAGTGGCAGCGGTGGCAATATTGACATCGTAGCCCCCTATTTGCACATAGAAGATGGGGGGGGAATTATTGCCGCCACCTTCAGTGATGCTAAAGCCGGGGATGTGAATCTGGAGATTGCAGAACAGATCGAAGCCGTAGGCTCAGCGCGAGTGAATCGGTCGATCGGTACTCGCATCGGTGCCATCAGCTTCGGCGCTGGAGCCGGGGGGGCACTGAATATTTCTACAGGGGGTTTAACCGTATTGGGAGGCGCATCGGTGGCGGCGATCGCCTGGAGAACCGGAGCCGGAGGTAACACCACCGTCAACGCTCGAGAATTTGTCGAAGCGATCGGCGTCAATCCCGTATCCTTTCAAGGCAGCGTCATCGGCGCCTCCACCATCAACGCAGGCAATGCCGGAAACCTAACCATCAACACCAAACGCTTAATCGCCGCAGGAGGAGCCGCCATATCTTCGAGTAACCTCGCCACCGGCGCCGCCGGTAGCGTCACCATCAACGCCAGCGAATCCGTAGAAATCACCGGCGCCGTCGCCGGAGCCGCCAATCCCACCGCCATCCTTTCCGCCGCCGTCATCGTCGAACCAGTTAGACAACAGCTATTTGGCATCGGACCAGTTCCCAGCGGCGCATCCGGCAACATCACCATCAACACCCCGGTTTTGCGATTGACCGATCGAGCCCAAATCGCCGCCAGGAATGACGGCACCGGTAACGGCGGCGACATCAGAATTAGCGCCAGTGAAGTATTTATCGCCGATAAAGGAGGATTAACCGCCGCCACCAACTTCGGCAGTGGCGGTAATATTAACCTCCAAACCGCCTCCTTACAATTACGCGGCGGAGGTTTCATCACCGCCACCGCAGGCACCAACGGCAACGGCGGCAACATCAACATCAGCACTGATATTATTGCCGCTTTACAAAACAGCGATATCACAGCCAATGCCGTAGCCGGAGCGGGGGGCAATATTGAAATTAACTCTAGAGGCATTTTCGGGACTGAGTTTCGTCCTTTCCCCACTGGTAATAGCGATATTACGGCTTCTTCCCAGTTTGGGGTTTCTGGCACCGTGACGATTAGTAATCCCGATGCTCATCCATCATCAGGATTAGAAGAATTACCAGCAAATGTCATCGATGCCAGCGAGAGAGTCATCGTTGGTTGTGCCGCAGCACAGGGTAACTCTTTTACCGTCGCTGGGCGCGGTGGTTTGCCAGAAAATGCCTTAGAACCTTTGCGAGGGCAGACCCTGTGGCAAGATTTGCGGGTGATATCATCCCCTCTATCCCTCAACTCGTTTCTCCCACTCCAGGGAGAAAGGGAGGGACTAGCACAGAGCGATCGAGACCTGGCGAGACTAGGAGAGAAAGGGAGAGAGAATTCTCCCCATCTCTTCCCATCTCTCCCCATCTCCCCCCATCTCTCCCCATCTCCCTTTTTGGGAGAGGGTCGGGATGAGGGACAGTCTCGATCTTTAATAGAAGCGCAAAGCTGGGTGGTGCATCCTGATGGGACAGTGGATCTATTGGCCGAGGTAATCTCAGATAGTAAGAGGTCGAACTGGGAACAAAATCCAAGTTGTCAAGATTTCTAAGGTGATCCGTATGCAGATATTTAGTAAAGGCTTCTGCTGGGGAGTCTATTGGCCAAATATCCCCATATTTCCCCATACCGCTGATGTGGTAAAAAGCTACTGGACAAAAGGCTATGGGTTATTAACCCTGGGCTTCACTTTAGTATTATCGGGCAGCGTCATTCAAGCCGTAAATGCCCAAATCGTACCGGATGGCACCCTCCCCCAAAACTCCGCCATCACCAGAGAAGGGAATATAGAGAGAATTACCGGAGGCACTCAAGCCGGAAGTAACCTATTTCACAGCTTCCGGGAATTTTCCCTCACCACGGGAGCCACCGCCTGGTTTGATCATGCCACCACAATTGAGAACATTATCACCAGAGTTACCGGGGGCAATATATCCCAAATCGATGGCATAATCAAAGCCAATGGCAACGCCAGTTTATTTCTGCTCAACCCGAATGGCATCGTATTTGGACTAAATGCCAGTTTAAATATTGGTGGTTCGTTTATCGGCAGTACCGCCAACAGCATTAAATTTGCTGATGGCATGGACTACAGCGCCATTAATCCAGAAACACCGCCACTACTGACCATCAGCGTCCCGTTGGGGTTGCAGTTTGGAGGCAATCTTCACAGTCCTGGAGAAATTCAGGTGATGGGTGTAGGACATAGTTTGAGGATGCCCACAAATGCCATATATGCCAGAATTGAAGGAGCCGGAAATAACAACACCGGTTTAGCAGTCATACCAGGACAAACCCTCGCCCTCGTGGGTGGCTCTGTGAATTTAGATGGTGGAGTTGTCACCGCACCGGGGGGGAGGGTAGAGTTAGGTAGTGTGGGAATAGGATTCGTAAGTCTCACCCCATTGCCTTTAGGTTGGCGATTGGGTTATGAAGGAGTGCAAGAGTTTCGGGATATGGCACTCACCAACCGAGCCGCCGTCGATGCTAGCGGTACTGGCAGTGGCAGCATTTCTGTGATAGGTAATAACATCAACCTGAACGAGGGTTCAGCTATATTAATTGAAAATCAGGGAAAAAATACCTCTGGGACTTTAGAGTTAATCGCTAATTCCAATGTGCAAATTATTGGCCAAACCAGCGATGGCCAGATGCGCACAGGGTTGTTTAACCAAAATGTAGGCGATGGTAAAGGTGGTGATGTAAATGTCACTGCGCCTTACTTGCAGATGGAAGACGGAGCGGGAATATTTGCTGTGACATTCAGTAATGCTCCTGGTGGCAATCTGAATTTCAACATTAGCGAGCAGATGCAGCTAGTAGGAGTTTCCCCCCTTAATCCTGTGATTCCCACGAGAATTGGGGCGATTACTTTCCATGCCGGAACGGGAGGAGCAATCTCGATTACCACAGGGAGTATCAAAGTCCTTGAGGGGGCGACAGTTGTGGCGCTAACTTTAGGCAGTGGTGCGGGCGGGGATACCACAGTAAATGCCAAAGATTTCATAGAAATGGTGGGGGCCAATCCTGTATCTTTTCAAGGCAGCGTGATTGCTGCTTCTACTTTGAATGCGGGACAGGGTGGGAATTTAACTATCAACACCGGGCGGTTAATATTGCGCAATGGGGGTGTGGTTTCTTCTAGCAATCTGGCTACGGGAGCGGCGGGTCGCCTCACGATCAATGCTAGGGACGCGGTGGAAGTTAGTGGCGAATTCCCCGGTGCGGCGAATCCTAGTGTTATCCTTTCTTCGGCGGTGATGGTGGAGCCAATTAGGCAACAATTATATGGGATTGGTCCGGTGCCCAGCGGCACTTCTGGCACAATTATCATTAATACGCCGGTTTTGCAGGTGACGGATAAAGGTCAGGTGGCGGCTCGGAATGATGGCACCGGGAATGGGGGAGATATTAGAATTAATGCTGGTGAGGTATTTCTGGGAGGTTTGGGGGGGCTGACTGCGGCCACAAACTCTGGGGAAGGGGGCAATATTATCCTGCAAACGGATTTGTTGCAGCTCAGGGGTGGGGGTTTGATTACGGCGACTTCGCGAGGAACTGGGAATGGTGGTAATATTGGCATTGATGCTGATATTATTGCTGCTTTAGAAAACAGTGATATCACTGCCAATGCTATGACTGGATCGGGGGGCAATATCCAAATTCACTCTAGAGGTATTGTTGGGACTGAGTTTCGTCCTTTCCCCACTGGTAATAGCGATATTACGGCTTCTTCCCAGTTTGGGGTTTCTGGGACTGTGACGATTCATAATCTTGATGCTAATCCTTCATCGGGATTAGAAGAATTGCCATCAAATGTCATCGATGCCAGCAAGAGGGTAATAACTGGTTGTGCGGCGGCACAGGGTAATTCTTTTACTGTTACTGGGCGGGGTGGTTTGCCGGAAAATGCCTTAGAACCTTTGCGAGGGCAGACTCTGTGGGAAGATTTGCGGGTGATATCATCCCAGAGGGAGACGGGGAGACTGGGAGATTGGGAGACTGGGAGACGGGGAGAGGAGGAGATGGGGGGGTGGGGTGAGGGACAGTCTCGATCTTTGATCGAAGCTAGTAACTGGGTGGTGCATCCTGATGGGCGGGTGGATCTAGTGGCGGAGGTAATCTCTGCTAAGGGTTCGGACTGGGCAAAATATCCAAGTTGTGAAGATTTTTAAGATTATGGGTATGCAGTTTTTTGGTAAGGGTTGGGGTTTGGGGGCTTGTTTGCCTCTGTTGCTGGTGTTGTTGGGGGGGACTGATGCGCTGGCGGTGGGCGGAACTGATGGACAAAATCCCCCCCAACCCCTTCAAAGGGGGGTTTGGTCAGAGAATACTGCCCCAGGGCTGTTGGATGAGGGACTGGAGTTATATCAAATGGGGCGGTTTGTGGAGGCGGCGCGGGTTTGGGAACGGGCGGCGGTGGCTTATGCTGAGGCGGGAGAGTTTTTGGATGAAGCGCAGGCGCTGAATTTTCTGGCGTCGGCTTATGCTTCTTTGGGGGAGGTCGATCGCGCCAGAGAAAGCAACCAAAAAGCTCTAAAATTGTTAGAAAGTAATCAGCCCGTTGCCAATAGCGGTATCCCTACAGTATCGGCAACACGCCAACTGAATATTCTGGGGCAAGCTCTGAATGTGCGGGGACAGTTGGAGTTATCTCAGGGACAAACATCCCAGGCTTATGCTACTTGGATGGAAGCGGAAACCGCTTACACCAGCGCTGGGGATGAAACGGGGAAGTATGGGGCACAACTGAACCAAGCGCAGGCGTTACAGTTTTTGGGTCAGTACCGGCGAGCCAGGACATTGCTAGAAGCTCATCATCAGCAGTTGCATGGGCAGGAGGATTCTCTGTTGCTGGCGAAAAGTCTGCGCAGTTTGGGGGTGGCGCTGCAAAATAGTGGTGATTTGGTGCAATCTAAGGAAATTTTGGAGCGGAGTTGGGAGATTAGCTCCCGCCTGCGGTCTCCGGGGGAAACGGGCGCCACTCTGTTTGCGATCGGCAATGTGGCGCGGGATTTACAACAGTACGATGTGGCCCTGGAATATTATCGCGAGGTGGCAAAGCTGTCTGGAGATTCCCTAACCAGGGTGCAATCTGACCTCAACCAGTTGAGCCTTTTGGTGAAAATGGCACAGTGGGAGGATGCGCAAAATTTAATCCCTGAGCTTAAATTGCGGCTGTCGGAACTTCCCAACGGGAGGGCAAGGATTTATGCCCGATTGAATTTGGCCCAAAGTTTGATGCAGAGGTTAGTAGTTGGGCAGAAGCCCAAACCAACTGATGTTACAGAAGTGGCGCAAATTTTAGCTACTGCTGTGGAAGAAGCAAAACAGTTGGGGGATACTCTGGCCCAAGCCACCGCTCTCACAGAGTTGGGCAATCTCTATGAAGATGTGGGGCAGCTAGGTTCGGCGCAAACCCTGACAGAGGAAGCGCTACAGATTGCTAAGCTGGTGGAGAGTTCTGATATCATGGCTCGATCGGCTTGGCAACTGGGCCGGGTGAACAAAGCCCAGGGGAATGTGAAAAGGGCGATTTCCGCTTATCAAGTGGCTTTTGATGCCCTGCAAAACTTGCGGGGAGATTTAGTGGCGATGAACCCGTTGGTGCAGTTTAGTTTCAAAGAAACCGTAGAACCACTATATCGGGAACTAGCCAGCTTGCTGTTGCGACCCGATTCTACCCAAGAGGAATTAAAACAAGCGCGTCAAGTGCTGGAAGCGTTACAAATTGCGGAATTAGATAATTTCTTTCGCGAAGCCTGTTTGGATACTAAGCCGGTGAGTTTGGATGATATCGACGCGGACGCGGCCACGATTTATCCGATTATTTTGCCCGATCGCGTAGAAGTAATTCTCTCTTTACCTCGCCAACCGTTACGCCACTATAGCACTGCTGTGCCTCAATCCCAAGTGGAAGCTACCCTAGAAGAACTCTATGGCTCTCTCCATCCTGGTTATTCCCCAGCCGAATTTTTCCGGCTTTCCCGGCAAGTTTATGACTGGCTGGTGGCTCCGGCGGTGGCGGATTTCAATGGCAGCGGTATTACTACGTTGGTATTTGTGCCCGATCGCTTCTTGCGCAACTTGCCGATGGCCATTCTCCATGATGGCAGCCAGTACCTCATAGAAAAATACAGCCTTGCCTCCAGTCCCGGTTTGCAGCTATTTCCCCAGGGCATCGCTGGGGAAAAACTCAACCTCTTAGCTGCTGGTTTGACGGAAGCACGCCAGGGATTTCCTCAGCTACCTGCAGTGAAAGAGGAATTGGAAGAAATCGCGACCAATGTTGATTCTTCTACATTATACCTCAATCAAGAGTTTACTCGAGATAAATTATATAGCTCGTTGAAAAATCGCTCTTTCCGTGTAGTTCACCTCGCCACTCACGGGCAATTCAGCTCTAATGCTGAGGAAACATTTCTCCTCACTTGGGATGGCCGGATTAGCCTGCAAGATTTCGATTTTTTATTTAAGCAACACCAGTTGTCAACTCAGAATACTATTGATTTATTAGTCTTGAGTGCCTGTGAAACTGCCAGCGGCGATGACAGAGCGGCTCTGGGTTTAGCGGGACTAGCATTGCGTTCTGGAGCCCGCAGTACCCTTGCCAGTCTTTGGTCTGTAAGCGACGAAGCCACAGCAGCATTGATGAGCGAGTTTTACCGCCAGCTCGCCGGGGCTGATATAACCAAAGCCGAAGCCCTCCGCCTAGCTCAACTTTCTTTGCTGCAACAGCCGCGCTATAGTCATCCTTATTTTTGGTCGGCATTTATTTTATTGGGCAATTGGCTGTAATATCCTTTGACAATTGACAATTGACAATTGTCAAAGAATAATTGATAATTGATAATTGATAATTGTCAATTCAAAGGACAAAGGACAAAGGACAAAGGACAAAGGACAAAGGACAAATGACCAATGACCAATGACCAAGGACAAAGAACAGCGGAATGGGTTGCTCACGAGGCTTGTTGGCTGGCATGGCCCAGCCATGAAAAGGAGTGGGGGCCGGATTTAGAGGCAGCACAAGCGGAATTTGTCCAATTATGCCGCGCCATTAGTTCGGGAGAATCTGGGGAAAGGCTGGAAATCCTGGTTTTGGATGAAGCAGGTAAAACCGCTGCGGCCCAAGCCATCGGGGTTGAGGGGGCTCGTTTCCATATCATCCCGTTTGGGGATATTTGGCTACGGGATATCGGGCCGATTTTCCGGCGGGAACCGGGGGGGAAACTGGCGGCGGTGCGATTTGATTTCAACGGTTGGGGGGAAAAGTATGTTTTCCCTGGTGATGCCCAAGTGGCCGCCAATATCATTAAATTCTTAAGCGTACCTGAGTTTTACTTTCCGGTAGTTGTGGAAGGTGGCGCCTTGGAATTTGATGGGGAGGGCACTTGTCTAACAACGCGCTCCTGTCTGCTCAACCCGAACCGCAACCCGAATGCCTCAGAGGCGGAAATTGAAGCTATCCTAAAGAGAGCTTTTGGTGTGTCCAAGGTGTTATGGCTGAATCAGGGACTGCTCAATGACCACACGGATGGCCATATCGACACTTTGGCTCGGTTTGTCGCACCGGGGAAAGTTTTGTGTATGGCAGCGTCCCACTCGGACGACCCGAATGGCCCAGTGCTGGCAGAAATTGCTCGCGACTTGTCTGAGTTTACGGATGCGCAGGGGCGACGGCTAGAAGTCCACCAAATACCCAGTCCGGGGAGGATACTTAATGATTCGGGGGAGGTGATGCCCGCTAGTTATATGAATTTTTATATTTCTAATAACTGTGTGGTGGTTCCTACTTATGGCTCTCCCCAAGATGAAGTAGCTGTGGCGGAAATCGCCCGGTTTTTCCCGAACCGTAGCACGGTGGGTTTGTCTAGTAAGGCGATTCTTACAGGAGGAGGCAGTTTTCACTGCATCACTCAGGAGCAATTGATAATTGACAATTGACAATTATCAATTATCAATTATCAATTATCAATTATCAATTATCAATTGTCAAATGAGTAAAATAACTGTGGCAGCGATTCAAACTGCCCTCAGTGACGATCGCGTGGCGAATGTGACACAGGTGAGCGAGTTGGTTCGGGAGGCGGCGTCTCTGGGGGCACAGGTGATTTTGCCGCCGGAACTGTTTGAGGGGCATTATTTCTGTCGGGAAGAACGGGAGGAGTTTTTCGATCGGGCGCAACCGGTGGAAGGTCATCAGACGATCGCTCACTTCCAGCAACTGGCTGCAGAATTAGAAGTGGTAGTGCCGGTGTCATTTTTTGAACAGGCAGGACCAGTTTATTACAACAGTCTGGCGGTCATCGATGCTGATGGTGCCCTGTTGGGGGTTTACCGCAAAAGTCATATCCCCGATGGACCTGGATATGAAGAAAAGTTTTATTTTCGTCCAGGAAATACGGGTTTTCGGGTGTGGCGGACGCGGTGGGGGGTGTTGGGCGCGGGCATCTGCTGGGACCAATGGTTTCCCGAATGCGCCCGATCGCTGATGCTGATGGGGGCGCAGGTGTTGCTCTATCCCACGGCGATCGGTTCGGAACCAGAAGCGCCGAATTTAGATACCAAAGACCCTTGGCAACGGGTGATGATTGGTCATGCGGTGGCAAATATCGTCCCAGTGGTGGCGGCGAACCGCATTGGCACCGAAGGGGGCCAGACTTTTTACGGTCACTCATTCATTGCCAACCACTATGGGGATAAAGTTGCGGAGTTGGGGCGAACCGACGAGGGCACGATCAGCGCTGAGTTTGACTTAGACGAGGTGGCAAGAGCCCGGGCGGCGTTTGGCTTTTTCCGCGATCGACGCCCAGAACTGTATGGGGTCATAACTGATGCCTAACTGTCGAACTTAGGTAAATTTCCCGTCAACACCGAAATTCCCCTACAATACACAGAAGCAGCAGTAACACAAGGCTAGTTGTAGCGATCGGTGGGGCATGGGGTCAAATTGATGAATTGCCCTAACAGAGGGGTGGACAGGCTGAGAAACCGGGTTTCTGAACCAAATCTCGGTTCTGGTAGCAAGGGCGATCGTACACAACCGGTGACGAGAGAGCAATTCCAGAATTGTCTCTACCGTTTTGCGGTAACAAGGTATCTCACATTTCAGAGGAAACCTAACATGAAATTAATATTTTTGGGTTCTGGTTCGGCTTTTACCGTCGGCGCCGATAACTTTCAATCGAATATGATTTTGACCGACGACCTAGGGCATAAACTCCTAATTGATTGCGGTTCTGATATCAGATTGTCCCTCCATGCCGCCGGGTTCTCATATCAAGACATCACCGACATTTACATCAGCCATTTACACGCCGATCACGTAGGTGGTTTAGAATACATCGGTTTCAGCACCAAATTTGACCCCAGATGCCAGAAACCCAACCTTTACACCAGTGCTGACTTGGCCGACGACCTGTGGGAATGCACTTTATCTGGAGGTATGCGCGCCATTGAAGGTGAAATCGCTAATTTAAACACCTATTTTAACGTTCATAAAGTCAAAAAAAATCCTGTTATTGCGTCTCTAGACCGCTCCGGTGATTTCTTGTGGCAAGGCATCAAATTCTATCTCGTCAAGGTGGTGCATGTCAACAACGGCTATTTTATCATGCCGAGTTATGGATTGTTTTTTGAAATGGATGGCAGCCAGGTATTTATTACTACAGATACCCGGATTAGCTGGGAAGAAATGGGAGAATATTACGAGCGGGCCGATATTATTTTCCACGATTGCGAAACCTCTCCCTTCCCCACCAAAGTTCATGCCCACTACAACGATTTAGTGAAGTTACCAGCGAAAATTCGCAGCAAAATGTGGCTGTATGGCTACCAACCCGGTAAACTTCCCGATGCCCAAAAGGATGGATTTTGCGGTTTCGTCCATCGCGGGCAGACTTTTAAAAGTAGCGATTTAGTCGCCGCCCCAGAAGTCAGAATCGCTGTTTAAGCGCCACAGGTGTGAAAATCCCACTTTTCTGGCGCCAACAGGGCATCTACGCACACATTTTTCAGTTATTGATTCAATGGCGACTATCCAAAATCTTATCAGTCAAGGCATCGACCTGTTAAATGCGCCGCTGTTGAAATTTGGGGATACCACGGTATCCCTGATTTCAGTAGTGTATCTAGTTTTCTCATTACTTGCCGTTATATTTGTTTCCCGGCTCCTCAAAGATTTCCTGAAAAATCGTCTGCTGGCAAAATTAGGCATCGATGAGGGAAACCGCGAATCTATTTCGACGATCATCAGCTATTCTGTAGGCACGTTTGGCTGTATCATCGTCCTCCAAGCTATTGGCTTTAACCTCACCTCCCTGGCGGTATTAGCTGGTGGTCTCGGGGTTGGTATCGGCTTCGGCTTGCAAAACCTGACAAAAAACTTTATCTCCGGTCTCACCATTTTGATAGAAGGAACCGTAAAAGCCAGCGACTACGTAGAATTCGAGGGTTTGTCAGGATATGTGAAATCGATTTCCCTGCGTTCCACCCTGATCCGCACGTTCGATGGCGGCTACGTCATCGTGCCCAACAGCAATATGGTGGAAAACCCGATTCTCAACTGGAGTTATAATACCTTTAAAGATGCGCGGCGTCGGCTGAAAATTAGGATTGGCGTCAGCTACGATACTGACCCGGTATTGGTGACAGAAACTCTGTTGAATTCGGCATACATGGAGTCATCTATCATGTACGATCCGCCCCCCAGAGTCGTTTTTATCGGGTTCGGCGATTACACCCTGGAATTTGAACTCTGGGCATGGATTTCTGAGGTAGATTCCCGGATTACGATTACCAGTTCTCTCAATTATATCATTGAGTACAATTTGCGGCAACAGGGCATCAAACTCCCCATCCCCCAAAGAGATTTTGCCTTGCGAAATGCTCCGATTCCAGATAAATCTGGTTTGGCCAGCCTGATGGTGACAGTGGCAGAGAGCCAACCATTACCAGAACTGGCTGTGCCAGAAGAAACAGTGGCACCACCGCCAAAACCTATTGCCCTGCGGGATTTATTGCGGAAAATTACTTATTTTCAAAATTTCACCGATTTGCAATTGCGCCAGTTGATTGAAATCGGACACCGACAGCGTTTGAGTGCTGGGGAAATTTTATTCCGCGAAGATGACCCAGGGGATGCGTTTTATGTCGTCCTTTCGGGAGAGGTGGAAGTTTATGTAGAAAAAATCAATAAGTTTCTCACCACCCTCGGTCCAGGCAAATTTTTGGGAGAATTGGCCCTGATGTTGGGGATTCCCCGTACCGCATCGGTCAAGGCAGTGGCGGAGACGATTTTGTTTGTGGTGGGCAAAAGTGGCTTTGAAAAGCTGCTGCGGGAACATCCAGAAATATCTGAGGTGATTATTCAAGAGCTATCCAAACACCAGGAAGAACTCACCCAACGCCAGCAGCAATTGCGGGCTATGGGTTTGGTGGATGAGTCAGAAGATGATAATAATCCGGTGAATTGGGTACGCAAACGGCTGAAAAATCTTTTCAGCTTATAGTTGTATGTTGGTAGTTGGGCTTTAGTCTTGGCGGATTGGGCTAAAGCCCAACTACGAACTAGGAGGGATAAAGGGCAAATCACCAAGGACATGGGATGTTAAATGTGATTTCGTTTTTGGGGATATTTGGCCTGTGTTTTATCGCTTGGTTGGGGAGCGAAGACCGGCGGAAGATTCCCTGGAAGGTGATGTTTTGGGGGATTGGGTTGCAGTTTCTGGTGGGGGCGCTGGTGTTTCAGGTGCCGGTGACTCGTGATAGCATTACGGTGCTTAATGATTTGCTGAATGTGGTCATTGATGCCAGCGAAACTGGGGCGAGATTTTTGTTTGGGCCGATTATTGTGCCCACCCTAGGAACGGCTGCGGAACCGGGAGAGGCAGGGCGTTGGATTGCGCGGGCTTTGGGGACTCCTTATGTGCCAATATTGGGCGATCGGCTGGGGGGCGATTTCCTGGACTTGGGTTATATTTTCGCTTTTCGGGCTTTACCCCAAGTGATATTTTTCTCGGCAATTATTTCCCTGTTGTACCGGTTGGGGGTAATTCAACCGGTGGTGCAGGTATTCGCCAAAATCTTCCAAAAAACGATGGGCTTGAGTGGGGCGGAATCTTTATCGGGGGCGGCAAATATTTTTGTGGGCATTGAATCGGCTCTTGCGGTGAAGCCATTTCTCGCCGATATGACTCGCAGCGAACTTTGCGCGATCCTCACCAGTTGTTTCGGCTCGATCGCCTCCACAGTTTTAGGACTATACGCCGGTTTCCTCCGTCCCGTCTTCCCTACCATCACCGGTCACTTAATGTCCGCCTCCATCATCGCCATTCCCGCCTGCTTCGTCATCTCCAAAATTTTAGTCCCCGAAACCGAGGAACCCTTAACAATGGGTGGTATCCCCGAAGACCCGGAGGATGCGCAAACACAGAAAAAACCCAGCCTCATGGACAGCTTGATTTTGGGGGCATTAGATGGGGTGAATATGGCAGTAGGTATTGCTTCGGCTCTGATTGCGATTATCGGCTTAGTCGCCCTGATTAATTCCGGTTTCGGTGGTTTGGCGGGTCTAGCAAACAGCCACATCCTACCCCTAAAGTATCTGGGACTACTGTTTTCCGTAGTGACTTTGGATAACATTTTTGGGGTTTTGTTTTTGCCCCTGACTTTCTTAACCGGCGTTTCTCTGGAATGGAGCGAACTTTGGCAGGCTTCGGTGATTATTGGGCAGCGGGTTTTGCTCACAGAAATTCCATCTTATCTCAAATTGGCTACGCTATCGGCACAAGGGACGATAAGCGATCGCTCCCTGCTCGTCGTCAGCTACGTTCTCTGTGGCTTTACCCATATTGCCTCCTACGGTATTTTTGTGGGCGGTTTAGCCGCTCTCGTCCCGTCTCGACGCGCTGAAATTAGCTCAATTGGCTGGAAATCCCTGTGGGCAGCCACTTTGGCTACGATGATGACGGGCTGCATCGCCGGATTATTTTATTTTGACAACACCGCTTCAGTTTTGGGCCGCTGACTGGGAGACTGGGAGACAGGGAGACCCGATGTCTCCTTGACTAGGTGATATTATGTGGGGTTGATGGCTGTAACAGTCCCTAGTCCCTAGTCCTTTGTCCCTTGTCGGAGAAACCGGGTTTCTTAACCAAATCCTCGGTTATGCAGCATAGATTATCGCATCAGGTTGCTCGCGGACAAAGAACAAAGGACAAATGACAAAGACAACTTGATTTGTGCATTTTAACAGTGGTGGAGGCATTGATCCGATGGACTGGATATTAAATGTGATTTCCTTTTTAGGGATATTTGGCCTGTGTTTTATCGCCTGGTTGGGGAGCGAAGACCGCCGCAGGATTCCCTGGAAGGTGATGTTTTGGGGCATCGGTTTGCTCCTGGTGGTGGGGGCGCTGGTGTTTCAGGTGCCGGTGACTCGTGATAGCATTACGGTGCTTAATGATTTGCTCAATGTGGTCATTGATGCCAGCGAAACTGGGGCAAGATTTTTGTTTGGTCCGATTATTGTGCCTAACCCGGGCACTGTCGGACCGGGAGAGGCGGGGCGCTGGATTACGAGAACTCTGGGAACTCCTTATGTGCCAATATTGGGCGATCGTCTGGGTGGCGATTTTCTAGATATGGGTTACATCTTCGCTTTTCGCTCTTTGCCCCAAGTGATATTTTTCTCGGCGCTGATTTCCCTACTGTACCGCGTAGGGGCGATTCAACCGGCGGTGAAAGTGTTCGCCAAAATCTTCCAGAAAACAATGCGCCTGAGCGGGGCGGAATCTTTATCGGGAGCGGCAAATATTTTTGTGGGTATTGAATCGGCGATCGCGGTCAAGCCATTTCTCGCCGATATGACAAGGAGCGAACTTTGCGCGATCCTCGCTAGTTGTTTCGGCTCGATCGCCTCCACGGTTTTAGGAATATACGCCGGGTTCCTCCGTCCCGTATTCCCCAATATCACCGGTCACTTGATGTCCGCCTCCATCATCGCCATTCCCGCCTGCTTCGTGATCTCCAAAATTTTAGTCCCCGAAACCGAGGAACCCTTAACAATGGGTGGTATCCCCGAAGACCCAGAGGAAGACCCAAACGAGAAAAAACCCAGCATCATGGACAGCTTGATTTTGGGTGCATTGGACGGGGTGAATATGGCGGTAGGTATTGCCGCTGTGATTATCGCCATTATCGGCTTAGTCGCCCTGCTGAATTCCTTTTTCGGCGGTTTGGCCGGTCTAGCCAACAGCAACATCGTGCCGTTGCAGTATGTAGGAAAGCTGTTTTCTGTGGTGACTTTGGATAATATTTTCGGGGTTTTGTTTTTGCCCCTGACTTTCTTAACCGGAGTTTCTTTGGAATGGGGCGAACTTTGGCAGGCTTCCGTGATTATCGGACAGCGGGTTTTGCAAACTTCGATTCCCCCTTATCTGAAATTAGCTACTCTCTCGGGACAGGGAATGATTAGCGATCGCTCCATGCTCATCGTCAGCTACGTTCTCTGCGGTTTCACCCACATTCCCTCCTACGGGATATTCGTTGGGGGTTTATCTTCCCTCGTCCCCGATCGTCGCTCTGAAATCAGCGACCTCGGCTGGAAAGCCCTATGGGCTGGCACCTTAGCCACTCTGATGACGGGCTGCATCGCCGGATTATTTTATTTCGGCAACAGCACCTCAGTTTTGGGCAGGTAATCCAAGGGACAAATGACAAAAGTCAACAGGAGTTCAACTAATGAAAAAACACCGCAATCCAGGAAAAAAGCTACAATTCCTGCCTCTGGTATTGGGACTGGTGACAGCATTGGCACTGATAATTTTCGGGCGGTTGCCCCAAATGACAGCACACAGTCCTGAATTAACCGCTGTCGCCCAAGAAATTTACACCGCATCCAACCCCAACCGCACAATTCCCAGCACCGCCATTTCTCCTTCTAATTCTGCCGCCCGAATGGTGCGCAGACCTGACGGTGCAACCGCTCAAGGAATATCACCATCACCATCTCCCTCCCCATCTCCGGCGGCTTCCCCCTCACCCCCAACTCCAGCCGCACCAACAACTACTACCCCAGCAATACAGCCGAGAAATTATCCTGGTGAGGCATTACCTTTGAGCGATCAACCCTATCAGGATGCCAAAAAAAGATTTGAAATCGGCATCATTCAAGATTACAAAGTCGGTTCAGTGGGAGAGGCGCCCCTCATAGAATCCCCTGATGGCAGTTTAGCTTATACTGTGGTTGTCAAAGCCCAACCTACGGCTAATCCTCTCACCTATGATACCTTAGCCCAAGGGGCATTAGCCACATTCTCCCAGGGTGAAGGATTTCAATCGGGGCCATTACAAGTAGTCGCCCAGGGAGAAATTGAAATTCCTTGGACGGGGACATTGACAACCGGTAAAAAGACCAAAAATGTGGGCGGTGTCATCGTCGCCAAGCAGCAGGAAAATAACGTTTTGTTCATGTTAATTTCGGCTACAGATGACAAGGGTAAAGAAAATTTACCGGGAGCCATTAAGGCTTTAACTTCCACATTTAAACCATTAGCAGCCGAGAAAAAATAACTGGATTGTTGGGCGCGCCTCGGGGCGCGTCAGCTCAGCATTGTGATTGTAACCGAAACGTGGGAATGCCGCAATGGTTACATTAATTGGTTAGCTTTGATTTCAGGAGGATTATCGTGAATCCAACTATAGGGGCTATGGGAAGAGGCGACCCAATTTTTACATGAATTTAGACTGGGGTCTAAATCACCACAAAAATACTCCATTGTTAGGCAATAAACCGGGTCAATTAAAAAAATAGGCAGACTCTATGTTTAGAGCGCTGATTTTGCCTTTATATTTACCGTTGTCCCTTGCGAATCATTCCTAACCCATACAGATACAACTCAGCCACCGCATAGACACGAGGGGGAGGGTCTTTGGGACGAGAGCGTTCTGTGAGAATCCCAGCTTCTACCATATCCTTGATGCGAGATGTTAATTCGCTAGCTTCCAATTGCCAAATCTCACCGAGCCGATCGGCATCAATGGGAGAGCGTTCCTCCTGGAGGCTGTCCAGATATGATTGGAGTTCCGGGTATTCGTTCCGGACTTCCTCTACCCGCCGTTGGGAAACGTAGGGAAAAGCATCGATTAACGCCTTGGGGCGCAGGATAATATCAGAGCTATAGTCTGTAGAGAACTCTCTCTCAAGTTCGACGGCTTTTTGCAGCAGCAATATTAAGCTGCGGGGGAAACAGTTCTTTTGACCGTCGGCAATCCGGGTGCGAATCCAATTATAAGTATAGGCTTTTTTTGTGCGCCCCATCCGCTCACCCCAAAGAGGATACAGGCTTTTTCTGAGCTGCTCCTGTGCAATTGTATTGAGTCGCTCTACTGTCACCCCTAATTCCTGCTCTAAATACTGTTTCAAAGTATCTGAACTTTTCAGAGCTTGGCGGAGTACCAGTCGCCAAAGGTCTGGCTCCTCCCAGCGCAACTGGAGCGCCCTTCCGCTGTAATGTGCGGTATTGGTAAAATTTAGTTGGCTCCAGATATCTTCCCGTAAAAATATTTTGGGGACAATACATTTCAAACTGGTGCCACTTTCCAACCACCAAGCTAGCAAGGCTTCCAGAGCGCGACGGCGCCGATCGTAATCTAGTTGGCTAGAACCAAAGCCAGCATCTAGCTCATCGTACAGCAACCATACCCGCAGATTGTTTTCTTGTAGCCAGCGGTCGATCGCCCGCAATTCATCACCAGCTTGCGGCTTGGCGGCTGGCGATCGCGATCGACCCACCAACCATGAGACAATCGAGGCATGGGAGGGGTTATTTTCCGCACTCAATGCCACTAAATCCCCGTCCAAACCCGGAATTTCCCGCAACTCAGACCGAGCATGGCACAATTGTAATAAAGCATAATTGAGCCAAAAACTATGCCATTCCGTCGTGCCCGCCAATTCTTCATAGCTAGCCAAATCACCACTTTCTAAAATCGTTTCCGACAATCTGGGCTGGCCGTGCCCGGGGATAAAATGAACTTTGGTTAAATCTAGCTCAGATTTCGCCAATTCTTTTGCAGCTTCTGGCTGTTCCACAAATAGCCGAAACAGCAAACTTTTCCCGGTTCCCTTAGCGCCACGAATCAGCCAAGTCTTCTCACTCAAGAATTTAGGGAAATCCTCCGTGCGTTGAAAAATATTGGGGATATTGGCCGGTTCCAACTCTTGCGCAGTAGCTGCCTCAAACCGCAATTCACGCAAAATTTGCTGGCGCTGTTCCGAGACATTAGGTGCTACACTTGGTTGAACATCAGGCAAACTGGCGTCAATAGCATCCGCAATGGGCAGATAAGCATCCAGCAAACTTTTCGGCACATCGCTGACTAGACTAGACAAAGTTAAGATATTGGGATTATATGACACTTCATAGTAAAGTTCCCCGACAGTTGTGCCGCCGCTCAACCCCCAGTTTTCTTCCAGCCAATCCTCCACTCGATTAATCCAAATTTGTCGCTGCTCCGCTGCTACCGGTGGCATCGGTGTCAGCAAAAACCGGAGGTCTGGTTTACCTTGATAGTCTCTCTGTTTGCGCACCGCTTGCACAACCCAGCGCAGTCCTTCAAAGCTCTGCTCCGTTGGGGAAAAGCAGATAATCCCAGTATCGGCTAGATCGAACAGCGCCACCGCCCCCGTGTCGCTAAAACCAGTGCGGGCATCAATCAGAATCACGTCTGGATCTAATTGCTTTGTGATATCTGCCATCAATTGCTCTACTGGGTTGATTTCCCGGCGATAGAAAACCCCCATATCCAAGTCAGCTAGCCGATGAATATAATTTTCGTCATACTCTCCCACCGGGATTAAAAAAAGTTCGCCGCGAGTGGTTAAGCTGATCTGACAGATGCAGTCCTGAATCGGGGGAATATTTTCTTCAGGGGTAAGGTAGCGCTGATGCAAATAATCCAACACCCCATAGGGCGCCACATTACTGTTCTCAGTCTCCGAGCGAAACAAAATTGAAATTCCCGGTGCTTCCAAGTCTAAATCTACCATCACCACCCGCCGATTGCGGGTTGCTAATATACCGGCTACCAGACCTAAAGCCGTGGAACGACCCACACCTCCCTTGAAGGAGTAAAAAGTTACAATTAAAGGGCGCTTAGCACTACTGTTTTCATCTACTAAAGCTGGTTGGTCAGGTTCTGGAGCCATTAAAATATCTGACCACAAAGGTAACTGGATATATTCGGGAGGTTCTGCCCTTGCTTCTGCTGGGGTCAACAAGTCATAGCCCGCCATTGGGTATTGTCCCAGATGAAAATCCAAACTATCCAGAAGTTTGTTAATTGCTTGTTCTCGCTCCTCAGAAGACTTGCTCTCAAACCAGTTGGTCACAATTTTAAGTTTGAGCCAACCCAGGGAAGTGCGTTTGACAATCACTTGCACTTGGGAGTCTTGATTCTTTAACTCTTGGGTCAGATGCTCCTGAATTTTATTAGGTAATGCAGTCATATCCATTATCAGCTCTCTCCTTGTTGCTCGAGGATGAATCTATGTAGCAGCTTTACAGCTTCGATAAATCGCTGGCTTTCTTCCTCATTACCCTGTTTGTCTGAGTAGCGCAATTCATCGTTTTTCCACTGTTGGGTTATTGTATTCCATGCTTCCTGGTATTTCTTGGTGCGGTCTAATTGGATAGCTCGCTCCAGACTATTGAGAGATTCTAACAACTTGGCCAGATTGTGCAAATTTGCGCCTTGCATACCTTTTTTGAAGGTAGCCGTGTCTTTGAAGTTTTTTTTTCTGCCTTCATCATAACAGATGAGAGCTTTTAAGGAACATTCAATCGCATATCCACCCAGGTAAACAGCGCCATGCCAACGCTTTTGGCTATGCAGAGCTTCGGCGTCCTCCAGGCGGCGACGAGAAGCCCCTAGCTGAATACTTCTATCGTAAGTATCATGTAGCCGTGTCTTTGAAGTTTTGTTTTTCTTCATTATAGCAGATGAGAGCTTTTAAAGAACATTCGATCGCATATCCACCCAGGCAAACAGCGCCATACCAGCGCTTTTGGCGATGCAGAGCTTCGGCGTCCTCCAGGCGGCGACGAGAAGCCCCTAGCTGAATACTTCTACCGTAAGTATCTGTCAAGCAATATCCCTCCCAGCAATATAGTATGTATTGTATTTTAGATATGCCGACATTGGTGCTATCTCCAAAATTTAGCTGGCGGCTTTGACGGCGATACCTTTACTAATATTACAGTAATTGAAACCATATGGCAAAGGATTTAATCAGTCTTATCCTTCACCGCCCCACCATCAGCAGCAACCCAAGCACAGCGACGATAGTGAGCAGCCAGCGCCTCGATACTAGGACGGGATGCTTTATCTGTGGGTAATTGCAGAGGTTTACCCACTAACTCATTATAAATCGTCTTGCTAAGTTCTGGCGCAATCAGAACTTTCAGAGTTTTAGGGTCGATCGCCAACAGTTGCGCCTCAAATAATTTTTTCACATCGGCGCGCAAAATCAACCCATTAGTCGCCTTTACCGCCCCCATTTTCGGCTCAATAGTCACAGCTTCCAAAGCCAAATCAGCATCGGCGCCAGTGAGGGGACAGCGGTGGCGGTAAGCGGTGAGCAACTTTTCCCGAAAGGCATCCGCTTGGGGATTTTTCACGAAGAAGGTTACAATTAGAATACTGGTAGCGCTGAGGGCGAAACCGGCTAAAATCCCGATGCCAGAAATCACCAAGAAAGGATTAGGCGCTTTGTTAGGAAAAACTTCGGGGGGGCGGGCAACTCCTAAACTGCTGGCAATTTCGGCTTGGGCGGCTTCTGCATCACTTAAAGCTGCCTGCACTTTCTCATAAAGAGCTTGTTGGTTTGCCACCTGTTGCTCTAGACTCTGACGCTCCGCCGGTTGGTTAGATTCTGCCAGTTTTTTCTGGGCATCATCTAGGGATTTCTTAACTTCTACCTGGCGTTTTTGGGTAGTTTCTACCACTGCTTTTAATCTAGCCCGATTTATCAACAGGCTTTTTTGAATCATTCCTTGCATGAGCGCCGATGCGATGGCTTTGGCTCGTTCGGCATCATCATCGCGATAAATGACGTTGATGCCATTGGTTGCTTGTCCGAGCTGCGCCCATTTGCGGATATCGGTAGGGTTGCTTTTGAGAGCTTCGGCTACAGCTTTAATCACATCGTCAGCGAGGAGCAACTCGACAGTGAGCTGGGTGCCTTGTTGCTGAATTTGGCTGGCGGTGGCGGAGAAGGTGACGGGGGGGCGATTGGCGGTTAAGCTGCCAAAGGCGAGGTATTTGGGCAGGGGTTCTCTCTGCCAACCGATGACAACTGCTACCCCCGCACAGGTAGCAAAGGCGGCTAAAGCTAGCCACTTGTATCTATTCAAAGTGATGAGATACCGCTGCCCAAATCCTGCCATTATCATAGTGATAATTTTCCCAAGATGTGATTTTGTGGAATCGTTGCCAGACGCATATAGCGAGAAAGCCAGTCTCCCCTCTATCCCCCAACCCCTTTCTCCCAAAAAGGGAGAAAGGGGAGTAAAGAAGTAGGGGCTGATGAATCAAAACCGCCCCGTCTCCACAGGCTCCCCTCTCCCTACTAGGGAGAGGGGTTGGGGGTGAGGGTTTGTGATATTCCCGCATCGTTTGACAAAGTGCTGTAAATAGATTATACGGCAGCGGCTATGGGTAATTTTACCAATTTGGGGATGACTTTCAGGCCATATTCTGCCTCAAATACGCCTTTTTTCTGCTCTAAACTCCATAGTTCTAAAACGCAATCATCGTTAGGGTCGGTGGGGTGGATTTTGAGGTACAGTTCTTTGGTTTCTGGCTGGTAATCACATGCCACCTGGGAAACGGCGCCGATTTGCCGCCGATCGAGCGCTACGGCTAAGCGCAAAATCGCACTAAGCTGCTTCACCATTTTGCGGTGAGTTTTGTCAGTTAAACTGCTGTAATTTTCGTGTTTCTTTTTGGGCGGGTTCTTGCGATGGTAGCGGGCGAGGTTGGCGATGATTTCAATATCCGTATCAGTATAACCGAGGAGTTCACCGTTGCGGATGAGATAGTAGGAGTGTTTGTGGTGGGCGGCGTGACTGACGTGCAAACCGCAGTTATGGACGATCGCCGCAGCCCAGAGCAATTCTCGCCCTTCTGGTCCCCATTGGTGGAGGCTGCCTTGGGTTTGGTCAAATAAACTCAAGGCAAATGCAGCCACCCGCTCCGCTGATTCCAAGTCCACGTCATATTTATGGGCGATTTTCAGGATGCTGCGCTGGCGGACGGCGCTTTGATAGCGCAGTTTGTCTTCAATCAAACCGTGAGCCAGCATCCAATCAACGATAATCCCTTCCCGCAACGCCCGCTCGCACAATGTCAGGGAATCCATTCCCAGCATTTCCATTGTTTCCTGGAGAATCAAAGCACCGGCGAGAATGATTTCGGCACGCCGATCGGACATCCCCGGAATGGCAGTCCGTTCGGCACAAGATAGCTTGCGCAAGCGATTGACGATATCTTTTAAATCTTTAAGCGTTAACTGATAACCCGTCAGGGAACCCGGCGTGGTGCCCAACTTGCCCCGAGCGTGGATGGCGGCGAGAGTTTCAATCGTGCCCGAAGTACCCACTAAGCGGGGTTGCTCTCCGGGGTTGAGATGGGCGCGCAAGTCATCAACACCCCGCTCAATCATCCCCCGAATATAGGCTTGCAGATACTGGAATTCATTATTGCTGATGGGGTCAGTAGTAATAAATTCCTTCGTCAGACGCACGGCGCCGATTTTGGTGCTGCTCAGCGATCGGGGCTCATCACCATCACCTAAAATCAACTCCGTAGAACCGCCGCCAATGTCAATGATGGCGTGGGGCTCACCGTTGAATTCCATCCCCGAAAGCACCCCCAAGTAGATGCGGCGGGCTTCTTCATAGCCAGAAATCAAATCTACCTGCAGGTCTAACTCCGATTGCACCTGTTGTAAAAATTCCCGTCCGTTAGGAGCTTCCCGCACGGCGGAAGTGGCGACAGCGATGATATTTTCCGCATTCAGGCTTTTGGCGATGTCTTGAAAGCGGCGCATCGTGGTCACTGCTTGCGCCATCACCGCAGTTTTCAGGTTGCCCGTTTCCGGTTCGCGATCGCCCAACCGCACCGTTTCTTTCTCCCGAGCGATGATGGTAAACGCTGGCAAGTTCGGGTTAATCCGCACTACCACCATATGCAGGGAATTGGTGCCCATATCGATCGCCGCCAGAACACGCTCTTGCTCTGGTGTAGGCGGGGTAATTTTGACGAGGGGAACTGACTTGACCATTGCCCTGTATCCTTGGTTAAGAACCCACAGCAGAATAACAGACTACGAGTATCTTAATAAAGAGAAATTAGCGCGATTTTAAAAGACAAATGCTCAATTCACCAGAAATCCAAACCCCTATTCCCACTTGGCAGGCTGTGGTGCGACTGCTCCGATGGGACAAACCCGCCGGACGCTTCATCTTAATGGTTCCCGCCTTATGGGCTGTGTTTTTGGCCGCTAATGGCACGCCAGAGGTTCCCCTGGTAGTTGTGATCGTCTTAGGTACTTTTGCCACTTCTGCTGCCGGTTGCGCTGTGAATGACTTGTGGGACCGGAATATCGATCCACAAGTGGAGCGCACCCGATCGCGCCCCCTGGCCTCCCGCGCTCTCACCGTGGGCACCGGCATCGTCGTGGTCTTCGTTGCCCTCTGTTGCGCTGCTGTTTTGGCATTATATCTTAATCGCCTCAGTTTTTGGCTCTGCGTCGCCGCCGTTCCCGTCATCATCTGCTACCCCCTGGCAAAACGGGTATTCCCCATCCCCCAGCTAGTCCTCTCCATCGCCTGGGGTTTTGCCGTATTGATTAGCTGGACCGCCGCCGCCGCCGAGTTGGTAACTCCCGCTTGGATTTTGTGGGGAGCTACAGTGTTATGGACTTTGGGATTTGATACGGTTTATGCCATGAGCGATCGCGAAGACGATCGGCGCATTGGCATCAACTCCAGCGCCCTATTTTTCGGCAACTACGCCGCCGAAGCCGTCGCCATCTTCTTTCTCGGTACTGCAGCCTTACTCACCTGGTTAGGCACTTCCATGCAGTTACACCTCGGTTTTTGGCTCTCCCTCATCGCCGCCATGATTATTTGGACTTGGCAATATCTCCAACTGCGACAAGAACACCTCACCAAACCTTACGGCAAAATCTTCGGCCAAAACGTCTGGATTGGTTTTATCCTACTTGCTGGCATGATTACCGGCATTTTAATCTAGTCCTGACCCAGAAACCCGGTAACTTCCGCGAAACCGGGTTTCCCAATTCCTAAAAAAATGAACCAAAATCATCGAGCTAAATTTATCATCAAATCCTGGTTAATTCGCCTCAGCATGACCGGTGGATTCACTATTTTTACAATTATCGCCCTCTGGAGTCTCGCCGCCACGGTGATTTCTCTGGCCATTCCCGCGCTTATCCTCACTGGCGTATTTTTTCCCATCAAAATCCATCAATGGCATCACAGAATTAAAATTATTGTGATTATTCTAGTCAGTAGTTTAATTTTATGGTATCCTATATTAAGCGAAATTATGCTCAGGCAGCAGCACCTAGCCGCAAAACTGCAAGCCAGCGGCCCTAGGGCTTTAAATTTCCCCAATAAAGTCGCTATTTATGGTGGCAATATCGTCATGGCAGCGGGAGGATATCTGTTAGGAATGCCTGAAGTGGCCAAAGAGACTCTCCTCCTAGGTTTCCCAGGGGAAAAAGTCCGCCGGTTTGATTCAGATTTTGCCATGCAATCTCCCCGCGTCCGCACTGCTTTAGAGCCATTTATCCATAGTCTTGCCCATTATCCCCCAGAGACCCAAGTAGTAGAAATGCCCGCCACTGTGATAGACTGGTCTTATGGCGAATATTTGGGGGACGATCGCCGCGTCGCTCTCGCTCTCAACGCCTTTACCATCACCGCCACAGCCTACCGAGAACCACAACGCTGGCGGATTGAATGTCGGGGAACTGTGGCTATCAAATATGACCCCAACCAACAACCCACCCACCTATTAAATCTCTTGGGGTTAGAAATTGTCATCGACCAAAGTCTATACTGGGGACTACAAGAAGCCGGATGGCTACATCCCTACACCGCCGCCTGGTATTGGACAATTTACCATTAATTATTAGCACCTGTAGGGTGGTTACTACCCACCCTACACCACAAATGACCAATGACAAATGACCAATGACAAATGACAAATGACCAATGACAAATGACCAATGTCATCCGCTATCACTACCTTGTCCGTGCCAGCTAAATAATCTTAACCTACGGAGTCAGTCTGAATAAGCGTCATCCGGGTAACTTCCGTGAGCCGATCGCTCATCACAGTTGCAGAAACATAATAGCGAGTTTTTGGCATGGGGTCTGTGGGCGTGACTTCCACCTGAAATTTTCCCGTTTCATCAGCATCAACCCAGGTAGCGATTAAAGTCTCGTCCGTAAGTTTGATTAAACCCAAAAACACGGGCATACCTGATTTTACTTCTAAATAAACCCTCCCATGAGGCATGGTTTCCCCTACGAGAGTAAAGGATTTATCGCTAATTTTATCGCCCTGTTGATGACTGACAAATATGGGAGCATTGCGAAACAGCCCCAAATAGGCATTAGTCGTGGTATTGCTGGGGTCGAGCCAGAACGATCGCCACAATTTCCGCTCTATTGCCTCCTCCTCCTCTTCCCCAGCCTTTTTCAAAGCATATTGCACCTCATACATCCCATAAATTTGGGATAGCAGTACCTGCGCTACCAGATGCCCCCCCCTCCAAGGCATAAAATAATGTAATATCAACATGATTTGAATCATGGACATAGCCGATCCCCTGTTTTGCGACCTGAGTATCTCAATTTTACCAACTATCTGACCTTTCACCCACACCAGTATCTGCAACCAGATTAGCTGTTGTCCGTCTCACCCAATTATCCCCCCAATAGCCGCTTGAGCCAAGAGAGTTTATCCCGATAGGGGGGATAGCGCAAGTCCACATCAAACAGAAAAGACCGTTTTAAGATACTTTTGTAGTGGGAAAAAGTATCAAAACTGGCTTTACCGTGGCAACTACCCATACCGCTATTACCCACACCGCCAAAAGGGAGGTTACTGGTAATGAAATGTACTAAAGTATCATTGATGCACACAGTGCCAGAAGAGGTTTGCTGCAAGATTTGCTCTTGGTGGTTGGGGTTGTGGGAGAAGATATAGAGAGCCAAGGGTTTGGGGAGGCGGTTGATTTGGTCGATCGCCTCCGATAATTCCCCATACCCCATCACCGGCAAAATCGGCCCAAAAATCTCCTCCTGCATCACCGCCGCCTCTAAACTCACATTATCCATCACCGTCGGCGATAGATAACGTTCATCAGGATTTATCTGACCCCCAACGATAATTTCTCCCCCATCTAACAACCCAGTCAACCGCTGCCAGTGGCTATGATTAATAATTCTCCCATAATCAGGGCTATTTGCCGGTTCATTGCCATAAAATTCTATAATAGCCGCTTTAATTGCCGCCAACAACTGGGCTTTTACCCCCTGCTGCACCAATAAATAATCCGGGGCAATGCAGGTTTGACCCGCATTGACAAACTTGCCCCAAACGATGCGCTTAGCCGCCACTTCTATATTAACATCTTCCGTGACAATACAAGGACTTTTTCCCCCCAACTCTAAAGTAACCGGTGTCAGATGTTTGGCCGCTGCCTCCATCACAATTTTACCCACTCTTGGGCTACCAGTAAAAAAGATATAATCAAATTTTTCCGCTAAAAGCTGCTGGCTCATGTCTATTCCACCTTCAACCACTGTAATATAATGGGGCGGAAAAGTTTCGCCGATAATTTCGGCGATTAAGCGGGAAGTATGGGGGGAGAGTTCCGAAGGTTTGATAACTGCGCAGTTACCCGCAGCAATAGCACCAATCAAAGGGGCAATTATCAGATTAAACGGATAATTCCAGGCTCCCACAATCAACACTACCCCCAAAGGTTCGGGCACTCTCAACGCTTGGGCGGGAAATTGTTCTAAAGGAATGGGTAATTTTTGCGGTTTCGTCCAAGATTTGAGATTTTTAATCGCCGCTTTGATATCTCTGGTAACGACTATTTCATAATAAGCCTCTACATTGGGTTTATTGAGGTCAGCTTTCAGAGCCGCATAAATGGCATCTTCCCGATTTTTGATGGCTTGATAGAGATTATGCAGTTGCGTCAGTCGAAATGCAATATCTTTGGTCTTTCCCGTGGCAAAAAACTGGCGTTGAGCAGTAATGACATCCCTGATGGGGGTGGTAGCGATCGTTTGCATCAAGATGATGGGGGCTAATTTTGATTGACTATTTTATAATATGCCACCACTTGGGACGGGGAGCAGGGGAGCAGGGGAGCAGGGGAGCAGGGGAGCAGGGGAGCAGGGGGGCAGGGG
>DVDU01000305.1 GCA_015296065.1 Oscillatoriaceae cyanobacterium M33_DOE_052 | reverse complement strand
GGTCGGTGAGCGAAGCCGAACCGCGTCCCCCCGTCCCCTAGTCCCCTGGTCCCCCAGTCTCCGTGGCACTACCGCAAAACTCGCATCCCATCTGGGAGATGAAAGCCGATCGCTCAAAAGTGAGCCATCAGCCCGCCGGCAGGGATTTCATCCCCCAAGTTAATGCTAATTGTAAGGGAGCTAAAACAGTGAACACGATTTTTACGAAGTTACGAGATTTTATCGGACTCGATCGCAACAACGATTACGATGATGAATATTACGAGGAGGGAGATAGTTACCAAAACCTCTACGAAGAACAGCCGATCGCTCCCGCCCCCGTAGATGAACGCCGTTCTCGGAGCAGACTGCCCGTGCGCTCGCCTAGTGACTCCAGCATGAATGCGGCAAATATGGCAATGGTAGGCACGGAACAGTTAGGGAGATCTAGCATGAAGGGAATTAATAATGTGATTGGAATGCCCGGTGCAAATAACAACATTTCCGAAGTAGTGGTGATGGAGCCGCGCTCCTTTGAAGAAATGCCCCAGGCAATTCAAGCCCTGCGGGAGCGCAAGTCGGTGGTTTTAAACCTGACTCTGATGGATCCAGACCAAGCCCAGCGGGCGGTAGATTTCATCGCTGGTGGCACTTATGCTCTGGATGGACACCAAGAAAGAATTGGGGAAAGTATTTTCCTATTTACTCCGAGCTGTGTGCAGGTAAGTACCCAAACTGGCGTCGTTCACGAAGTCCTACAACACCAAGCTCGGATGGGTCGGACTGCGGCTCCAGGGCCGATGTGGGCAGAAGAACCAGCCCAAATGGCGCAGTAAAATTAGTCATTGGTAACATGTCCTTTGTCCTTTGTCACTTGTCCCTGGTAACATGTCCCTGGTAACATGTCCCCGGTTTTTCACTTGTATGAAAAACTAAATGACGATTGGTAAATGTTCACTTTTATGAACAGCCAAAGGACAAGGGACTTTTGACCAAGGACCAAGGACAAAGGACCAAGGACAAAAAGAATGGGTGTAAAATTAGGCATTATTGGCGGCGGGGTAATGGGAGAAGCATTGTTATCCCGTCTGCTGGCACAAGGAATTTATCCCTCAGAGGCAGTTTTGGTCAGTGAGCCCCAACCAGCTCGCCGGGAGTATCTGGCGTCAACATATGGTGTGGGGGTGACGGGGGACAACCTCAAAGCGGCTCAGGCATCAGAAGTGCTGCTCTTGGCTGTTAAACCCCAAGTGTTTGCGGCGGTAGC
Source organism: Oscillatoriaceae cyanobacterium M33_DOE_052 (assembly GCA_015296065.1). Taxonomy (GTDB): domain Bacteria; phylum Cyanobacteriota; class Cyanobacteriia; order Cyanobacteriales; family Laspinemataceae; genus Koinonema. The sequence goes on along the minus strand of DVDU01000305.1, from coordinate 63,118 downwards.
GGCAGCTCTGGCATCAGGGAGGGGAGAGAACCGGCCAGTGATCCTCTCGATTATGGCGGGGGTACCCCTGAGTAAGCTAGAAGCGGCATTTCCCAATTATCCAGCAATTCGAGCGATGCCGAATACTCCGGCCACTGTGGGGGCGGGAATTACGGCGATCGCGCCGGGGGAATTAGTCACCCCCAACCACATAGATATCGCACGGCGAATTTTGCAAGCCGTGGGGGAAGTTATCGAAGTCCCGGAAGGGATGATGGATGCGGTAACAGGTCTTTCCGGTTCGGGTCCAGCTTATGTGGCGATCGCGATCGAGGCTCTCGCCGATGGCGGTGTGGCCGCCGGACTACCTCGGGCAGTGGCGGCCAAACTGGCGCTGCAAACAGTCTTGGGCACTGCCACCCTATTGGCGACAACGGCAGAACATCCCGCCCAGCTTAAAGACCGGGTGACTAGCCCTGGTGGCACAACGATCGCGGGTATCGCCCAACTAGAAAGCGCCGGTTTCCGCTCAGCACTAATTGAGGCTGTAAGGGCAGCCTCTCGACGTTCCCAAGAATTAGGCAGCTAATCAATCAATCACGGGATTATGCTGTGCCCGCAGTTGCCATCGTTTCCCAGTTCCAAGAGGAAGAACTACCAGTGGTAGTTAAGTAAAAATATCTGACAGTTTTTTCCGGCATCACCGCATCGGCAAAATCAGCCCCCTCGATGTTGGCGCCCAAGAAAGTGGTATTGCTCAAATCTGCTTGCTGCAAACAAGCGCGGTGCAGACATGCCCAGTTGAGGTTGGCTCCCTGTAACTGTGCTTCCAGGAGGTTGGCACAACTGAGGTCGGCGCCAATTAAGCTGGCCGATCGCATCGTCGCCCCAGAGAGGTTGGCACCAATCAAATTCGCACCTTCTAGTCTCGCCGAATTCAGCTTTGCCCCTTTCAGGTTCGTACCATTCAGGTTGACCCCCGTCAGGTCAACCCCATTTAAAAAAGCCTCCTCCAGGCTGACCCCATTCAGCATGGCCCCATAAATCATCGCCCCGCTGAGTCTCGCATGGCAAAGATTTGTCCAACTAAGGTTCGCGCCAGTGAGGTTAGCTCCGCGCAGGTTGATCCACTCCATATTGGAACCCGCCAGGTTGGCACTGCGCAGGTTGGCACTGCGAAAATTTGCCCCCGTCAGATTGGCTCCACTCACTTTAGCCCGAGGCAGTTTGGCTTTTTCCAACAGCGCCCCAGTGAGAATCGCTTTCGTGAGGTCGGCATCTGAGAGCTTCACAGACTCCATCTTGGCAAAACTGAAATTTGCCCAGTTGAGATTTGCCTTACTTAAGTCTGCCTTATTTAAGTTACTCCGGCTGAGGTTGGCACCTCGGAGGTTGGCACCAAATAAATTCACTCCTGCCAAGTTGGCACCGCGAAGGTCGGCGCTGCTGAGGTCAGCACCAGCAAAGTCCCGCTGCCCGCTTTGGTACAGTTTGATTAACTCGATCACATCCATATTACTTCGGCTCCGTAGTTGGCGCTTAGACAATCCGCTACCCTAGGCACTGCTATTTTTGTCCCTAATCCTGAACACCCTTGATCCTCAAGGACTAACCCGCCAAGATTTTCACCTTGCCATTACCATATATTAAGCGATTTATTTTTAAAGATAACAATAAATTAATAATTTTTCCAATCTAGCTTCATTATTCGTTGCTTTTTTTTTACAATCGCCCCATTGCATATGTCAAATGAGGATTCGATGAGGACAAAAATAGGATTAGGATTGCTGTGGGTTGGTTTCGTGGTATATGCCTTTAACTTCGCACCACCGGACCAGCCAGACACCTTAGAGCTGATTGTTAACCTCTCTGCGGGCCAGTGGGAAAATATCAACCCCACCGTAGTTGCCCTGTTCAACATCATGGGCGTCTGGCCGATCGCCTACACCTGCGTTCTGTTGCTCGATGGGAGAAATCAAAAAATCCCCGCATGGCCGTTTGCTTTGGGGAGCTTTGCCCTGGGGGCTTTTGCCCTGTTGCCTTATTTAGCCCTCCGAGACCCCAACGCCAGTTTTTCGGGGCGAAAAAATCTTTTGCTCCGGGTGGTGGATTCCCGGTGGACCGGAGCTGTCGTGACTTTGGCAACGGTAATTTTATTGGCTGGTGGTATCACTTATGGGAATTGGTCAGATTTCTGTCACCAGTGGCAAACCAGCAGGTTTATTCATGTGATGAGCCTGGATTTTTGCCTGCTGTGTTTGCTGTTCCCACTGTTACTCAAGGACGATATGGCACGGCGGGGACTGACACAGCCAGGAATTTTTTGGGCTGTATCTTTAGTCCCCATGCTAGGTGCTGCCGTGTATTTGGCATGGCGCCCCCCGGTGCAGGAAATTGAGCCTACACCGGGTAGCACCACTGCCGATAATTACCCCTGAATCCGCAATTTGATGCGGATGGTGCCAGAAGTATTACCAGGAACAGACCAGGAGGATATGGCCTGCTCTAGGGCATCTAAAGTGTCCGAGTCTCGCACAGTAGAAGCCGTATCGTCCCAGATGGTTCGCACCACGCGACCGCCGCGTACGGTCAACTCCCAAACTACTTCGCCGCTCACTGCTGCGGGCAAGCTGACATATTTGAGATGTTCTTCGAGAGAGGCGATCGCGCTGGCATCCAAACCCTCAGCGCTGACCACCTCAATTTTGCTCGTGGGCATCGGTTCTGGCGCTGAGCCAGTGCGGTCCTCGGCCTGAGATAAAGGACGAGGCGGCGGCGGCGGTGATGCGGAGTATGCCCCGCCACGAGTGCCCGCACCCATATTAGCAGAGCCATTAGCCAGACGGCCTTGGGGCGATCCTGGGGCAAAAGCCTCCTCATCGGCACTTTCAAAAATGCCATCGTAACTCACACCCTCGGGCATTTCTACTGGCACTACCACCCGCTCCGTGGTGCCGTCTGGGTTCACCCGCACCTCTTCAGAAACTGCCACAAAAGCGGTGTACTCCGACAACAAGCGGTAAGCCAAAGCGGTATTGGTGACAGCTTCGACGCCGGAGGCACTCTCCCGCCCAAACATCTGATTCATCAAATCTTTAATCCGGTGGCGCCCCCACAACTGGGCGATCGCGGGGTTGCCCCCCAGGTCGAAATTCAGGTTAAACACCTGCTCGTAGCGATCGCCACCGGCGGCGGTCCCGGTGACACGCAGACGACCAGCCGCCCGATCGCTCTTCCGTCCGAACAAAACCAACGGCTGCTGCGCAAACAAATCCGGTGGCGACAGAGGATAAATTTCCGGCGCCGTCCCCCCACCTTCCCACTGCACCTTGACATTCGTCAACACTGGGTTATTAATTTCCCGGAAAAACTGCTCCGCCACCTCCGCCGTGGGTTCATCCTGACGCACCACCCGCGCCGTTCCCCGTCCCACTTCTGCCAGACGGTTCACCAAAAAGCGATTTACCGAACTCCCCACCCCAAAACTGTAAAACCGGTTTCCTGGTTGCAGTTTTTGCTGCACCTCCGCAATCACCTCTTTATCATCACCGATATAACCATCGGTCAACAGCACAATGCTCCGCAGCCTTCCCTCCTGTGCGGCGGGATAATTCATCACCGTGCGGATGCCATTGAGCAACTCCGTCCCCCCATTGGCATCGAGAGCATCAATATAAGACATAGCGCGGGCGCGATTTGCCTCCGTATTAGGCAGAGGGGAAGGGGAAAGCGCCTGCGCCGTATTGGCAAAATCGATGATGGTAAAGGTATCTTGGGGATTCAACCCGTTGATAAACCGGCGCATCAGCTCCTTGGATTTCGCTAGAGGGTCTCCCGCCTGGGAACCGGAAGTATCCATGAGGAAAACCACATCTTTGGGGACGATTTCATTGGTTTTGTATTTCACCGCTGGAATCAAATAAACCCCAAAGTGACCGCCCCGATCATCCGCTTCGGTCAGGACTGTAGCCGCTGTGCGGTTGCTGGAGACCTGATAGCGGAGAATTAAATCTTTGTTGGGGATAGTATCTTCTTTAGCCAGTTCGACTCGAACCTGGTTGCCATTTTTTGTAGTGTTGATTTTATGGGAGGTCGAGTTAACTTTGCTGATGGGCAAGCCAGCATCGATTTCTACGGTGACGTTGATATCTTGGCCGGAGCGCTGACCTTCTGGCACTATTGGGGGGGAAATGCGATCGGCGTCGGGGACGCGATCGGTATTGCCTCCCGCATCGACTTGGTTGCCCGGAATGTAGCGCGGACCGACTACCATCGGAAACACAAATTCATAATCGCCGCCGGTAAATTTGAGACTCTCCGTGTAGCGGATTGTCACATCAATTTGCTCTCCCGGCTTGATATTGGCCAAAGATTGGGTAAAGATATTATCCCGCTCTTGTTCTAGCAAACCAGCGGTGCGGCCTTCCCGGATCGCTTGTTCATAAATTTGCCGCGCCTCTTCGCGCTTTTTGATTTCCCCTTTGATGATGCGCTCTCCGATTTTAATTTCCATATCATCCACCGCCGCTTCATCTGGCAGAGGAAAAATATAGATAGCTTCTAGGGGGTTGGGGAAAGGGTTTTGAAAAGTTTGGGTAACTTCTACCCGAGCCAGATTGCCTGCAATTTTGGCTTTGACCTCTGTATGGCGCAGGGGAAAGACTTGTTTTTGTCCTTCTTTGGAGATGACGTACAAGCCAGAGGTGGATGTGGGCGCTGTGGCTCCGGTTTGGGGGGGAGCCTGGGAGAGCGATCTCCCCTGGGAGTAAGAAGATGGGGGAGGTATCGGACTGTGAGTCCCTGGGGAGGCTGACCGAGCCAGGTTGCTGGCGAGGCGAGAGGAATCGGAGCTGAAACTGCCTTCAGGCTTCCCGCTGGGTATTGCCCATACAGAAGACCCAGCGAGGAGCAGGGTGGCGGGCAATAAAAACAGGAGTTTCATAGAGGCTGTCCTCGATATTGAAAGTGTGGCTTATTTATAGGATGACATACCGGCATTGAAAACGTCTTCACCGGAGAATTTAGGCGAGAAATATTCAGTGGCACTGGGGCGGGATGCACCAGCAGAAAATCGGTGAGGGATGGAGCGCCTAACCCAGAAATCTAGGGGGGAGTAGGGCTGGTGAAGGCCAAGCCGGAAAACAGATGCAGGTACTGTGGGAGAAATGCCGGGGCTGGCGGGAGAAAAATTTTCCTCAGAGAATTTCCGGGGAGAAACCACCACTAATGATAGTTTAAAATATAGGCATATTTATCCCCGACCAAAGTTTAAATATTCGGCGGCGCCGACTAACAGTCAGCACCGGTTTGGCACTGGTTAACCCCCAGGGTCAGATGGATTAATTTGCCTAATTTTGCCCGATCGTTCCTGTTCTGGCTGACTGCCACACGTATTAAAAAGTAGCAGTGCTGTAAGGAGAATTGGATTGTGCGCATTGGTGCTTTTATCTTCTTGTTTGGCCTTCTAGCGGCCACCGGTGTCACCGCTGGAGATATTGAGGTTCAAGATGAGCAGCAATTTCCGGCAGATGATCAAATTCATGTTCAGAATCAAAGTCTGAATTTTGCCCCGAACCAAGATAGGGGCATTATTTTTAAATCTTTGGTGAAATTCAGCAACCCTAAAACCCCTAATTGGTTTCCTGAATATTCGGCAACAAGATTGATTACTGCTGAAGATAATTCCCCCACAGACCAGTCTGATTCTTCCGAGGATCAGCGCGGGAGTGGCCGGGTTGATGCTTAAGTGAATTGTGCAGAATTAATCCAATTTTTATTTCCTATACTGGGCATATTTTTTAGCCATTTTGGGCGATTAGCTATTGAGAATAATAGCCGATCGCCAGTTGTTTTTTTAGGAAAATTTTGCTTCAATTTAAACAGCAGACTGGCTTTTTTTATGTGATGTGGGGGGAGCAATTCCTATTTTTGCCCGAGATATATTGGATATTTGGGACAGTTGACCGGTTTAACACCAGAACCAAGCAGCTAACCAAATCGAATTTTTATTAATTTTATTAAATCACATTTTCATTGATGCCTGTTTTGGGTCAACCATTTAGCGAAAATTGCTCCTCCAGCCACAATCGAGGAAAATCAGTAACTAATGGCATTAATTACCAGGACGTTGATTAGAATATTGAAATAAGGCATAAGTGTCAAACAAAGCGCCTACGACACTAGCGGTAACGCCAATCACCACTACACCTTCTAGGGGGTTGCCACTACCGAAAGTTGCTAAGAATTGTAACAAACAATTAATCGCATAATCTGAGGCAGTGGCAAACCAAGGTACATAATGAGCCAGGTAAAGGAATGCGAAACCCACTCCCAGCAACAGACTGGGGGCAGCAAAGGAAAGAAGACTGGCAATTAGGAGCGAGCGGATAACATAAGGTAAAATACTCATAAAAAGTAGGGTACACCGGTTAAATCTAGGTTAAATTAGAAAATATAGAGAGGTGCTTCTAAACATAAGATACGATGAATTAGCCCGATTGGGGTGAAAATGTTATAAATATTCATTTTTAATCAACAAACTTGTTGAAGATTCGTGAATAAATTTCACTAAAATCATCAAGTGTAGAGTTTTGGCGATCGCCTTGAGTCAGAGCAAACCTAAATCCAGCTTGGTATTGTGGGGCAACCGCCTGGTGGCGGCTGTGTTGCTCGCCGGACAAGTCTTAGTTCACCTGCTAGCCACCAAAATCAACCGCCGCAATACCTTAGAACAAATGGCAGTAGTAGGGCCCGATTCCCTATTCATCGCCCTGCTCACCGCCACCTTTGTGGGGATGGTATTCACCATCCAGGTAGCCAGGGAATTTCTCAACTTTGGCGCCGGTAGCGCCGTGGGGGGAGTGCTAGGTCTATCCCTAGCCCGAGAGTTGGCCCCGGTACTCACCGCCGTGGTGCTGGCGGGGCGCGTGGGGTCCGCCTTTGCCGCCGAAATCGGCACTATGCAAGTCACCGAGCAAATCGATGCTCTCTACATCCTCAAAACCGACCCCATAGATTACCTGGTCATCCCGCGAGTCATCGCCTGCGCAGTTATGCTACCACTGCTGACCATCCTATCCTTCGTCATGGGGATGGCAGGGGGTCTGCTGGTGGCCACCAATATTTATGGCATTGCCGTATCAGTGTTTATCGATTCGGTGCGCAATTTCCTAGCCCCCTGGGATTTAATCAGTGCTGCCATCAAAGGATTTTGCTTTGGCGCGTTGATTGCTATTATTGGCTGCAGCTGGGGATTAACCACCACCGGCGGCGCCAAAGGGGTGGGGCAATCCACCACCACCGCCGTGGTGACAGCCCTGCTGGCAATTTTTATTTTTAACTTCTTCCTCTCGTGGGTGATGTTTCAGGGGGTTGGCAATGCCGTCCAGCGGGGCATCTGACCATTGCCACCCCTACAATAGATAGAAAATACAAGAATCGATAGGGATATTAAATCTGTGACTACCACTCCGGACACCACTACCACACAGACAATTCAACTAACCCCGAAATACGGGATTCCCTTGGTACTGCTCATTGGGGCGGTGCCCCTGCTGGTAGTTCAGCCCTGGATAGGGTTGGTAGTTGAGGTGTTTGCCCTGTTTCTGGTCTATCAGACTGCTACCATCCGGCTGCAATTTACAGACACCGCCTTGGATGTTTATCGCTCCGGCAACCTAATTCGCCGCTTTCCTTACCAAGAATGGCTGAATTGGGAGATTTTCTGGCCGCCGGTGCCAATCCTGTTCTACTTCCGCGAGGTGAAGAGTATTCACTTTTTGCCAGTTCTGTTTGACCCGAAAATGCTGCAGCAGTGTTTGGAAGAGCGCTGTCCGCGCCACAATAACTGAGCCACCGACACTGGCACCGTGGCAAATTTGATGCCAAAAAGTTTTAGGAAGGGCGATTCCATGAATTCAGAAGAGAGCCAAATTAACACAACCGGAGACCTAATGCCACCTGGTGCCTCGGACGAGGCAAATATTCCCCCAGAAGCGCGATCGGACTCACTGCCGCCTCTGTCCCTGGAGACACCGGAGGCAGAAATACCCTCACCAGAAGCCGCTACAGAGGTATCAGAGCATATGGTTGCTACTACGAGGGAAGAAGAGCAACCGGGGGCAGTGCCACCCCTGTCCCTAGAGGCGCTACAGGCAGACATGCCCCCACTGGAAGCCGCTACAGGGGCACCAGAGGATATGGCTGCGACTGTTAGCAGTGACTTTTCAGAGGCAACCCCCAGCCGGGAGGCGCCAGAACCAGAACCAGGGGCGCCACAAGACATGGCCGCCCAGAAGCTGGATGAGGCGTCAGAACTGGCGAAATTCATCGCGGAACTACGGCAAGAGCGGATGGTTTTGCAGCAGGAAATTGTCCAAATGCAAGCGACTCGCGCTCGTCTGCTGCAAGAACAGCTCGGGGATATGCAGTCTGGGATGGGACGCCTGGTACAGGAGTCTCTCAGCGAGCTGGAAAAGCGGAAACAGACGTTGCAAATCGCGGTGGAGCAGCTAGAAAGGCGTCAGGAGCGGATTCGCAATGAGATGCGCACCAGTTTTGCTGGGGTTTCTCAGGATTTGGCGATTAAGGTTCAGGGGTTTAAAGAATATTTGGTGGGTAGTCTGCAAGATTTGGTGAGTTCCGTAGAAGAGCTGGAGCTGGCTCCTAAACCCCAGGCGGCGGAACCGCCACCGATGCAGGAGCAAAAGGGCCGCTTGGCGCCTGATTCGCCGCAATTCACTGAGCCCGGTTTTCAAAAGACGGCGAAGCAGATTCGTCGTCTCCTGGACCAATATCGCAATCAGCCGGACTATTATGGGGCACCGTGGCAGATCCGGCGCACTTTTGAACCAATTCACGCGGAGCGGGTGGCTGATTGGTTTTTCACCCAAGGGGGCCGGGGGGCGCTGCGGACGATGGGCAGTCGTCTGCAAAATATTTTGATTGCTTCGGCGGTGATTTCGGTGCTTTATAAGTTGTACGGGCGGCGAGTGCGTCCGTTGATTTTGGCAAATAGTCCGGAGCGGTTGGGTGAATGGCGGCGGGGTTTGCAGGATTGTTTGGGGATTTCCCGAGGTGATTTCGGCCCGGAACGGGGGGTGGTTTTGTTTGAGGAGGCGGCTCCTTTGGCGCAAAAGGCCGATCGGTTGGTCAAAGAGGGGATGTTGCCTCTGATTGTGGTTGATGAGACGGAGGAAAAGGTCAGTCTGTCTTTGCTGCAGTTTCCCCTCTGGCTGGCTTTTGCACCGGAACCGGTGGGAGGTCAGATGTTTTAGGTATTTGTCCTTTGTCATTTGTCCCTGGGAGGAGAAACCGGGTTTCTTGCAGAGAATCTTGGTCTAGGTAAGAAACCTCTGTTTTCAGAAACCCGGTTTCTGGCGGACCAATGACAAAGGACTTTTGACAAATGACCAAGGACAAATGACAAAGGACAAATAACAATGCTGATCTGGCTAGTTGTGAATTTGAGTTTGTTGCTGGGGGCTTATGTTCTGGGTTCGATTCCTACTGGGTATGCGGCGGGACGGCTACTCAAGGGGATTGATATTCGCCAGGAGGGTTCGGGTTCGACGGGGGCGACGAATGTGCTGCGGACTTTGGGGAAGGGTCCGGCGGTGATGGTGTTGCTGGTGGATGTGTTGAAGGGGGTGGGGGCTGTGGCTCTGGTGAATTGGGCTTATTACCTGGAATTCACTTCGACACTAGCATCGCCGCCGATTTTGCTTGGTTGGTTGCCTTGGATGGTGACGGGGGCGGCTTTGGCTGCGGTTTTGGGTCATAGTAAGTCGGTGTGGCTGGGGTTTACTGGGGGTAAGTCGGTGGCAACGAGTTTGGGGGTGTTGCTGGCGATGTCTTGGCCGGTGGGTTTGGCGGCTTTGGGGGTGTTTGGGGTGTTTATCGGTGTTTCGCGGATTGTGTCTTTGAGTTCGATCGCCGCTGCTATGGCTGTCCCTTTAATTTTCTTCGCCACTCATTCCCCTACTCCATATCTCCTCTTTGGGTTTGCTGGTGGCATTTATGTGATTTGGCGTCACCGGAGTAATATCACTCGCATTATGGCTGGGACGGAACCAAAAGTGGGTGAAAAGCTGCCTTCTTCGCCAGAAGCTGACAGTGCTGCTTGAGATTTAACTCGGTGGAGGCAATTGATGAATTGCCCTTCACCCCCGCACCGATCGGTCGCAATGAAGAAGGGGGAAGTAATCCGGTACTAGGTTATTTGTAGAGCCGATCGTTCTGGGCCGGATTGGTTCGCCCCTACGGCGCTGTGGTGAGTGAGTTAATGCTCCCTTGCCTGGTTCAAGGGGGCAAAACCGGCGGTTTAGCTGACGCATAATTATGGTTAGTGCCTCTTCCTTTTTCCCCTGTTGTCGTTCTTGTTCCAGACTCTTGGCGACTCCCTTTTGAAGGATATCTTGGTAAACCTATCTCATAATGTGAAAGATAGAGATGACAATCAGCGCCGTCATGTCACTGTCCATACTAAGCTTTGCATCTGGCTAGACTCAACAACCATTGGATGCGGATCAATCGCCTTGATTAGACTTCTCAATTTAAGCTGTACCTTTGAAGGATCAATAGCGCGGGGAAATAGCTTTGATGTTTTTACTGGTTGCTCAAGATGCAAAACGATACGCAACGTTTGCCCAGTCAGAACCTGGGCAGCAAAATCTCTTTCGGAAGGATCGGATGCGTTAATCTTCGCAGGCAACATAGCAGCCAGCGTAAACAATACCTTGGCGGCAACTTCATCTGCTAAATCTATGCTTTTTGTGCGAGAATGCCATCTATAATCCTTGGCTTCAATAAGCCAGATAACCTGCTTATGAATCGCGATAATATCAACCGCTTTAATCCCCGAAAGTTTAGATAACTGGTGACGATAAAAAGCCCATTCATCGTACTTACAAACTTTCCATGAGGCCGGAAAAGTAAATTTCAAGCTATCAACTTGGACAGTTGTCATACTCAGACTCCAATACCGATAAAGCGATCGGATTGAGCAAGCTCTTCATCCAGACTGGTAATATCTCCAATCTCGTCAATGGCATCTCCTTGTTTGACCACAACACAATCATCTGATAAGTGCAAGCCAAAGAATCGTGATTGGAGTGCAAGGTTTTGCCGATCGGCCATTAAAATTTCTAGCTCGCGCAAGAGAAATAGACTATGAGTAGCAAGGAAGACTTGAATCCCGGTTTTACTTAAACTCACGATGCTCTGAGCTACTTGTTTGATGAGCAGTGGATTGAGATTTGCCTCTGGCTCATCCCAGAATAAGAAACCTTTGTTCATTAATACTCCAGTGGCAATTAAACGCGCCAACATCGCTAACTTGCGCTGACCTTCTGCCACAAGCGGCATCTCAAATCGACCCCGCTTATTCCTCAAATAAAAACGTCCATTGTTATCTAGCTCGATCGCCCCACCCATTGCCAACTCAAGTGGTGCCAACAATTCTTGAATTCTTTTCTCTTTATGCCCCCGCTGTAAAGGAGCGCCTAGGAGGATACAAGTGTCTCGCCAAGTTTCTTCAAATTCCAGATAATGAGTTTCATAAATTGAGACAAAATTGGGGAAAATACTCAGCAATTCACGCGGTGGAATATAAGCTGGTGAAGTATCAAGCCAAGCCTCTGGAACTTGCTCTAATAACACTTCTGTCTTACTGCTCGTAGAAAAGCTAAAGGCAAAATTTAATTGAGCATTTTCAAAGTTTAGCTTGATGTCACATCTCTCCCGTCCTTGCTTTCTTCGAGCCAGTCTTCCCAGAGACTCTGGGCGAAATACATTGTTAAGCTTCTCTGCTAAACGAGTCTGCATTAAAGTTTTTGTTGGGGTTCGGTTTGTTGGGTGGCGACTTTCTTCCCAACTGGTTGCCAGTGCTGAATAGGCCACTTTAAGAAGATGTGTCTTACCCGCTCCGTTTTCGCCAATTATGACATTCAGATGTTTAGAGAATTGGAGTTCGGCATTGGGAAAAACCGTAAAGTTTTTAATGATTAAATTATTTAGCATAGATGACTTTTAAGCAATTGTTTCAATGTGATTATCTACGATTCTGGACAGCAAATTACTGCCCTGTAACGATAATGAACGGCTTTATAACACCCCCATTCGGGTTTGAGCCGGATTGAGGTATCTTCATAGCTGCGCCTCCTCCCAAGAATTTCCTGGATGTGGTGCGGGAGGTAATTTTCCTAAAGCATTCCTCCTAACGTACCAATCCAACTTCTATCGACTAGATTATCTGCTTTTTCCAGCCTGATTAGGATTATAAGGTTTCTAGTTCTGCTAGTCAAGCGGCGATTTTGGCCACTTTTTTCGGGTCATCCTAAAATCGAGCTTTCTTGGCTTTTTTGAATACTGTTTCTATCTGCACTGGAAGTTTATCCGTCTCAAAGGCAGACTCGGAGGAACTAGCTGGCAGGGAGTTGGCGCAAATCTGACTCGCTATTTGCCCGGGGGTCTAGAGGACCGCACTACGGTGCTGCCGACATCTAAGGGGACCCACGGCCACATCATCCCGCCTCTAGGGGGACCGGGAAACGCAGGGACCAGGGGCAAAAAAAATTTTTTTTAAAATTGTTGCAAAACTTAACAATGTCTGTTACATTTGTTTACATAGAGGCAAAAGCGCCGTCACAACTGACTTAAGGAGCAAGACAATGGCAAGAAGTGGTTTTACCTACAGCGAGACCCAACGGCTGAATAACTTCGCGATCGAGCCGAAGATGTACGTGGATGAGACCTCTCGCACTGGGTTCACTGATTACGCGGAAAAGCTGAATGGTCGCTTGGCGATGCTGGGATTTGTTTCCCTGTTGGCTTTTGAGGCTCTCAGCGGCCAAAGTTTGGTGCAATTTTTCCAAAACCTGTAAATCGATGGCAGCTTTGACTCCCGTGGGGTGTCACACCCCAGTTACCCCCCACCTGGGGGGTATGAGGGAGGAAAACCCAGATTTTTGTGGTGAAGCAAATCGCGGATAAATTTTCGATTTTGGCTTGGCTTTGAGGGAAAATTTTTAATTTCCTTTGTGCCACTGCGGCAAATAACATAAATATCTAACCATTTTTAATTAGATTCTCATTCACATGACAGATTCGCCAGAGGCTGAATTGACCTGGGCGAATCTGTTTGTTATTGATAACAGGTAGGGGGGATTCGCGAATCCCCCCAAAGGACAAAGGACAAAGGACAAATGACTAATGACTAATGACTAATGATAGTTTTATTCTGCTAGTTCCGAGGCGACTCTTGGGCGTGATTTGAGGTGTTCAAAGACGCTCTTATCGCCAATATCTGCGGGAATGGGTTGGATGGTTTTGCGCAGGGCAAATATGAGGAATAATCCTGCCCAGGTGGCAAGCAAGAGTTTTTCGGGAAAGGGGGAGAGTAACCCAAACAGATGTCCGAGGATTAAGAGGGGGACTAGGGGGGTGAGTATTTTGGTTTCTAGGCGATCGAAGCAAAAGGCTTCTTTAAAATAAATGCCGGTTAAGGCGGCAAAGGTGAAGCCGATCGCCAATAAGGCGGCGGTGTTGGTGGTGACGGCGATCGCGAGGGGTTCCTGGCTGTGAAAATTCAAGGCGACAGCGGCGACGGCTCCGATGAGCCAAAATGCCTGCAATAGCCGGTGTAAAATTGCCAGATAGATATGTATGGTAACTAAGCTGACGCCTAAAGCTAGGCAAAAGCAGGCATATAGGGGTGTGAGTAAGGCGATCGTCCCGCTGTCGTTGCCCCGCCATAGCACTAAGGCAGTGCCTGTGGCGAAGGCGATCGCGGCTACCATCAAACCGGTGCGGTAGATTTGCACCCCGGTGCGATCGCTCTGGGTAATCGTAAATTCTCCAAACTGCCCTTGGTAAACTTCCGGTTCTAACTGTTTTGGCTCGGCCATAGTTTTCTCATGTCTCCACAATCATCATCTGCTGACATCATCACTGATTGCATATATTTAATTGTAACTGACTTTGCTCCCCATGAATTAACCAGCCTTTTTTTGAGTTCTGGTGTTGAGAGTAATTTTAAATGTGGTGCCACTCCCCTGATCGGAACAACAAATGATTTCTCCACCGTGCATTTCTACAATCACCTGGTAAGCTATAGATAACCCTAAGCCTGTACCTTTGCCTACAGCCTTGGTGGTAAAGAAGGGATTAAACAATTTCTGTTTTGCTTCGGCTTGGATGCCGATGCCATTATCGCTAATGCTAATGGTAATCCGCTGGTCATCAATCACCTCTGTGGTAATCGTGATTTTTCCCGGTTCAGGGGGAGACTTGATGCCAGCAGCAAAGACGGATTCAATGGCATCAATAGCATTATTGAGGAGGTTCAAAAATACTTGATTGAGCTGGCCGGGGTAGCATTCCACGAGGGGCAAGTTGCCAAATTCCTTGACAATCTCAATTTCTGGTTTAGTTTCATTGTTATGGGCAACCGGCTGCAAGCGGTTCTGCAAAATCAGGAGAGTGCTTTCTATACCTTCGTGGATATCGGCGAGTTTCATCTCGGCTTCATCCAGGCGGGAGAAGTTGCGTAAGGAGAGGACGATTTTGCGGATGCGCTCTGTCCCAGATTTCATGGAAGCGAGGATTTTGGCCAAATCTTCTTCCAGGAAGTCTAACTCGATGTCTTCGATTCGGTCTTGGATGGCGGCGGCGGGTTCGGGGTAATCTTCCTGATACAATTTTATCAGAGAAAGCAGGTTTTGGGCGTAGTCGTTAACATAAGATAAGTTGGCGTGGATGAAGTTGACTGGGTTATTGATTTCGTGGGCGATACCGGCAACTAACTGGCCGAGAGAAGACATTTTCTCTGACTGCACCATCTGCGCTTGGGTGAGCTGTAGTTCCCGCAAGGTGTCTTGGAGCTGAAGGTTGGCTTGTTTCAGTGCCGATGTGCGTTCTTCAACGCGGATTTCTAGGTCTTCGTTGGCTTTTTGCAAGGCGACTTCGGCGCGTTTGCGATCGCTGATATCTCGCGCCACCCAGAGAACGGAGTTATCCTGAATGGGAGAAATGCTGGCAGAGAACCAAATTTCTTCATCAACGCTGCTATCATTATCAGTTTTCCGGGGAGTCATCACCAGGCTATATTCCAGCGATCGCATTTGCTTGGTGGCTACTGCATTCCTGATTTCCGCCAAAAACCAGTCTGCTTGTGCCAATGGTAGCACCTCGTGCAGAGTTTTACCCAACAAGGTAGCTGGTGGCTTATACACCAAATCGGGACTGGTAGGGGCAATCTTCAGATAGCGTCCCTCTGTATCTAACACTAAAATCACATCCCGCATCGCTGCGAACAAGGCTCGCAGTTCCGCTTCTGACTCCCGCCGGGCAACTTCTGACCTTTTGCGCTGCAAAGCATTGGCGAGGATTTCTCCCATTAATTTCAGCAGTTTGATGCTATCTTCTGACCAGATTTTCGGCGCTGACACCGCATCAAAGGAGATAAATCCAATGGTGATGCCTCCCGTGGCGAGGGGGACGGATAAAACTGATTTAATTCCTGCTGATGTCAAAACTTCTTTTTCCCCCAATGCCTCTGGCGGCAAATCTTCCAGTCGGTTCAGGTGCAGTACCTCCATTTTCCGCATTCTTTCCATAAACCAAGGCACAGCAGTCACTGGTAATTGGGGGATTTTTGCGATTTGTGGCTCGATACCCAACCCACACCACTCATGGCTATGTTCCATCACAGTGCCATCGGCAGAAAACAGGAAAATCGACACCCGGTCAAGCAGGCAAAAATTGCCCAAAGTCTCCAAAGCCAGATTGATTTCCTCATCTAGCTGTTCTGGCTCTAAATTGATAAAATGAGTTGATAAATTGGTAATGAGTTTTTCAAATTCAACTTTATAGTGCAGCTCGGCTTCGGCTCGTTTTTGATCCGTGATGTCAGTCCCCACACAGAGCATCCCGGTAAAATGCCCCTCTTCATCTTGCAGCAGCTTATTGCGCCATGCAATCCACACTGGCTTACCGTTGCGCCGGATATGTTCCCGTTCATGGTGGGTAAACTCTTTGGGATTGCGCAAACTGTGGCGCACCATTGCTACCAGGTCGGTGCCGGAGGAATAGGTTTCGGGTAAAATCGTGCCTAGGGCATTTTTGCCGATAATTTCTGCCTCAGAGTAGCCAAATAGCTCTTGGGCAAATTCGTTGAAAAAGGTAATATTGCCCTGGGTATCCAGCCGCAAAATGATGCTGCTAGCATTTTCCACTAATTCTCGATATTTGGTTTCGCTTTCTTTGACTGCTTCTGTGGCTAGTTGCACGGCTACGCGCAATTTTTCCGGTTCTTGGAGGGTTTTATACACCAAAACCCCGGTTAGCAGTGCCACTAACCCGCCACCTAATTTCAGCCATAGGTTACGCTGCTGATGTTGCCACCCCTTTAAGGGAATTGCTGCTAGTTGCCAGGAACCGTTTGGGAGGGATACTGCTAGTTTGACGGAGTTTTGGGCGAATACTTTTTCATCTCCGAAAAACACGGCTCCGGTAGCGCCCAAACTGTCTTTGCCTCGGATGGCTAGTTGCAGTTTGGTGGCAAGTTGGAAAACTTCGGCTTTTTCAAATAGGCTATCCCTGTCTATGCTAATACTGACCATTCCCCAAAAGGCGCCGCTTTCTGGCGGGCCTCCCTCGGGAGTGAGAAAAATCGGGGTGCGACTAATGAAGGCTATCCCTTTAGGAATTAAATTAACTGGACCGGCAACTACAGTTTGTCTGCTATCAATTGCTCTTTGGACGGCTTCCCGTTCTTCGGGAACGGTCATGGGGTTGAAACCAATAGCCGCTTTGTTTTCCTGGAAGGGATAGATATGGCTGACGGTGGTGTTTTTGTAGAGAGAGACGCCGGGAATGCCGGTTTGCTGGGTCAAGATGACGGCGGCGAGCCTTTCAAATTCTGCTTGAGTGACATCTGGGTAGTTGGAAACGTAAGCGACCAAGCCTCGGGTCAGAAATAACCGGGAGTTCAGCTCTCCTTCGAGTCTGGCTCGCAAGGTGCTAAGTTGGTTGAGGACGTGGGCGCGCTCTTCTTCGGCGGCTCGGTCTGTTTCGGCGCGATCGATGATCCAGACACCGGCTCCCACCAACGCCGCTGCCGAGACTGCCGCTATCAAGGGTAAAAATCGGACTTTCATAACTGTATTTTCCGGCTACCGGGGTTTTCAAGCAAGTTTTCCCCGCAGTAGATTTAGTTTATCTCTTTCCCCACCCCATCAATGGTTTCCCGGTCTGTCTCTGGCTTGATGATGGGACCCCAATGGCAATTCTCTTGGCTGTTGGTCATTGGTCATCAGGTCATTGGTCATTTGTCGATTAGATGCGAGGATTTTTTTGTCCATTTTCGTCCCACATTCATCATTAAATTATGTCGAATTATTTCGGAAGCATTAAAATAATCTAAAGATTTAGAAAATTGGCGGTGATGAAAACTAACATAAATTAGATGATTGATGAACCCATTTTATGAATCTTTATTATCATCGCAAGCTGTATGCGCTGCTAGCTAAATTAAACCTGCTAGCCGCAGTAAATGACTGTAAGGCGTTATCGAGCCATCAGGCAGATTTAGCACTATGGTGGCAACATTGGGAAAACGGAATTGATGGCGTTCAAGATGGAATTGATGGCATTAGCAAAGCCTCAGACCGGGTGGCTCTGGAAGCGTTTGCTAAGACTCCCACCGAGGATCAAGTCAAAGTCAAAGTCAAGCATTTGATTAGCGGTCAATCGCAAGATGTGGGACCGTTGCCGAAGTTAAGCAATGATGTGATTGCACAACTTAACCAGGTGGCGGGAACGAATGCTCGGAAAGCGTTTTGGTGGTTGTGGCGGTTTTATCCCGAATTTTTACTGGAACACCAGTCCGATGCTCTGTTGTTTCCAGCCGATCGCACGATTCCCGATTGTCCCCTGCACAGTTATTACAGTACGGTCACGGCGATCGCAGGCGCCCTGCACAGTTATTATAGTACGGTCACGGCGATCGCAGGCGCCATCCCCCCAGATTACCAAAAAACGGACCCCAACAAACATCCCTATCTGCTCCTGTTCACCTTCTCTCCGGTCCAGGAGTTTATCAAATCTTCGCGCAAATTTGTGGATTTTTGGGCAGGGTCCTATCTGCTCCATTATCTGAGTGCGAGATTGTGCTGGTCGATCGCCCGGATTTACGGTCCCGATGCCGTGATTACTCCCTCTCTGTGGAGTCAGGAAATCATCGATGCCCTCATAGTAAAATCTTATCCTAATTTCGGGGCAACCTTCGCCAATTTGGGGGATGGATTAACACCAGCACAAAGATTTAATGATAAAACTTCCATCAGTTTGAGTACCGCTGGCTTCCCCAATGTCATCACGGCTATTGTGCCAGGGAAACAAGCCGCAGAAAAGTTGGGAAAACAGCTCTCCCAACACTTGACCACCCTATGGCGGCGAATTGCCTACCAAGTGCGAGACATAATTCGGAATGACACTATTAAGTATTTAGAAAATAACCAGCATCAAGACAAAGAAAAAGAAAAAGTTGATGCTTTGGTAAAAAGACTCGCCCAAGCTGAAAATTTAGCCGATAGCTCTGATAATCCCAACCGCCGGGATTTAGAAAAATGGCAAAAGCCAAGTTGTTGGGAATGGAATAAACTGTGGGAGGCACAGATAAATCATACCTGGGAACCCTATTGGACTGCCATGCCCCTGGGTTATCCCGAACAACAATTAACTATCCACGAACAGGCAAACGGTGCTTTTGACCAAACCTGGAAAGACAATCAAGAAACCGTGGCTCCCTCGCGATTTGACCAACCCACCCCCACCACCGCTGAAGAAACATTTTACCACGATTTGAATATCGGCACCTGGTGGGGAAATGTGCAATCTCGTTTGGGAAATGCTATCCAAGCCGTGAAAAATACCCGCAGTTGGCAGATTCCCACTGCACCGGGAGAACGCTCTACTATTTCGGGACAATTTAGCGCTTTACATCCCAGTTTTAATTATGGCATTAAAGAACGCACACCAGGAAATTTAGTAGATTTACGAGAAGGAGCCGGACTTAGTTCGGGTTCGATGCAGTTATTCTGGGGGTTGATGGCATTGGTGTATCCGGGATTGTTCAACGGTTCGGAAAAACTCAATGCTTTGGAGTTGACTAAGCGCATGGCTTGGGTGTATGGTGGGGTGGCAAAATCTCTGGGAATTGATTTGGATGCCGAACTCCGTAAACGTCCCGACATACGGGATTACGAGCAATTCATTCGGTTTCCGAATTTAAGCTCGATCGCCTCGGCTCGGTTCGCCGCCGATCGTCCTGATTTGGTGCGTCGATATTTGCGCACTCTATCCCGTCATATCAGCGAACCGCCGCAATTTGAGGAGAAGGAAAGAAAAGCATTTTTTGCCAAAACCTTGCGGCTGTCTCAAGTGCCCAAAACTGATGCTGCCATTCACGATCAGCTAAAAAAACGCTACAACGGCGTGATGTTTTCCAGCAAGTGGCTGGCGGACGATATGGGGTTAAATGATGTGGGAGCAACTGAGTTAAGAAGGTTAGTTGCACAAGCACATAAAGACTGTGGCTTTGGCGATAATTCTCCCGCTGATTGGTGGGTAATTGTTTTGGCAGATGGCGATGGCATGGGTCAATATGTCACCGGACGCAAACTCAAGTCATATGATGCTTATATCGATAAAACTGCAGTTCACATTCCGCCAGAGCAACAAGCCACATTTGCCGAACTGTTAGAGACGCGCAAACGCATGGGACCGGCAACTCACGTAGGACTAAATCGCGCTTTGCTAGACTTTTCTAATCGCTTGGTGCCTTACATCACAGAACAGCGATTTTGCGGTAAAGTAGTTTATAGTGGCGGCGATGACGTGATGGCTGTCCTCCCTTTGGCAGATTTGCCCGAATTTCTCCTATCTTTGCGGGCAGCCTGGTGTGGTAGTCGCGACCCTAAAGATGAGTTTGTCAGTCAGGGAGGCTATTGGCTTCCTGGGCAAAATTTAGGACACCGCCCTTTATTTACAATGGGTGAGGGAGCCACCATGAGTATGGGAATTGTGGTTGCCCATAAGAGCGTCCCCCTACCTACTGTGTTAGAAACTTTGTGGGAGGCGGAAAAAGAGCGCGCCAAAAAGCTGCCTGGGACAAAGGAAATTCCCGCTAAAGATGGTTTGTGTTTTCGGGTGATCTATGGCGGCGGTAATGTGCTGGAAGCCTTGATGAAAGGTCATTTGCTCCCCAGTTGGTGGCAGTTGATTAAAGATTACCCAACTGCTGCGGAGGGTTTATCGCCGGTGTTCTATCGCTTAGCGGAAGAGTTGCCGAAACACGCTTTCGTTACTCCATGTAATCGCCTGTTTTCTAAAGCGGCGAAGGTGATTTTAATGCGGCGGGATAATCCCCTCCCGGAGAACCAGCAACTGGCGATTATGGCATGGCTGGATGAATGGGAAGATTGGGCGAAAAATGCTGGCCAAAAGTCAGATGAAAAGCCAATCGGAACCAGCGAGCAAGATTTAAGCCGCCTGTTGCGGTTTACGGCGTTTTGGTTGGACAAAATGGCGCTGTTAAATGACTGGATCGAGGAGGAGTAAAGCTGATGACTGATTATTGGTATGAAATCGAACCCCTGGATGTGTTGCTGTTTCGGGAGGCAAAACCTTTCAGTCCGGGGGAGGGTTCTTGGGCAAAAGGGCAATTTCCCCCACCGCCGATCGCCCTGTTCCACGCCTTGCGTTCTGTCTTGCAAGAAGTGCTAGATTTACAACCCAACAAATCTCGAAACCAGGAATTTCTCGGCCCATTTTTAATGGATGGCGAAGACACCCTCTGGTTGCCCACGCCTAAAGATTTGCGGGGGGTGAAGTTTCGCGTAGGAACAGGAGAAGAAGACCAATCTAGCAAAGATCGGGTGAATGATTGGCATAAACTGATCCGATTGATTCCTGCTGACGCAGAAGCTCCAGAATGGAAACATATTGGTTTTGACTCAGCGCAACCGCCGCCAATGGTGCCCCCACCTCTGCAACGGAACCCGCAATTTTCAGAATATATCTGTGGTAGTCCGTACCCTTGGATAAAAGCTGCAGCTCTGTGTCAATATTTGGATGGGAAAAATCCAGAGAATACCAAGGATTTTTATGAAAACCCTTGGAGTGTGCAACTGTTGCCCCATATTCATATGCAGGACGATCGGCGTCAGGTACGCGACAGTGAGGGGTATTTTACGGAAGTGGCAATTCGGCTAAAACCAGGATGGCGGTTTGTGGTGAAAACCAGCTTAGAGTTAACATAATCCCCTACAGTTATACGTCTCGGCGGCGAGGGACACCGCGCTCTGGTGACAAATATCACTGAATCAAAGCAGTTTGATTGGCAGGCGGTAGAGAAATATAGTCAACCCCCGGAAAATAATCAGGCGGAAACTCATAATTTTGCCTATTTGCTGACTCCCGCACTGGCGGAAAAAGATTCTGCTCTCTATGGAGTGTATCCCCGCAGTTGGCAAGATTGTTTGGCTGGTTGTGTGAGCGATCGCGCCTTGCTTTGGGGTGGTATCTCTCATCTGTATCGGAAACGTGATAACTCCACCGAAACCGAGAAAGAGTTTCGCCTCCTCCCTCAACGCGCCTTTGTACCTCCGGGAACGGTTTACCTATTTAAACCAGATAAATTGCCCCCCGATGCAGTCCTGTTACCCTCCGCTCAAAGCGATGGGAAAGAAACTTGGCTGAAAACCTTTCAGCAACTCAACTATGGCAAACTTCTTTGGGGTAAACGCAGATGACTACCACGGAAATAATGGATTTTGATACGACTAATATTGATTTAGCGGCATCTTTTATCTATTTTGTCTATCCTTTTACTTTCGATAGCAATCAATTTGACTCCCTCACTCGCGCTGGGGATGAGGCAGTTATCTCTCGTCAGACACAACCAAATAAAGAGCAGGAGTGCCGAGCCGCTTGGGAAAAATTATCCTTTCCTGAAGAAGAGTTACTCTTCCACGTAGCTAATTACCTGAAACCGGGTGAAAATTCATCCTGTACGGCTCGCTTCTGGCAATCTTCTGCGCTGTTGCATCAGAGTTTTGGCTTTAGTCATAGCTATGATTGGCAGTTGGTTTACCCCAATGGCGAAATCTCTTTTGTTTTCGGCGAGGAAAATAAAGCCACTAAAGTAGTGCAACTGATGTTATTTCGGGTAGGGGTAGGCTTTGTCACCGTGAAAGCGCAACCCAAGAGCGATCGGGTGAATGACTGGCTCAAATTTATCCATTACTTTCGCTTTCTCCGGGGACAGCGAGGCACCCACCTAAACGCCCAACGTCGCACCGGTTTCAACCCTGATAATCGCGAAACCCAGTTAGATATCTATTTCCCGGAAATAGCAGGGGGTAAAGCATCTTATCAAGATGGTAAACCGACTCTGGGCAATTTGCTCACCACCATCTTGTCCACCTTGGGGTCAACACAATGGTGGCAAGAAGTTTTTGTCCCCGGTAAAATGTTACCCTTCGCGGCGATTTATGCTGATGGGTTGCCTTACCAGCACATTTACCACCTCCTGTACAAATTACAGAACTTTTTCCACGATCAGCAAGGCCAACATCCTGCCCCAGAAAACTTAGACCCCCAGGCGCAGCCTTGGTTGACTTATGCGCTGCGGCAGTGGTTTGTTTTCACCTTGGAAGGTGGCAGTTTCCTCGCCGTAGATGCTCCCAATCCGGAGTTCTTCCGCACCACTTTGCCCAATCATTTACAAACCCAATATTTTCTGCTATTCTTATTGGCATTACATCAACGGTTTGCCCTAATGTCATTGTCCGCGCAGGTGGCAGATAGTTGGGTGACAGATGGCGCTACTCGTCTCCGCCGCTTTGAGGCAATTCGCGATCGCCTGTTGCTGTTCACCGCTCGCGGTTATTTCACCCAAGTGATGCAGCGAGAAAACCACCATCGCTGTTATCGCCAATGGCAAAAAGTCTTTCAACTAGAAACTCTCTATCAGGAAATCAGCGAGGAAGTGCAGGAAATGCACGAATATGTGCAAACCCGCCAAAACCAAAACTTAGAGCGCACTATTCAGGTGGTTGGTGTCGCCGTGGGTGCGGGTGGTATCGCCGCATCTTCCACCGCCGGGTATATCCAACAACCCATCACCTTCGCTTATACTGGTAACATTCACCCCGGTTTTTTAGCCTTGCTGGCGAGTCTCGCGATCGGCGCGATCGCTGGTGGTATCACCTGGTGGTTGACCGGGTGGTTAAAACCGGGTAAATAGTGGGGTAGAAACCGGGTTTCTGCGATAATCTTGGGATTTTCACCCAGATTTAATTAAGAAACCCGGTTTCTGGTGGACAAATGACCAATGACAAAGGACAAAGGACAAATGACAAAGGATAAATTACAAAGGACAAACGACAAATGACCATTTTACTCGCTAACATCGGCACCTCTGACCTCGCCGTTCAACTAGATATTGACGGTCATCCCTACTACCTACCCATCGACTTTCTCGGTGAACCCAATTTGCCCCAGAAAGTAGCACAACTATCCCCAGAGCTACAAGCTATCTGGAACAATCAAAGCCAATACCTTCAATCTCTATTATACCCCGAATTGGGATTACCTGCAACAAGGCAGCGCAGTCGAGATATTACCGAGTTACTGCTGCAAAACCATGAGAAATGGCAATCTCGGTTAAGTTTTGTCCGCATTCGCGGTGTCATCAACCAAGCCATGTTCCTCGACGCCACTAAAGCCTATATCTTCGTCACCGACCAGAAGGGCGAAACAATGCCCAACGGCCATGAAAAAGATACCATATTTTTGTACCAATTGCTAGACCGCTGGGTGCAAGATAAGCCATTTGGTTTGACTTTAGTGGCGACAACTTTACCAAGGGATAAAAATGCTAATGACTTGGAATCAATGCTGGATTTCTATGAAACAGCTTTAGGCGATATCCGCCACACAGAAGATAAGGATGATTGCTTGTTTTTGGTCAGCATTAAAGGCGGAACCCCCGCAATGGGGACGGCATTGCAACTCCAGGCAATGGATGCAGGATTTAAAAACCTCGTATTTATTGACCCAGAACTATCCCTCCCACGAGTTTTGGCGGGAGAACCTTCAGGATGCAAGTTGACTATTTACTGGGGGCAACTCCATACCCAAAAATATCGCACCCTGCATTTATTATTAAACCGCTGGGATTTTGATGGCGCCATTACGGTCATCAAAGATTGGCAAAATACCCTCTCGGTTTTGCCGCCTGAATTGGCATCAACTCAGCTCTCGGACTTGCCAGAACGGCAAACCGCCGCCATTCACGCCTTGCAGCTCGCCTCTTGCTTTTTTAACTTCGATCGCCTGGGTGCCCAGAACATTCTATCACACCATCAGGACATATCCTCCCTGTCCGATCTAGAAACCAGCTATGAGTCTTGGATCAACTTACTTAGCCATTGCCAAATCTACTGGCAACTTGAGCAAATGGCTAACTTTCTCTGGTGTCTCAGCTCCTTTTGGGAAGATGTGCTTAACTATTTAATCGAGAAATTAGGAGGCAGTCGTTATTTTGCCGGAAATCTGGGTGATTGGAATTTAGACAAATCCCAGCTAGAACCAGAATTGTGGAATTTTTTGGCGAAAAAAGATACTAAGCTGAAAAACTGGAATTTTGCTAAAGATGGCTACTACAGCTTGCGCATGAAACGGATTACTAAGCGGTATCTGGTACGGGGAATGGTCGCCCAGCAAAACGAAAATTCTGTGGCGGCTAAAACCATAGACGATGGTTTGAAAGCGCTTAACTATTGGGTAGATAAACGCAATGATTTGATTCACCGCGTTCAGGGTGCATCCAAGGAAACTATGCGGGAGATGCTCACAGTCGATCGGGCAGCCAACAACGGCGAAGCCAAAATCGCCTGTGAGGTGGATAACCTGGTAGCCACTATGAACAACCTCAGTCTAGCAGTATTTGATTTATTGCACATTCCCCCTCATCCCACTGTCAGCAGTGACGCCCACACCAGCGCTTACATCTACTCGGAAATTATCGCTTTTGTCGAGGAAAAAATTAGTAGGGGCGAAGCATCTTTCTAAGGTTCGTAGTTGGGCTTTAGCCCTCTTGATGAGGTTCGTAGTTGGGCTTTAGCCCTCTTGATGAGGTTTGTAGGGTGGGCAGGGTACTGCCCACCCTACAGGATTTATGCTATGATTAGATAATTCAGGTAAATCCCCAAGGTTTTGCGCTTAAAGCATCACATGACCAGATTAGCTCACGACCAATTGGCCAAACAGTATCTCCAGGAGTTATTATCGGAATGGGGACAATTACAAACCAGCTACGACATCGCCAGTGAAGTCAGGCAAATAGATGTGTGGTTTGTGCCAACAGGGGCAGCATCCGCCAGAGACGAAACGTTAGGGTTGTTGGGGCAAATGGCAGCCACAGCCTGTGTTTTCGAGCCTTTTCGGAATCAACCCAGCCCCGGAGAAGTCAGAAACTGCCAGTTAAAATTGTATGTGCTGCATGGGGACTTAGTGCGATCGGCACGCCGAGATAATCGGACTCTAGCCGAAGCCGACTTACCATATTTGTGGATTTTGTCGCCATCATGTTCGGCGCGGCTCATCGCCGGATTTGGCGCCACAGAAAAGTTAGAGAGCTGGGAACCGGGAGTCTATTTGATGCCGGAATTCCATAAAACCGCACTGGTGGCAATTAACCAGCTACCAGTGAACCAAAACACTCTATGGCTGCGCGTGTTAGGAAGAGGTGCCACTCAGGAGCAAGCTATAGCGGAACTGGTGGCACTTCCAGAAGAGAATGTCCACCGGCGTCAGCTTTTAGAGATTCTGGCTAACTGGCGCATCAACCTGGAAATCAATCAAAATGTCAGTGATGAAGACAAGGAGTTGATTATGAACTTATCACCAGCTTACCTGCGGTGGCGGGAAGAAACTTTACAAGAAGGACTGCAAACAGGACTGCAAACAGGACGGCAAGAAGGACTCCAAGAAGGACTGCAAGAAGGGCAGCGTTTAATGGTAGAGAGTATGCTAGCAGCGCGGTTTGGAGCAGTGGATGAGGAGTTATCCCAGATCATTACTCCTTTGATGCAGCTTGATGCACGAGAGCGGGCTCTTTTAATCCTGCAATTGAGCCGATCGGAACTGGTAGCCCGGTTCCGGGAACCATCCAATTAACTCTTTAAAAGTAGGGTGGGCAGTACCCTGCCCACCCTACAGGATTCTCCCGCCATATCGGGCGAAGCATCCGCGAAGTAGTTTTTCCGTTTTTTCGGGAGATTTGGGCGCGATTTTGTAGGGGCGAAGCATGAGGGCGAGGAATGTCTGGCAAAAAACCTAAAATTTATTACCCTCATGCTTCGCCCTCCCTTGATGTCGGGCGAAGCATCCGCGAAGTAGTTCTTCCGTTTTTCCGGGAGATTTGGGCGCGGATGCTTCGCCCCTACAGGAGGTTGGGGTGAAAAATGAAACCCAACGAAATGCCGCTGCTCTACCATCAAACCACAGGAAAAAGCCGCTAGCAAATGATGCTAACGGCTTCTTCTTTTTGGTTAATTGCTAACCAAGTTGGTTGGTTTCCACTAATTCGGCTTCATCAGAAGCCAAGCTGCTTTCACAGCTCATCTTTACCCTAACCCGAAAAATTTTCCCAAGATAGGGCACAGTGCTATTGACAAAATCAAATAACTGTGCATCAATCATTCCAGACAGAGGCGCCGCCGCCAAAATGGGGGGATTTCCTCATAGCATTCCAGCAGCAAATCCATTAACGCCAAATGGCGCATATCATTAGGAGTGGGGTAGCGGCGGCTACCTCCTTGTCGGAACCACCCAGCCACAGTAGCAGGAGAACGCCAGCAGATTTCTGCCATCATTTCATAGCTCACATCCCACTTTTGATAAAACTGTTCGGGAGTCATGGTTAATTGGCATTGGCTATATAATTGGATTAGCCGCCGTTCTCGATCGCCAATTGGTTGCATTATCTCATTCCTCCACCAGCAGTTAAGCGATAATCGCCGGGTCATCTACAGTAAACTGGGGTTGGATACCTAGGATATTTACCTTTTCCCGGCTATGAGCCGATAAAGGATAAAACCGCAGTTGGTCTTCCCGTTTATTCAGCAGTTTGAGCAGTCGGTTGTGCAGTTGTTCATACTGCTTTTCATCTAACACCGCTTCAAACACCGACTTTTGCACCCGCACGGCGCAAGTTTCTAACAGTTTCGCCACCCGCTGGCGGCGCCTATCATCTACAATGTCGTAGCAGATGAGATAAAACATAAACCTGGTTTTTTGCCTCTGAAAAAGGTTCGTAGTAGGGCTTTAGCCCTCATTCTTAGGTTTGTAGTTGGGCTTTAGCCCTCTTGATTAGGTTTGTAGTTGGGCTTTAGTGGGCAGTACCCTGCCCACCCTACAATCTACAAACTCCGGAGGGCTGAAGCCCAACTACGAACTTTTTTGGGCTGAAGCCCAACTAAGAACTTTTGATGATAGGAGGTGTCACCCCACAAGGCTTGGCAATAGCAACCCACTTGATGCCACAGCAATTGCCGCAGGCTTTTGTCCCCAGTGATGATGGTTTTTAACTGTTGCTCCCAGGCGGCAATGCAGTTATCCCGCCAGTGGTTTTGACAATGGCCATTACCATTAGTGAATAAACTATGGTGGGTAAGGGCAAAACGCATCACTAAAGTATCGATTAAGGATGCACTCCACTCCAGCATTAGGTCTTGCACTAAAGGCAATTTGTCGCCATCCCCTACGTGCAAGTTGGCAATTTCTGGGGCTAGTCCCCATTCCAAAACAAATCCATAGATGATTTGCTCTAATAAGGCATGGTGGAAGTGAAACAGATTGTCGAGAAAGTCGTTTTCCCATCCCGTATGCCGCCACAACCACCGCCGCAGCAAGGGATAATACAGTTGATTCACTGCCGCCAAATTCCCCCGCAAAGTCTCCAGGTTCCCTGTGGCTATCTGCTCCCGGCGTGACTCTATTTCTCGGATGGCTATCCCCATCCGGGAGCAACTATGCCCAGAAATCATCGCCAGCAATGCCAAACGGCTGTGCAGGGTGGCATTGACTATTCCCAGAGCGGTGGTGAGGACAAATTCCCCGTCATTAGCTCGCTGCTGTTGCAGGGGGAGATATTTGGCGGGGGAGGTGAGGGGGAGCCGCCCCACATAACGACCCGCCGCATCCAAAAACAGTAGTGGTAGGCAGTGGGATGATGCCAAGGCGGCGGCGGCGGGGGCAACCGAGCATCCCGCAAATGCCACAATATGACTGGTCATCTTGGCTTGTACCCGGCTTTGCAACTGTTCCCGATACCACAGTTCAAACACCCGACCCTTGGCTGTTAGGGTGACACCAGATTTGGTTAAATAAATCGCTGTCATCGCCTCATCTGAACGCTACTCCTCCAGCATCACCCCGGAGTATTTGCGTTCTTATATGCCTTTGGGCTCTGACTATATGACTTGTTATATGACTTCAGGAGTTTGTCGCCCCTTCCCCAAAATTTATCTCTGGTAGTAGCACGGCATAATTGATAATTGATAATTAATAATTGATAATTAATAATATCAAGTCCGGTAGCATCGTTGGTGAATATTTGCTTTAGGTATCACCCGTTCGAGATGGGGAGACGGTTGTTAACTAACCCCCGACTGGGGGTTTGATTCCATCAGCCACAGGTTTTAACCTGTGGCGTCTGAGGCTAAGGCTTTAGTCCCTAGCTCATATCAAGTCCGGTCGCTCTGATTGCCAATCGCCACCGCCGTCGCCCAGGACTGAAGTCCGTGGCTACATGAAACAAACCCCCTAACGGGGGTTATTTTACCAGGCGGGCGGATTTTTCGCCTCTAGGACAACTATTCACAAATGATGCCCTCGTACTTGATATAATTGATAATTGCAGGAAATTTGAATAGAAAAACCAAGGTGATGGCAAAGAAACCGGGTTTCTGCGAATATTTATCGCCAGAAACGGGGAATTTAGTTAAGAAACCCGGTTTCTGAAACCCCACCCTAGAGTCCTGTAGGGTGGGCAGTTTCCACTAATTCGACTTCGGGTGAAGTCTAAAGAAGCTGACAGCAAAGACACGGCATCCACCCTAATTGAGTTTCCACTAATTCGACTTCGGGTGAAGTCTAAAGCATTAAACCAGACTGCGGGGGGCGAGAGCCCCTTCTTGTAGTTTCCACTAATTCGACTTCGGGTGAAGTCTAAAGCAAGCAACACCGCCATTGCTGGCGGAATGGTTAGAGTTTCCACTAATTCGACTTCGGGTGAAGTCTAAAGTTTTGAAGCTCCCTGTGGGGGTGGTGGCAATCGCCGTTTCCACTAATTCGACTTCGGGTGAAGTCTAAAGTTTATTTGGATTCCACGAAGTAGTTTGAAGGAAGTAGCGTTTCCACTAATTCGACTTCGGGTGAAGTCTAAAGTTCCAACTCTCTAGACCGTATTTCCGGAGTCACCTTGTTTCCACTAATTCGACTTCGGGTGAAGTCTAAAGCTTTTTTTAGTGGAATTCTTGAGAACCCTAAATAAAGTTTCCACTAATTCGACTTCGGGTGAAGTCTAAAGTTGGACTTACCACTAACCTTTCCATCTTCAATATGTTGTTTCCACTAATTCGACTTCGGGTGAAGTCTAAAGGAATTTATCCTCACAAAAGAGGAGGTAGCTTTGCTTTTAGTTTCCACTAATTCGACTTCGGGTGAAGTCTAAAGAAATTAGCCAAGGCAAGCATGGGCTAGAATATGAATTGTTTCCACTAATTCGACTTCGGGTGAAGTCTAAAGTTTTTTTGATAGCATAAACCGAGCCAATCCCAACGCCGGGTTTCCACTAATTCGACTTCGGGTGAAGTCTAAAGGGTCATATGTTTTATTTGCTCTTATTTAATGACCCATTAAGTTTCCACTAATTCGACTTCGGGTGAAGTCTAAAGTATATGAGTGTGTGTTGGAGGGCACCAAAAAATATCGTTTCCACTAATTCGACTTCGGGTGAAGTCTAAAGTGTTGGTGAGCAGGTGTTGCCCAAAGGTATGTACTGTTTCCACTAATTCGACTTCGGGTGAAGTCTAAAGACTTACCGTTTGAAGACGGTAAAATACTGACTTGTTTCCACTAATTCGACTTCGGGTGAAGTCTAAAGTTATCAGGACTGTCTTTAACTTGTGTTCCGCAAGGTGTTTCCACTAATTCGACTTCGGGTGAAGTCTAAAGGCTTATTTTAAGGATGACTACGAGGATTACGAAGAATGTTTCCACTAATTCGACTTCGGGTGAAGTCTAAAGTTACAGTCTCTTACATTAACACCAGGTACGGCAAGTTTCCACTAATTCGACTTCGGGTGAAGTCTAAAGCCCAGCCCTGTGAGGGCGGGAATTTTAGCTGCGAAACACGGGTTTCCACTAATTCGACTTCGGGTGAAGTCTAAAGTTTGGGTTTCGGGTATGGGAGTAATCTCTATTCCTGGTTTCCACTAATTCGACTTCGGGTGAAGTCTAAAGTTTGGAGTGGTCTCATCCGACGGGTAGTAGCAAACGTTTCCACTAATTCGACTTCGGGTGAAGTCTAAAGACTGCACCAATGGTAGCAGTAGTGGCGGCACCGGCGTTTCCACTAATTCGACTTCGGGTGAAGTCTAAAGAACATCTTCCTCTTTTAAAATAATCAAGGCAAATTGTTTCCACTAATTCGACTTCGGGTGAAGTCTAAAGCAGCCTCACCACTACTCTGTCGCCATTCAACATGCTGTTTCCACTAATTCGACTTCGGGTGAAGTCTAAAGAATTCCTTTTGGGATCTAACCCCTTTTGCGGACAAGTTTCCACTAATTCGACTTCGGGTGAAGTCTAAAGTGTGTAGAGCAGGCAGACTGTCGCACAGAGACAATCTGGTTTCCACTAATTCGACTTCGGGTGAAGTCTAAAGATGTGGCAACCCAACGGACCCACTCAAGTGGGCAAGGTTTCCACTAATTCGACTTCGGGTGAAGTCTAAAGTCTCGTTGGTTTTGTTTTTTCCGCTAACTCTGCCGGGTTTCCACTAATTCGACTTCGGGTGAAGTCTAAAGCAATATGGTCAACTTAATTGTGGTCATGCTCATCGGCAAAGTTTCCACTAATTCGACTTCGGGTGAAGTCTAAAGACCAGATACAAGGGTACTCATGCTCTGGTCCTGAGTTGTTTCCACTAATTCGACTTCGGGTGAAGTCTAAAGTTTTGTTGATGACACCTCAGGGCGACGATTAGACGGTGTTTCCACTAATTCGACTTCGGGTGAAGTCTAAAGTATGACGAATATGGGGTCTACTTCGGAACTGACTCCGGTTTCCACTAATTCGACTTCGGGTGAAGTCTAAAGCCGGTGTTGCTCCAATTCCTGGTTCACCAACACCAGGTTTCCACTAATTCGACTTCGGGTGAAGTCTAAAGCGTTTCTGAGCAACTCAATGTACTTACCCAAACCGAGGTTTCCACTAATTCGACTTCGGGTGAAGTCTAAAGTGGGGTTTTCTTTTTCCAACCCTTAGGAATTATTCTGTTTCCACTAATTCGACTTCGGGTGAAGTCTAAAGTACCGGCGCCACCCCAGGTGATATTCAGTCTCTCATAAGTTTCCACTAATTCGACTTCGGGTGAAGTCTAAAGACGACCAATGCGACTCCGGAGAGGAGTCGTGTTATAGTTTCCACTAATTCGACTTCGGGTGAAGTCTAAAGGCTCGACCAACAGGTCCAAATGAACAAAACCATCACGTTTCCACTAATTCGACTTCGGGTGAAGTCTAAAGACCTGCACCTGTGCCTGGCTCAGGTACTGGTCTTCCAGTTTCCACTAATTCGACTTCGGGTGAAGTCTAAAGAATTGCGGATTTATTATTAATTTCAATAGTTCCGACGTTTCCACTAATTCGACTTCGGGTGAAGTCTAAAGCATCAAAAAAATCGCTACTGCCGCTACTGCCGCTAGTTTCCACTAATTCGACTTCGGGTGAAGTCTAAAGCTTCGACGGTTCCATGACCGTCACCCCCACCGTGGTCAGTTTCCACTAATTCGACTTCGGGTGAAGTCTAAAGTTTCCACCACCACCCCAGTTGTGGTGACCACTGTTTCCACTAATTCGACTTCGGGTGAAGTCTAAAGACAGTCAATCTGACCGACCCGCGGGATATTCAGGTGGAAGTTTCCACTAATTCGACTTCGGGTGAAGTCTAAAGTCGGGATCAGTTGACTTGACTGATCCAAGTATCATAGTTTCCACTAATTCGACTTCGGGTGAAGTCTAAAGATTCAATGCGATGGGAATAACTGACCAGCGAAATAGTTTCCACTAATTCGACTTCGGGTGAAGTCTAAAGAATTGTGATTTTGCATTCAGAAGTTTGAGCTCAGAGTTTCCACTAATTCGACTTCGGGTGAAGTCTAAAGAACAAGTTTCTCAGTTACCATCGCCCCTGATGGTACGCAGGTTTCCACTAATTCGACTTCGGGTGAAGTCTAAAGAATGCAATAGTCGGTACTGTGTTTGACAAGCTGACCGTTTCCACTAATTCGACTTCGGGTGAAGTCTAAAGTCCTCAACAGGAGCTACCGTGGACCAACAGGTCCAGAGTTTCCACTAATTCGACTTCGGGTGAAGTCTAAAGTTCTGGTTATGCACCAGGACCAATCCTTTTCGGTCAGTTTCCACTAATTCGACTTCGGGTGAAGTCTAAAGTTCTACCCCAAAATTCTATCTCTTTCATAGCCTCCAGTTTCCACTAATTCGACTTCGGGTGAAGTCTAAAGCAGGGTCCATTTGGGCCCTTCTGCGAAAAAGAAGAGATAGTTTCCACTAATTCGACTTCGGGTGAAGTCTAAAGGCGTTTCTGCCGAAGAAATGCCGGTCATTCAAATCAGTTTCCACTAATTCGACTTCGGGTGAAGTCTAAAGTTCGTTGGGTCCGCTATCGTTGGTCTCGGTCTCGTGTTTCCACTAATTCGACTTCGGGTGAAGTCTAAAGACATATGAGGGTTACGGGGGATTTGAAATTTTAGGGGTTTCCACTAATTCGACTTCGGGTGAAGTCTAAAGGCTTGGCTCCTGGGAGCCTTACCATGACTGAATTATACACCAGTGAATTCGGGGGGGTCAAGCTTTTGTAATGACAAACAGAGAATTTTTGTGGAAATCGGGGCAAATCGTCGCCTGAAGCCTTATCCCAGAGCCTAATTCGAGGGGGTCAACGACAGAATGAGGGTTTCAGCCACTGCCTGACCCCCTCGAAAAAACTCTGGAAAGAGAAAATAAAGACGGGGACCAGGGAGCGGGGGAGCAGGGGAGCGGGGGAGCAATATAGTTTACAACTACTACGAACTTTTCTAGGTCCCCTCTGCCCCCTTGCCCCCTTGCCCCCTTACCCCCTTGCCCCCTTGCCCCCTTGCCCACCCAACCTACAAACTACAAATTGCTTTTGTTGGGTTCCATCCTGTTATCAGCTCCTTGGAGATATTTTAGCATCCTTTGCCCCTTACTAGGAGTAATTTGATAGTGGGGGGATTTCTTGCGCATAGTGACGGCGATAAATGCTTCATCAAGTAAGCCGCTAAGATGGTGGTTGATGCGGTGGATATTACCCCCTCGACTAGAGCTATAGCTACATAACTGTCTGGGGGTAATTCCCGGTTGCTGGGCGATGATTATAAATAACTCTCGTCGAGTGCCAGTCAGCAATTTATTATTCATCTGAACCCCAAACAGCAGAGGAATCAAAAGCCATTAAAAATCAATGGCTTTTGATTCAATCTGAATCGGAATCAGGATGATTACTTGTCCCAGCGCATTGGGCGATAAATTGGCACTTCGCCTACTAAACAGGCGATGTATTCCCGGACTTGCAACTCGATGCAGCGTTTCAGGCTCACCTTATACTGGGTATGGGGATGGGTAATCTCTAAGAGCAGCTTTTCCTCCCAATGCTTGAGATACTTTTTCAAGGCGTGGGGCTGCAAATACACGCCATTGCGCTCGTCTGGGGGAGTAAAATCATCGGGTGTCAAAATCCGGGAGTTGACCAAATAAGCCACGAATGAATCCACTACTTGCGCCCGGAACTCTTCCATCAAATCCGACACCAGAGCGGGATGATTATCCCGAGGTACGTGCAGGTTGCCAAAGTGGGGGTGCAGTCCGGCCAAGTTGACGAAAGAATGGACGTTTTGACTTAACAAGGTGTAACCCAGACTCATCAGGCTGTTTACTGGGTCAGTGGGGGGACGCTTGGTGCGTTTTTCAAAGGCAAACGGCCCGGTAAATAGGGCACCCAATGCTTGAAAATATACCGTGGCGGCTTTCCCTTCATAACCGCGCAGGGCATCCATCGATTCGGCGTTAACCATTTCTTCAATTAACCAAGCCATTTTATCAATAGCTGTAACGACAGGATCAATTTTCCGCCGTTGGTTAAGCCGGAGCAACAAAATCCGAGAGTTATGCAGTTTAGCTGCAACAATAGCTTCGGCTTGGGTGCGAGTAAATGTGGGGTCTAATGACCGCTGCACTTGCTGCATGAGGTATTCTACTTTGGCGTTGCTTTCGGCATACAAGCGGCCAAAATAGCGCCCTTTCTGAGATAAATACATGATGGGGATGCGGCGGTGTAGTGCTAAGGAAGCGGCTCCGTGAGAGATATTGCAACATCCAAATAGCACAATATGACTGACGCGGTTGGCGGGGACTTTCACGCGGTCTTCTCGGTGATAGGAGACGATAAATTGCTGGTTTTTGGCGCTGAGGTAGGCGCCTTGGTCGGTGATATATAATGTGGGCATCACATCACTCCATAAATGTGTGGGTTTAGCTACGGGAAAGGCTACTGGCTTGAGACTGCAAGCCAGGGGAGGACGGGAAATTTTGACTGGTTTCTTTTGCACCCGCTTCCGATAGGGGAAACCGGAGGGGGATAGCACCCATTCCCCGTTTTTTTGGACTGGGGGTGGTGGGGGATACACTTGTCCTTGAAAAAACCGGTAGCCGAGGAAGATAAATTCGTCATCGGGACTGTAAATTTGGGTTTTCTCTGGTTGCAGTTGCAGGTATAATTCGGCTAACCATTCTCGGACTCGTTCTAAGGCTCGATTGGCTTGCAACCAGTCGCTAGTGGCAATGGCAAAGTCGTCGCCATAGCGGACTAGGTTTAATCCGGCGGCTAAACAACGGCGGTCAAATTCGGTGAGGTAGAGATTGGCTAAGGCTCCTGAGAGGATGGCTCCTTGCAAGACGCCTTTGCCGAAGTTATGATATTGACCGCGAATGACGATTCCGGCGGCGATTTGCTGTTGCAGGAGTTGGGTTAAGATGGGGTGGAGCTGCAACTGGTCTAACTGGGTGAGTAATAGAGCCCAGTTGAGGTTATCGAAAAATTGGGCGATGTCGGCTTTGAGTATCCAGCATGGTTGAAATTGGTAGTAGGAATAAAGGTGACGAACGGCGATTTGGATACCGCGTCCGGGACGGTAAGGGGAGAGGGGGAAGGGTGGGGAGAGGGGGGAGGGTGGGGAGAGGGAGGAGGGTGGGAGGAGGGGGGAGGGTGGGGAGAGGGTGGGGAGAGGGGGAAGGGTGGGGAGGATGTGTGGGACAATGGGTAGAGAGAAAGTCAGGAGTGATTAACATGACAGACAAAGAAAACGGAAAAAAATATTTTAGAACCCATGAAGATTTAGGCATTTATCAATTAGCATTTGAGTCGGCAATGCAAATTTTTGAATATTCTAAAAAATTCCCAGTTGAGGAAAAATATTCATTAACTGATCAAATTCGCCGTTCTTCTCGTTCAGTCTGTGCTAACTTGGCAGAAGCTTGGAGGAAACGGAGATATAAAGCGGCTTTTGTCTCTAAGCTGAATGAGTGTGAGGCAGAGGCTGCAGAAACGCAGGTCTGGCTAGAATTTGCAGTAAAATGTCAATATCTCCCAGTGGAATCAGCGAGAGAACTCTACAGAACTTACAATCAGGTTTTGAGTGGATTGGTCAAAATGATTATTTCTCCAGATGATTGGTTAATCGACTAACACTCCCTGGTGTCCGGTTTGGGGAGTGTGTCCGGGAATATTCTCCCCACCCTTCCCCATCTCCCCACCCTTCCCCATCTCCCCACCCTTCCCCCTCCTCCCACCCTCCCCCCTCTCCCCCCTCTCCCCTCTCCTGGCTTTGTCAGCCGATCGGGTATCTTTAGCGGAAATTGCGGCTAATCCTTTGCTCCTAGCGCTGTTGTGTGAATTATTCGCGGCGGCGCAAATTGTGCCAGAAGATTTAACCGTCAGTCAACTATATGAAATCTACTGGGATTGGAAAATTGCCAAATCCCGCCATCACCAACAATCCCGCCGCATCGCCAAAGCCAAGGAAAAATTATGTTTATTTCTCGCGGAAACATTATATCATAATTCTGGGGATAAACTGCGGGATTTTATCTATGAAACCAGCTTAGATTTAGCCACGGATACAGATTTTGACGCTTATAGTGCTTTGCTCAGCGATGGGGTGTTGAAGGAGCTGGGGAGCGATCGAATTGGCTTTTTCCATCAAACCTTCCTAGAATATACTGTGGCGCGCTGGCTCAACGCCACCCCAACCGGAGAACAAGTCCAAACCCAGATTCTCACTCAGTTGCAAACTGACAGCGCCGCCATTCCCTATTATATCTGGCCAATCTGGCGGCAATTTCTTACTTGTGTGAATCAAAATAAATTTAATTACATATATAACAAAACAAATTTGAGTGAAATTTTGCCATTTCGTTGCCTAGCTTTTGCCGCCATTTCCCGCCCAGAACCAGAATCAGCCCAGATATTATCGCCTCTATTTGCCATTGCCAAAGACCGAGAATATACTTACAATGAAGCCTTATTAATCGCCGCCAATTCTGCCCCAAAAAGACATGAACCGGCGGTGTGGGCAATGATGGTGCAATTCTTAGCTTATGTGGGGAAAGAACTGATTAATAAAGCCATTGATATCGCGGCAAATTTAGTTGCCCAAAGCGAGGAACCGGGAAAATTTACCGCTGCAGTGATGGCATTAAATGGCAATCCGTTAATCCAAGCGGATATGAATAGTCGCCATCATCTTTGGGGCAAGTTCCTGAGCGAATATTATCACATAGTCCGCAGCCAAGGCAGGGCGATCGACCCAGAGATACTCCCCATACTCCAACAACAATATGCCAACTTTGGCAGCAAAGCTCGCGCCATAGTTATCGATTTTTACCTCACTCCCGGCATTCCCCCAGCCGTGCAGCGAGATTTTCTTCTAAATATCATTCATATAAATCCAGCCAATAACTCCTTTATAGAAAAGGCCAATGCCGTTACTTTAGTCGCCAAAATCCTGCCCGACCTGCTAGCATCTAATAACGCCCTTTTTGGCGATTCCTGTATGAGCCTGTTGGCTGCTCCCTTACAACCAGAATGGCTGGGGGTTATGGCTGCAGTGGTGGGAGAACGAGCCGCCACAGACCCGATTTTAACAGAAAATATGGTCAGCCACTTATTTGACCCCAAGCCATCAGCAACATCTAAATCCTTTAACCGCAGTATTATCCTCGCCTTACAAGCTGCGATTCAAAGCGGTGGTGCCCATATAGTAGCACAAACATTATTAAAACAACATATAGAAACAATTGGAGCCAATCACATTTCCACCCTCGCCATGATTGTGAGAACCTTAGCCGGAGAGGGATTAGAAACCAGTCCCATAACCGCCGACCTCGCCATCAAATTAGCCGCCTGGGTGCAACCAATTGTAGCCAAATATCCGGTAGAATTAATCCGGGTGATGGATGCCCTGGCGGTGAAGTCAGATCCAGTGCAAACTATGCTGGGGGACTTGCTAGAAACTTTGCTCGATGAACTAGAACCAAAAACCGCCCATCAAATCTGCAAGAAATTAGCTTGTATTCCGCCACAGCTCGTTCCCTACCTGCAACGCCACAGCCAAATCAAAGAAGCGCGCATCGCCCTGCTCAAATTATATCAGCAGCAAGCCACAGCCGACCCAGAGATTATCCCGGAAATTGTGAAATTTTGTCGCGATGTGTCTCAAGATGTGGCCAAAGATGCTTCCTGGCTGATTCTAGATTTTGCTCGCCAGCAAAAGCCGATTCCCCTAGCATCCCTGCTGCCAATTCTGAGCAATTCTCCGGTAATTGGCGTCCGGCAAAATTGCCTGCAAGCAATTATCGAGGGAGTGAATGCTCAAGCGGTTACTCCCGCAGAAATCGCTCAAGTGTTGGCGGCGATTAGTCAAGAAACGGCACCGGAAGTGTTACAATTAGCCTATAAACTGACGACGGCGGCGATTTGGAACCACCCAGTGGGGGAAAAAGCCCTCGCATGGGACATTGCCACGGCGATATTTGGCTTAACGCGATCGGTGGTGGCGACAGCTCCGGCGATGACTCTGGATGCGATCGCCAATGGGGCGATAACGGCATTTAATCAAATTGGCTTATTAGAAGATATCCGCCTGATTCCCGAACTCACAGAATGCAGCCGTCAGTTATTGCGAGCCGTGGATATTCGCGGCAAAATCGATAAACTGGTAGTGACGGGGTTGCTCAACACTCTGGCAAAATTCGACCCGCAGTTATTGGCGAAAATGGTAGAGGAAGATTTAGAGATGAATGGCAAAATATTAGCCACTGCCAATCAACAAGCCTTGGTAGTAGCTATTTCCCACAACCAAGGTTCGGCATCGCCTTTATTAGATTTAATGTTAGCCCATCCCAGGGTGTCGGAAGAAACTAAAAGCCGCATTCTCCAGCAACGCCATTTGTAATTCGCCTCCCATTTCAACAGATGACAAAGTTATGTAGGGTGGGCAGGGTACTGCCCACCCTACGAACTTGGTTTCACGAACCCAGAAACCGGGTTTCTTATCAAGAGCCTCGGTTTAGGTACGAGGCACTTCTATAGAAACCCGGTTTCTCAACACACCCTGTTGATTTACCCTACGTGGTAATAAACCGGCGTAAATCCAGGTTTAATGGATAGTCGGGATTGGGGGGTAATGGGCTAATATCAATCTCGCCGGGAGTGTGGGTATTTTTGACAAAACGGGAGACCATGCGGGAATTTGCTTCGTGACCGTTGATGGGTAATGTGGTCCAATATGTGCCTGTGGGGTCGGTGGCGTAGAGGCTACAACCGCCGATCGAGCGTTTCGTCCGCACATCCACAATGTCGAATTGTAAGGGGACGTGGGGAGCGATCGCGGGATGAAGTTGATAGGCGAATTTGCGGGCTCGGTAGCGCACTCCCGCCACATATTCTCCCGCTATTCCTGTGGGTTGCAGAGGGAGAGGATGACCGTTGCAAGTAACAGTATAATGTCCTAAACCGCTACCACTTAACCGCACTTGGGCGCGGTCCATTGATGAGTCAACATAGCGAGCCGTGCCAATTCCGATGGCTTCTTCTCCCAGCACGTGCCAGGGTTCTATAGCATGGCGGATTTCTAATTTTACGCCATCACAGACAATTTCGCCATAGATGGGAAAACGGAAGGCAAAAAAGGGCTGAAACCACTCTAACAGGAAGTTGTACCCAGCTTCCTGTAAGTCAGTGATGACTGATTGCAAATCCGCTTCTATATAGTGGGGGAGCAAAAAGCGATCGTGCAAAGTCGAACCCCAGCGGATAAAATTGTGGCGATAAGGTTGCTGCCAAAACCGCGCCACCAAAGTCCGCACCAACAGCCCCAAAACCAAACTCATTTGCGGGTGAGGAGCCATAGAGAAACTTCTAAACTCCAGCAAACCCAATTGAGTTTTCGGCGTCGCCACCGGATAAAGTTTATCAATGCAAAAAGCCGATCGGTGAGTATTCCCCGTCACATCAATCAGTAAATCGCGTAACAGCCGGTCAATCAACCAAGGCGGTGGATTTTTTACATTTTCCAACTGGTGAAACGCAATTTCTAACTCATATAAACTCTCGTGCCGTGCCTCATCCACCCGGGGAGATTGACTGGTTGGCCCCACGAATTCCCCAGAAAATAAATAAGACAAACTGGGGTGATGCTGCCAATAAGTAATCAAACTTTGGAGCAAGTCGGGACGGCGCAAAAGAGGACTATCATTGGTTGTCACCCCGCCAATAGTCAGGTGAGAACCGCCACCAGTAGAAACAGTCCGACCATCCAGAGTATATTTTTCCGTGCCCAAATCGCAGGCGGCGGCTTCTTCATATAAAATCGTGGTGATATCCACCAAAGATGGCCAGTCACTCGCCGGGTGAATATTCGCTTCTACCACACCTGGGTCTGGGGTAATTTGAAATCCCTGTAACCGGGGGTCAGTGGGGGGGAGAAAACCTTCTAACCGCACGGGATGATTTAGCTGCGCGGCGGTGTTTTCAATCGTAGCCACTAAATCTAAATATGCCCGCGACCAGCCAATAGGTGGCATAAACACATACAGTTTCCCATGCCGGATCTCCACGCATAAAGCCACTCGAATCGAGTTTTTCGCCGTGACGATGCTATGATTACCGGGTTTTCGGGCGGCGACTAATGCGAAAATATCTCCCAAAGGAGTAGAAAACTCATCCGATGTGAGCATCGGTTCCCATTGGATATCTTCCTCATCCGCCCAAGTGATAGAATTTAAGGGTAAGCGGAAACCAGCGGGGGAGTCTCCTGGGACTAACTCCATCTGGGGTGTGGGCACAACTAAGGGGCAAGTTATCCAGGGATAATCTGGTTTTTGATTACTCCAGAGCAGGGGTAAAACATAGGCGGCGGGCTCTAGGTTCTCCGAGTCCCATACCTTCTCGATACATTCTGAGGAAACGCCTAAATTATCGGCTAAAGTGCGGATAAAGTCAGCCCCATCTTTTGACTCAAAGCCATAATCTTTCTCTTCCGTGGCGGCTAACTCTGGGTTGCGCCACACGGGGACGCCATCTCGCCGCCAATAACAGCCCAAAGCCCAACGGGGTAAGGGTTCGCCGGGATACCATTTGCCTTGACCATAGTGTAACCAACCGCCGGGGGCAAAGCGATCGCGCAGACGTTGCAACAACATACCCGATCGGCGCAGTTTTTCCGCTCCCAGAGCATCCACCCGCCATTCCGGGGACTCAAAATCATCCACTGCGACAAAAGTCGGCTCGCCTCCCATCGTCAAACCCACCTGATGCGCCTCTAGCTCCTCATCCACCGCCTTTCCCAGCGCATCAATAGCCAACCATTGCTCTTGAGTGTAGGGTTTGCTCGTCTCCGAGACCACATCCAGACGAGTCACCGAGAAAGAAAAACTAATCTCACTTTCGCAAGGTTCCGTAGTCCCTGAAACCGGAGCCGCTCTTTCCGGGGAAGCAGCGCAAGCCAGAGGGATATACCCCTCAGCGGTCAAAGCCCCCGATGTGGGGTCTAAACCCACCCATCCCGCTCCTGGTAAATATACCTCAACCCAAGCATGCAAATCGGCAGTGTCTTCCGCTGCTTCCCCATCTCCTAATTGGATAGCATAACCAGAGACAAACCGCGCCGCCAAACCCAAATGACGGAAAATTTCCACCAACAACCAAGCCATATCCCGACAGGAACCCTGTTTTTTCTCCAGAGTTTCTTCGCTTGACTGTACTCCCGGCTCCCACCGATGGGAATAGGTGATTTCTGCCTGGACTTTTCGCCCCACATCCAGGATATAATCCGTAATATACTTCTCGCTCTTATCCGTATTATCCAGCCATTCCTGCATCAACTTGCCTGGTGGCTCAGTTTGCAAGAATGGTTTCAACTCTGGCGCCAGGATATCTTCATATATAAACGGATAATTGCTGGCGTAATCTTCCACTAAGAAAGCAAAAGCATTGAGGGGCTTGATGTCGGCTATCAGATCCGTATCTAGCTGCAAAAAATCAGTTCTGTTGGGAAAGTTCACCCGCGCCATGAAATTTCCCGCCACATCTTGCCGCCAATAAATGCTATGTTCTGTAGGCGCAATTTGGAGAGAATAACTGTGGATATGTGTTTGAGAATGAGGGGTAGGTCGCAAACGCACCACTTGAGGACCTAAAAATACTGGTTTACTGTAGCGATAAATTGTTTGGTGATGCAGAGCAATTTTCACTGACATTTGTCCTTTGTCCTTTGTCCTTTGTCCTTTGTCATTTGTCATTTGTCATTTGTCATTCGTAAAAGGACAAGTGACAAGATAATAGTATGGTGGGCAAGGCCGCTTTAATTATTCACATGAAATTATCTGAGTTACCCTTGCCCACCATACAAAATTATATTAGGGTGGGCAAAGCAGCTTTAATTATTCACATGAAATCATCTGGGTTGGCTTTGCCCACCCTACTTTGTCTGATGAAAGAGGGCGAAAGCCCAACTACAAACCTCGGCCCTATCTTGACAAATTGCCTGCTGACAAATGACCAATTACTTAAATTAACTTATGACCGCAATGGCCACAAAACTTATCGGTCTCTTGCACCGGCGAGCCGCATTGGGAGCAGAATTTACTTTTCGGTTGCACATTCTCCGATGTGGGAGCATTCCCCATACCCATCTGCATATTTCCCATACGCATTTGCATCGGGTTCATGTTCATTTCCATATCCCCCATTTTCATCGGCTGCATCGGCTGCATCGGCTGCATTGGTTGCATCGGCTGCATCGGCTGCATCGGCTGCATCGGCTGCATCGGTTGCATCGGTTGCATCGGTTGCATCGGCTGCATTGGTTCCATTGAAGACTGGGGCACTGCTGCAGTTTGCTGCACCTGCAACTGTTGTGCATTGCTCATACTAGGAGTCCCACTCATCACCCCCATACTGCTGCCTTGTACTTGGATGAAATGGGTTGCCGCTGCCGAGTGAATACGTATCAAAAAGCCACTACCAGTGCGGAAAATACTTGGTGCAGAAGTCCACCCACCAGTAGTAAAACCGCTACTGGCTTGTTGCTGCTGACCGGCACTGCTGCTGGAAAGAGTGATAATTGTTTGATTTCCCTGATTTTCCAGATAAACCCGCTGGCCGTTGCCTAGGTCACACGCATAAGCCATAATGACGCCTCTAGCCAAATTCAATCTGCATGAAAAAACAATTTTCGCCGTTCCTCTACGCAACAGAAACGAAAATCCATTCCTTCATGCCGTGACTAGAATTGTACGCTAATTTCAGACCCGTAAATGTTCAATATACGCAGTTGG
Organism: Oscillatoriaceae cyanobacterium M33_DOE_052; assembly: GCA_015296065.1. GTDB lineage: Bacteria > Cyanobacteriota > Cyanobacteriia > Cyanobacteriales > Laspinemataceae > Koinonema. The sequence continues at coordinate 19,850 of DVDU01000305.1, read as the reverse complement.
GCAAAAATTAACAATTTATTCCAAATTTGTCCTTGATCACTTGTCCCTTGTCCCTTGTCCCTTGCAAATGACAAAGGACAAAGGACAAAGGACTTTTGCCCAAATTCACTCCAGAGTTTCATTCACTGGGAAGCGATCGATGAGAGCCATTGCCCGATAGGCGTTGGCGCGCACGTCATCAGAAATATGGGGGACGTGGGGAATTTGGGAGAGAAAGTCGAGAGTGCGGCGGAGGATGCGCACCACATCGCCTTCATCTAAACTGGTTTCGGCGCAGAGGGCAAACCACTCCACCCCCAAGGCCCACTGTTCCACGATCGCGATTAAATCCCGCTCTAACCACACTGGGAGGGCCACATCGTGACGGTGTTGCACCTGGAACAGCTTGCGGCGGATGCCTTGTAAACCGCTCAATACCCGATCGACCTCTTCTGACAACTCATAGCGCGTCCAAGTATTCGGACGGGAAACCTCCGTCACCAAAGCCGCACAAACGGCAGCAAACTGGTGGGGGTCGAGACGCTCTAACCAACCAGACATCAGCGCCAACCCCAACCACAGCTCATTATCACCACGAATGGCAGCCACACTTTCTCCCATCTCCGACACGGAAAATTGGAGAGTATCGTTTTCCCCAGTAGGTACAAGACCACCAATTTCTACCAGAACCTGAATTAAATCGAGAAACTCTTCCCAGTAACGGCCCAAATAACGCGCCACCTTTTCCCGATTTTTGCTGATTTCCTCCTGTAGCTCTTCCGCTTTGCGCTGGCGTTTCAGCAGAGTGCTGGGGTCGCCCCACTGGTGGATCGGGTGCGCCTCTAGCTGCGCCTCCAAAGCCGCCACCCGCTGCTGCTGGGCCAGCACTTCCGAGTCAGTTTCCAGAGGACTGGGAAGGGAAGGTAACAGAGCCGCAATTTTGGCCGTTTCCGGCTTGCCTTGGCGGTGTTGACCAGGTTTAGGGATGAGTTCATCGGGAATAGGGGGGGCTCCAGCGGTGCCCCAGTTGACTTTGCTCGTGCTGGTAGCCACCACATCACTGCTGCTGACCACATACCAGCGGTTATCTTGTCCCAAACAGACGAGGTAGGGAAATTGTCCCGAGCCGGGGAGTTTTTGAACAAGGACGGCGCTGATGGGAGCGCGACTGTGGACGTTCGGGCCTTTGAGGCTGAGTACGTCTCCCGGTTGTGCCACGGGGATGGCGAGAACGGCGGCGGCGGCGCTGGCTTCTAAGGCATTGGTTTCGGCGGTTTTGAGGAAGCGGTTGGCTTCTTTGAGGCGATGGCTCTTTTGCTCATAGTCCCGGCAAATGCCATCATCTACATTACTCAACTGGTGCAACAGTTGCTCGTTGCGGCGGGAGCTTTCCTCGATCGCGGCAATTTTATCCGCCACCTGCAAAGTCGCCAAATACTGCCCAAAACTCGACTCTACCAGCTCCTTGGTCTCTTCCAAATTGTGAGTTTGCAGCAAATTTAGCACCATCCCATAGGTGGGGGTAAACTGGCTCACCAGGGGGTCAGCACCAGCAGTAGCCAAAAAAGCTGCCTCTTTTGCCCCTTCAAACCGGGTTTGTAGCGTCACCAAATGGCCGACTTTATCCATCCCCCGACGACCGGCGCGGCCCGCCATTTGGAGAAACTCGGATGCGGTGAGCAGACGATGACCATCATCAGTGCGCTTAGACAAACTAGAAATCACCGTTGTCCGCGCTGGCATATTAATCCCCGCCGCCAGAGTTTCTGTGGCAAAAACCACCTTAATTAAGCCATCTTGGAACAATTCCTCCACAAACGCTTTCCAAGTGGGGAGAATTCCGGCGTGATGGGAGGCGATCCCCCGCAGCACTGGGCGCACCTGACTGGCGCGGGCTAATTCCGGGTTAGCCGCTAAAAATTCTTCGACTCTGGCCTCGATCAGGCGCGCTTCGCGATCGTTAACCAGATTGACATCCTGTGATAACAGGTCTTCGACAGACTTATCGCAACCCCGACGGCTGAAAATAAAATAGATGGCCGGGAGCATGTCTTTTTGCCAGAGCTGTGTCATCACAAAAGTCAAGCTGGGGGCATCTTCTCTGCCTTTGCGACCTCGGGAGAGCGCCTTCAGCTTGGGATTGATTTTCTGGCCTTTGCCGTCGAGGAGGGCAAAGAGTCCTTTAGTGCTACAGAAATGATATTGCAGGGGAACGGGGCGGTATTCTGAGTAAATCAGCTCTGTTGGGCCGTGGACGCGGCAAATCCAGTCTGTGAGTTGCTGGCTGTTGGCCACAGTGGCCGAGAGGGCTACTACCTGAATTTCTGGGGGACAATAGATGATGGATTCTTCCCAAACTGTGCCCCGTTGCCGATCGTTCATATAATGGCACTCATCCAGTACCACCGCCTCCACCCCATCAAGGGAAGTGCCCACAGCCCCGATCGCCGTCCCATAAAGCATATTGCGGAAAATCTCCGTGGTCATCACCAATACGGCAGCTTCGCGATTTATCGATGAATCTCCCGTGAGCAGTCCCACCTTTTCCGCGCCGAACTGGTGGCGGAAGTCGCGAAACTTTTGGTTAGACAAGGCTTTTAGGGGAGTGGTGTAGAACACCCGCCCCCCGCTGTACAAGGCGCGGTGAATGGCATACTCGCCGATGAGGGTTTTACCGCTACCCGTAGGGGCGCACACCACCACGGATTTGCCCGCATTTAAAGCATCGATCGCCTGGTTCTGGAAATCATCCAGAGCGAAAGGAAACACGGTTTTCGGGTCAATTTCTGTACTTAACATTTATTAACATAGTCGGTGTTGGAGAGGAGGCTCCGGGGCAGGAGGGGCAGGCTGCGCCCAGAGCCTATCGAAGGGGGGCAGGGGAAGACCTTTTCGCCTCTGGTATTATCTTACCGCTTTGTGATCTTTGTGTCTTTATCGTTGATACCATATTGCCTACAAGCGGCTCATAATTTCTGGCAGCAGGTGTCCAGGGACTCCAGACAGAGCCCGAGATTGACCCTGAATGCCCAATTGGCTGTAAAAACCACGGATAGTTTGCAGCAAGTAGCCAAAGGCGGTTTTAGAAAACTCCGATTTTTGCTCGCTCCAACCGGTGTAGGCTTGCACATGGTGGTGTAAAGCCGCTTCCAAATGGCTTTGGCGGCTGGGTTTGTCCAGACTATCCTCTGGTGTCTCCGTGGCGAGGTGATAGTGAGCTAAACCCAGATTGTTATGGGCCGCAAAGATATCAAAAGCTAGAGGGGGCAGCGTTTTGCCATTCGTGGCACTCTGGTGAATGGTGGCGGCGATATCAATAGCATTGGTGTAAGCGGCGACTGCTTCCGCGAAGAACTGCAGCCGCAAGGCGGGTTCATCTTGAGAGATTTTCGCCAAATGGGAATAAGCCGTGCCTAAGTTATTATGAGTGGCAGCACTTTGGGAGGGCGCAACTTTGGCAGTGCGGTACATCAGCGCCACCTGATAAGCCCCTATGGCCAACAACAAATTTTCTTTCGTCTCTTCATATTGGGACAAATTCCAGTAAGCTGTGCCCAAATTATTATGAATCATCCCATAATCTAGGGGCTGCTCTTTGGGTTGATAAAATTCCAAAGCCTCTTTGTAAGCCGCGATCGCCGCCTGGAGATGCGCCACCGGCTCCCCATGCTGAGCCAAATTCCAATACGCCGTCCCCAAATTATTCTGCGTCGCCGCATATGCCTTGGCCGCACTATGGTGCATTTCTGGAGTGCCGCTGGGACTGAGAATCGCCGTCTCTAGTTCAGCCTGCCGAATCAGCAAAGCCTCTTTGTAAGCCGCGATACTCCGCTCTAAATTAGCTACCGGTTCCCGATACCGCGCTAACTCCCCGAAAACCGTACCCAAGTTATTTTCAATTGTCCCCTGGGCAGAAAATCGGTTATTTAATTTAACTTTATCTAACGCTTTTTCATAAGTCTTAGCACTCAGATCTAAACAAGATATTTTATCAACATCATTAGCGCGAAAGCGGGAAAGCATCCAATAGAAATTGCCCACATCATTCCCTAAATCAGCCCAGAGATTTACATTAGCCTCCATCTGGGGCGACGGCGGTTCCCTGTCCAAAAGCTGCAATACCCGCTCATAAGCAGCAATAGCTACCTCCAAACATTCCCCAGAACTGCCCCCAGAGCTAATCACATCCCGATACAAATTCCCTAAACTCAGATAAGCATTGCCCAACTCCGCCGCCTCATGGTGAGACTGCGCCTCTAATACCTCAATGCGCCCTAAAATTGCCAAAGCCTGCTCCTGAACCTCGCCCCCGGATAGTTGCCCCAAGCTGCTTTCCACCAACCGCCGCAGGGGAGACGGGGAGACGGGGGGACGGGAAGGGGTGGGAGGGGAGGGGAGAGAGGGAGGATGGGGGAGAATATTGCTTCCCACACTCCCCACACTTCCCACACTTCCCACACTTCCCACACTTCCCACACTTCCCACACTCCCCACACTTCCCACACTTCCCACACTCCCCACACTTCCCACACTCCCCGTCTTCTTTGTGGGTGTGGGTTCCCCTTCAAATTCAAATACTCCTGTACGACTGCGCCAAAACTCTGGGGCGTTACGGGCGATCGAATTACACCAAGGTCTAGGCAACCACAGCAACAAACTGTAATCCCATTCGCGCACACTACGGTCAATTTCCCTTAACTCACTCAGAAAAGACCACTGCGCCCCCGTACTTTGCCTCGTTAACCCCTCCACCCCCAACACCTGAAAACAAGTAGCACCAAACCGCTTTGGCGGCGGGTTTTCCCCCAACCACTGCTCTATCTGCGGGATGAGATTAGTTTCCTTCGTAGTATATTGTCGGTTGCGGCCATCCATCAACTCCAAACTGACCAACCGGGGATAGCTCACAGCCGGTTCTATACCATCCGCAGTCCCCAAATCCCTTGCCAAGCCAGTTGCCAGCCGATAAGAAAGGCGCAAGTCATCGCAGACCGCCAAAAAAATCTGGCGGCGCAAGCCCAGTTCCAGAGCTTGTTTGAGCCTTTCGTAGATCTGCCTATTAGATCCCAAATTTTTTGCTGGCGGAATTTCCTGTAACAACATACTAATACTATTTTCTGATAACACTACCTAACTCAGACGAGCCCACACACCTAAGCTGCATTTTCCAGCTCTCCGGCTCAACCAAGCTGACACTCCGAGTCTCTCAGCCATAGCCACAAGTCATTTGAGATATTGCACCCAAACCCACTGCTGATAGTTGCAAATAATAGATTTTTCAAATCCCGTTACTGTGGTTCAGGAGATTTTGCGGGTCGATCGTCGTCAGACATCGCGGCCCTCTTCGCCATTTCTCCCCAGAAGCCATATTTAGCGAACTACAGGACAAACTCCCTCTCGTCCTACTTAAATTTTAGCTCCCTTTATTTGTAAATCCCTCACCAGACAACTTCCCCAGCCATCAGCTTTCACCCGGAAAAACCATTCATGCACCCACAGCAACACTTCTATTTCCCCCCACCAGGTTTCTTCTCAACCTCAACCCCTGCACAAAAACCAGCCCTAATCGCAACCAACCCAGCCCAAATGCCCTACCTTTCCCATTATTCTGCTATGATACTTATTCAGATAAATTGGAGGTTCAGCCAATGACCCAAGAATTAATCGATTTAAAAACCTGCCTCATTGAGGGACGCTACGCCGAGGCTTTGGAAATCGTAGAAGAACTGGAATCCATGAGCAAACAGGCAATTTTAGCCAGAATCCAATCTTATCTGGCCATCTTAATCATTCATCTAATTAAAAATCAAGTAGAGCAACGATTGACAAATTCTTGGGCAAGTTCGATTAGAAACGCTATCCGAGAAATCAAGAAATACAACCTAAAAGACAATAAAACTTCATTTTATATCAATGGCGAAGAATGGCAGCATTTGCTAGAAGAAGAAATTATCGAATCTGCCATCGCTGACGCTAGCGATGAAGTCCTGAACGGCAAATATAGCCGCGCCCACCTAGCATCAATGTTAGATAAAACCACTATCATACAAACGGCGGTAAAGTTTCTTCACCTCACTTACAATTATTCCGCCAAAGAATTACCCGCCATCATGGATGAATATTTATCCCAGTTACCGGGAGGCGATATCTGGTTAAATCGGGGTAACTAATTGGTCATTTGTCCTGTCCTTTGTGATGTCATTTGTGTGACTTTATGGATGACAAATAAAATTTTATTTGACAAGTGACAAAGGACAAAGGACAAAGGACAAAGGACAAACTAATGTTAACTAATTTGGGTAGCTAAAAAGGCCACAGAGATTAAACCAATAACTAAAACGCTACCTAAAATAACCAGTACCAGAGAATTGCGTTTTTCACTACTGCTCATGGGTTGGGCAGTGTACATTTTGGGCTCTTTGGCAAAGTTATTGAGCAGTCCGTTATCTTGAGTATAGGGCATGAGTATCACCTCAATTAGTATTTTGTCACTGGTCACTGGTCACTGGTCACTTGTCCCTTGTTTCTTGTCACTTGTCCCTTGTCCCTTGTCACTTGACAAAGGACTCTTGGACAAAGGACAAAGGACTCTTGGACAAAGGACAAATGACAAATGACAAATGACCAATGACAAAGGACAAATGACCGATAGGTATATATTATCAGAGTTTGGAGACGGGGAGATGGGGAGATGGGGAGATGGTCCCCTGGTTCAGAATGTTTGTAGTTGGGCTTTAGCCCAATCCGGAAGGGCTTTAGCCCAACTACAAACATGGCCCAATTCCCTGAAAGAAAGCAAAGTCGTTGGCCTCCAAGACGCGCTCATGTGGGCTTATGCGATCGCGCTGAAACTCTCAGCCGCAACTAAGTTAGATGAAACGCCATTGAGGGTGACGAGAACTTCTTCACCAAAAGAGATGAACGTTCCCGCCGAGCCTTGGGTAATCGAAAGTTGGGCGAAAGTTAAGCCATCTCGCAATCCCAAGAAATCAACCCCATTCTCAAAGTCCGTCACCACATCGCCACCCCCACCAGAGCGCAAGACAAAAGTATCCCTACCGGAACCACCCGTTAAGATGTCGCTACCTAAATCCCCGAAAAGGATATCGTTGCCTTCGCCGCCATCGAGAATGTCGTTGTCTTTACCCCCGAACAGAGTATCGTCACCACCGGCGCCGGAAATAGTGTCGTTGCCGCGATTACCGTTGATGATGTTAGCATTGGCGGAACCCGTGACCACATCGTTACCATCGAGCGATCGCAAACCACCCAACCGCCCCGCCAATAGTCCTAACGCCACTGTAAAGACATTATCGGTCTGATTTAAGTTAAAGAACTCCGAGGCTAGGGCCGTATCGCTGCGGACCGTCAGGTTTTGAATGCGATCGTCTTGGGCTGCTGGCACATCCGCCTGAGTGAACGAGCCGATCGCCGCCAGATAATCCGCCACCGCCTTTTGCTCCCGACCAGGGGTAGTAAAAGCCGAATCCGAGCCTGCTGGTGCAAGGCTGACGGGGTTAGAGGTAGCGGCAAAGTCTGGGAAAGGATAGCCATCGCCTCCCTCTGCCAAGAATTTCAGAGTGACAGTACGGAAAGAGCGGTTCGGGTCGCCGACTAACTGACCATTTTCCACCACAATATCAGTAACACTGCCCGATTCATCTCGCACCGCGAGAGAACGCAGGCGCTGTCCTACGGGCAAAGTCGGATCGAAGCTAAACGCCATCCCCCCTACTTGTGGAAACTGACCCGGAGTGACCCCGGCTGCTGTTTTCTCCAAGCCATGCTCAATTACTTGTTGCAGTTGCGATGCCGTTAGGGTCAGCATAGTTAACTCGTTATTGAATCGCATCACGTTTTCAATATCGAGTTGGGAAACTTGTCCCGCTTCCTTCCCAGCAATAGAATTGGCGATCGGTGGAGTTTTTTCACCCTCGCTACTGATGGCCCCGATGGAGTAGCGGATACTCCCCCCATTTTTAATTGAGATCACCACACTGGGATCGACTTGACGAGCCGCAAACAAATTAGCATCAGCGCCGAGATTACCCAGATTGGTTTCTTGGGTGCGGACATCGCTGGTGTCGCCATTGAGAAATACCTCGCTGCGCCCAAAGGTATTCCCGTCTTTAGGAACAATGGAAAGTTGTCCCACAGCCAAGCCTGCCGATAATTCCTCATTGGGTGGGACGTTTCCCGTCTCGATCACCCCTGTTGCGTCCGTAGCAAAAGCTCCACTGATATTGGGGTCAATGCTTGAGGGAATTAGAACCCCATTATCATCGAAGTCGGCGACCAAGCGCCCCACATACTGATAGTTGCCCTTAGTATTAACAATAGCAACGGGTTGCCCGGTGGCGGAGGTTGTGAGGATGGGGTAGAGACCTTCCGCCGTGTCTCCGACTCGCAGGCGGTCAGTAGCATCCGCCAATATATCATTAGATCCCCCCGCCACAATCACATCTACATCCCGCAGGCGAGAGGCAAGTTCCTGGTCGATACTCAGGTCTCTCATGTGGGATAACAGAATAATTTTGTTAATGCCTTGGGCGGTGAGGGCATCGATCGAGGCTTGAATAGTGGCCGCCAGAGCATCAAAATCGTTGGGGTCGGAGGGGGATATACCCACATTGCCAGGAGACGAGAGGCTGCCCAGCAGAGGAGTCGTAGCCCCGACAATCCCGATGGGTTCCCCTTGCACTTCCATCACCGTGCTTTTGGCAATGCTGTTGGGTTGGGGGGGCTGTCCGTCAGGCACGACGAATTTTGCTAAATTGCTATCGGTGCTGAAGTCGAGGTTTGCACTCAAAAATGGGAATTTAGCACCCGGATAGTTATAGACTCCTTCGATAACGGGGTCTGCGGGAATCAAGGAGGCGAGGATACCCGTACCAAGGTCAAATTCATGGCTACCGAAGGTGGCGGCGTCAAAGAACAAGCCATTGTTAACTTCAATATCGGCTCGTCCTGCACCGGGTTTACCAATAACCTCGCTCAGTGCGGGATCGCTACTGGCGAAAAAAAACGGGCCGGGAATGTATAAATCTCCTGAAGTTAGAGCTAGGGTTTGTTCAGGAAATTGAGAACGCAGGGCGTTGATGACGCTGGAAAAAGGCAGGATATCTTCTAGTGCTTCAACGCCTGCCTCTTGGTCGGATGTGTGCAGGATTTGCAGAGTGAAAGTCATGGTTGAATTTTCCTGATAAGTTACAATGATTTCTTTATACTTGGGGATTGTAACAGATTCAGCCCAATTTAATAAAAATAGAGGCACATTTTTTGATGAATAACACTAAAAAATAACTTCTATATTTTCATATGAAAATATAGAAAATAGAATAATTTAGGATTGATCAGCTTTTTCAGAAACCTGGTTTCTTTGAAGCATCTCGTCTGGTAATAGAAAGACTCCGCAGAAACCCGGTTTCTTTGTTTTTATCCCCCGATCGGCTCGATAACCTAATTGACAATTGACAATTGACAATTATCAATTATCAATTATCAATTATCAACTATCAATTATCAATTGACAGTTCCCGTGAGGGGGGAAGAGGCTGCAGCCAGAGACTTAATGGGAATGCGACCGGCGAGATAAGCTAAACGACCCGCTTCTACCGCCATTGCCATCCCCCGAGCCATTGCACCGGGATTTTGAGCTTGAGCGATCGCCGTATTAATCAACACCGCCGAGGCCCCCATTTCCAAAGCCAAAGCCGCCTCAGAAGGAACACCAATACCCGCATCCACCACTACTGGCACTTTGGCATTTTCAATAATAATCTGGATGTTGGCTTGACTTTGGATACCCTGACCCGAGCCGATCGCCGAACCCAAAGGCATCACCGTCGCACAACCCACATCCTCCAAACGCTTCGCCAACATCGGGTCAGTATTAATATAAGGCAAAACCGCGAAACCCTCTTTCACCAACTGCTCCGCCGCTTCCAAAGTCCCAATAGGATCAGGCAGCAAATATTTCGCATCGGGAATCACTTCCAACTTGATAAAATTATTATCCTCCTGCCCCAATAACTTCGCCATTTCCCGACCCAATCTCGCCACCCGAATCGCTTCTTCCGCCGTTTTGCAGCCAGCAGTATTGGGCAACATCCAGATTTTCGTCCAATCGATCGCCTCAGCGATACCCGCGTGACCATCAGCATTAGTTTGCACCCGGCGCACTGCCACCGTGACGATTTCACAACCACTAGCATCTATAGCTAGACGCATTTCCTCCAAATTGCGATAGCGACCCGTCCCCGTAAACAACCGAGATTTAAACTGACGCCCAGCAATAACTAAAGGCTGGTCGATACTTTCTAGATAACCAGAAGACAACCGCTCTGGAGCAGCCGGAGTCGCAGGAATAGTTAACATAATTTGCTCAGATTGTTTAACATTTACCGCATTACCCTGTCGCACCACACTATTTCCCTGAGAGGAAAACCGGGATAACTCAAAATGCTTTAACAGCGGATCCGCTTGCTCATTAATTACCAAATCAGCAATCAAAGCCGCCGTCACCGGTGCCAATAAAACCCCATTCCGGTAATGTCCCGTCGCCAAAAACAGGTTTTCACAGAGAGAAGCACCCAAAATCGGCAACTCATCCGGCGTTCCCGGTCGGAAACCCCACCAAAACTCCTCTATAGGATAATCCGCCAAAGCTGGATAAAGGCGAATCGCCCGGTTTAAAAGCTCCGCACAACCAGCAGGAGTATTTCCCGGCGTAAAACCCACATCTTCACTGGTAGCGCCGATGACAATTTGGCCATTACGGCGGGGCACAATATAAGTATCTGGGCCGAATAATACTCGCTGCAAAGTCAACTCAGCCGGAGCTATGACCGAGAGCATTTGTCCTTTTTTGGGATAAACCGGGATGGGGAGCAAATGAGAAGCCCGAGCCCCCGTCGCCAGCACATATCTATCGGCGTGAAAGTCACCCGCTGTAGTTTGCAACCGTTCTACCTTGCCTTGACGCTGTTGCAACCCCAGCACTTCTACGCCATCGTGATATTCCACCCCGAGCGATCGAGCCGCCTCATAAAGAGTTTTCATCAAAGCTCGGTTGTTGACTTGAGCATCTTCGGGAAACCACCACCCCCCCACCACATCATCCCCTAAACCGGATTGATACTGACGAATGGTCTGTTTATCCCACCAGTAAGCGGGAGTGTGGGGAGTGTGGGGAGTGTGGGGAGTGTGGGGAGTGTGGGGAGTGTTATTCCCCATCTTCCCCATCTCCCCCATCTCCCCATAAACTGGGGCCAGGATGCCACAGGGCCAGTAACCCGTATTAGAGCCGGTTAATTCTTCTAATTTGCTTACCCATCTTGGATAAAGACTGCGGGAGCGCAGAGATAAATCTCGCATTGGACCGGTGAGCTGCTCGGCTTGGGGAGCGAGCATCCCGGCGGCGGCGTTACCAGCACTGGCTGAAGAATTGTGGCTGAGGATGCAAGCACTGACACCGCGCAATTTTAACTCGATCGCGATGCTCAAACCGATGATGCCACCACCGATGATAACGATTTCGCTTCCTGAATTCATGTAGAGTCGCTTTTGAGATAATGTTACTGGGGAGAATGCCTAAGATTTGGTGAAGGATGCCCGGAGGGAGGTGCAGTCTCGGTTAGAGTATTAGTGTAATCATCATACCCCATCAGACCCAGGGTCATGTTCGTTGTAGGGGTGATTCGCGAATCACCCCTACAAACCTCATACTGGGATGGAAATATGGACACAAGCAATAATAGCAACCGAGTCTGGATCTACGATACCACCCTCAGAGACGGCGCTCAGCGGGAAGGGTTATCCCTGTCTATTGAAGATAAATTGCGCATTGCCCACCGCCTAGACGAGCTGGGCATTCCCTTTATTGAAGGTGGCTGGCCCGGAGCAAACCCCAAAGATGTACAGTTTTTCTGGCGGCTGCAAGAAGAACCAATGCAGCAGGCGGAAGTAGTAGCGTTTTGTTCCACTCGCCGACCGGGAAAGGTGGCGGCGGAAGACCAGATGCTGCAAGCAATTTTATCGGCGGGAACCCGGTGGGTGACAGTGTTCGGGAAGTCTTGGGATATGCACGTGACGGAGAGTCTCAAGACCACTCTAGAGGAAAATCTGGCGATGATTCGGGATACTCTGGAGTTTTTGCGCAGTCGGGGACGGCGGGTGATTTATGATGCGGAGCATTGGTTTGATGGTTACAAGCGCAACCCGGAATATGCTTTAGAGACATTGAAAGCCGCGATCGTCGGTGGCGCCGAATGGCTCGTATTCTGCGACACCAACGGTGGCACCCTCCCCCACGAAATCGCCCGCATCGTCCGCGAAGTGGTAGAATCCTTAACCGCTGCTGGTTTTACCCAAGCCATCTCCCAGTTAGGCATCCACACCCACAACGACTCAGAAACCGCCGTTGCCAACGCTCTTGCGGGGGTAGTGGAAGGGGTGCGCATGGTGCAAGGGACGATTAACGGCTACGGGGAACGTTGCGGCAATGCCAACCTCTGCTCGCTGATTCCCAACTTACAAGTAAAATTGGGTTTCGATTGCATCACAACCGCTCAGTTAGCTTCCTTAACCGAAGTCAGCCGGTTTGTCAGCGAAGTAGCCAACCTGGCGCCTGATGACCATGCGCCTTATGTGGGTAAATCAGCTTTTGCGCACAAAGGTGGCATTCATGTATCCGCCGTAGAGCGTAACCCCCTAACTTATGAACATTTACAGCCAGAGGTAGTGGGGAATTTGCGCCGCATCGTCATTTCCGACCAATCGGGACTGAGTAACGTTTTGGTGAAAGCACGCAATTTTGGGATTGACCTGAATCAGCAGGACGATCGGACTCGGCAAATCCTCACCAGATTAAAAGAACTAGAAAATCAAGGCTATCAATTTGAAGCCGCAGAGGCCAGTTTTGAGCTACTCATGCGGCAAGCCATAGGCGAAAGACCGCAGTTATTTGAACTCAAAGGTTTTCACGTCCACTGCCATAAAGATAATGGCAATACCGACGCTTTAGCCACAATTAAAGTCACAGTCAATAGCCAAGACATTCTGGAAGCCGCCGAAGGAAACGGGCCAGTTTCCGCTTTGGATGCAGCATTGCGCAAAGCCTTAGTGAATTTTTATCCCCAACTGGCTGATTTTCAACTGACAGATTACAAAGTCAGGATTATTGATGGTGGTGCCGGGACTTCGGCGAAAACTCGCGTGTTAGTGGAATGGAGTAATGGCCAAAAACGCTGGACAACTGTGGGAGTTTCCACCAATATTATTGAGGCTTCTTATCAAGCAGTTGTAGAAGGATTGGAGTATGGTTTAATGATCCTGAAAAATCCGGTAAAAATGGCCACAAATTTACCGCCAGCCACGGTTTAAGCCATGTTTTTATTAGGGCTTCAGCCCTCTTGATTAGGTTTGTAGTTGGGCTTCAGCCCTCTTGATTAGGTTCTTAGTTGGGCTTTAGCCCTCTTGACCTGAATTTTGGGCTGAAGCCCAACTACAAACTGGAATTTTGGGCTTCAGCCCAACTAAGAACCTTACATCAATCTTTGATGACGGTTGATGTGGTATCCAGAGATGCCACCGGAGTGGGACTGGAGAGAGCAGATTGCAGGATGCTGGTGCGAGCGACAGAATTGCTGGCGAGAGTGAAAATAGGATTGGAGAAAATCCCCGCCAGAGAGGTGAACAGGACAGTAATCACCAGACCAACTTGCAAAGACCGCATCCCAGGCAAATCCCAACGAATTTCGGGATAGTTTTTCACAGAGACAGACATCTCTTGGGGTTCTTTCACCACCATCATTTTCACCACACGAATGTAGTAGTAGATGCTGATGACGCTGGCGAGTAAACCCACGATGACTAAGCCATAGAGACCAGCTTGCCAACCAGCCCAGAATAGGAAGAGTTTGCCGAAGAATCCCGCCATTGGGGGAATACCGGCGAGGGACAGGAGGCAAATGCTCAGTCCCAAGGTGAGGAGGGGGTCTTTTTGATAGAGACCCGCGTATTCGGCAATTTGGTCAGTACCGGTACGTAGGGAGAACAGGATAACGCAAATGAATGCGCCCAAGTTCATAAAGAGATAGACGAACAGGTAGAAAATGGTGCTGCTGATACCGGCGTCGGTGCCAGCAATTAAGCCAATCATCACGAAACCGGCTTGACCAATGGAGGAGTAGGCGAGCATCCGCTTGAGGCTGGTTTGGGCCAGAGCCACGGCGTTACCCAGAATCATGCTGAGGATGGCTAAGGCGGTGAAGACCAGATGCCATTGCTCGGTCACGAGGGGGAAGGCGGTGGTGAGCAGGCGGATGGCGAGAGCGAAACCGGCGGCTTTGGAACCGACGGAGAGGAAGGCGACCACGGGGGTGGGAGAACCTTCGTACACGTCAGGGGTCCATTGGTGGAAGGGGACGGCAGAGATTTTAAAGGCGATACCAGCGATCGAGAAGACTAAGGCGATGATCAGAGCCACGGAGGGTTCCGAGGTGGTTTTGCTGATACCCGCAGCGATCGCACTTAATTGAGTTTCCCCCCCAGAAATCCCGTAGAGGAGGGAGAGACCGTAGAGGAACACCGCCGAAGCCGAAGCCCCAATGAGCAGGTATTTCAAAGCCGCCTCATTAGAGCGGGGGTCTGCCTTCATGTACCCCGTCATCAGATAAGACGAGATGCCGATCGTTTCTAGGGAGATGAAAATCATCACCAGCTCGTCAGCACCGCAGAGGAACATTCCGCCCACGGTGGCGGCGAGCAAAATCATAATGAATTCGCCCAACGCCGTGCCAGATTGTTCCACGTAGCGCACCGACATCAAAATCGTGACGATCGCTGACAGGGCGATGATTCCCCGAAACACGACACTGAGGCTATCACCATTGAACCCGCCCAAAAACGCCACCGGCGCATTGGTATCCCATTGGTAGTACAGGGCAACCAGGGACACACCCAAACCAGCGATCGCCAATATGGGGACAGTCCGGGATGACTGACGCCCCCCAATCAAATCCCACAGCATCACCACCACCAGGGTGGTAATGACAATTCCTTCCGGTAAAATCGCACCAGCATTAAGAGCGGCGAGAGGATTAGCAAAGTCCATTATTGTTGAGGTCAGTAAGTAAATCAATCTATCAATACAATCAAAAACTCCTCCCGTACAATCGGGAGGCGCTCCAGACGGGCTATGATGGGACAGTTTCCTACCCGCCCCATCATAGCCGGGAGTCAGCATTGCTGTATAGCATACAAACATCGCTGGTTCCCTGATCAGTGCCACCCCAGACCGGTCAGCCATAGGCTAACCGCCAAGTTTGGTGTTTCACTTAAAAATACTTTACATGGGATTTTCACCCCCAATCTGTCTCCTCTCCCATTCCTGGACATCAGCGATACCAGGGGCATTTCTCGATCGAGGGGCGGCTGGCTCACCACCTGTTTACTTCAGGGACTCATCCACAATATTTATATATAAGAAATATAGATAGTCACTTGGGTAGAGGAGACTCGGAGACTCGGAGACTCCCGATCCGGGGCAGATGGGGGGAGAGATTTTCTTCCCCACCCGCCCCGACTCCCTGCCACAGAGCCTCCATAGGCGTGAAAGTAGGGGTTTTCCTCGGGAAAGCTGTTACTTTACGGGATATGTACTGGTCGATCGAGCAAAAGCCCGGTTACGCTGAAAGTGAACGATCGCAGAAGCCTACAACCTGCCCTTAGAATAGCCTGGAGTTGGTGCCCCTTTCTGGGGCAAGAAATAAGGGAGACGGGAAGCACTTGTGCGGCGGGTGATGGAGTGATGGGGTGACTGGGAGACCAAGATTCCTCCCACACCTCCCACACCTCCCACACCAGACCGTCTCCAAGGCTCAGTTGGGGGCGCCCACTGCATATGAGAACTGAGTCCCTTGTCCCCGATCACCGGACAAAGGACAAATTTCAACGGGGCATTTCTCCCCCAAATGCACATAGCTAGAAGCGCCCAAAAAAAGAACGCCAAAAAAAGAACGGATTAGGACGAGCCCATGTCAACTCTGGTCATTGTTGAATCTCCCACCAAAGCCCGTACCATTCGCAATTACCTGCCACCAGGGTATCGCGTCGAGGCATCTATGGGCCATGTCCGTGACCTACCTCAATCAGCCAGCGAAATTCCCGAAGCGGTCAAAAGTCAGCCCTGGGCAAGTATTGGGGTCAACGTCGAGGCAAATTTTGAGCCCTTGTACGTTATCCCCAAAGATAAAAAGAAAGTTGTTAAGGCCCTAAAAGATGCCCTGAAAGAGGCATCAGCTCTGATTTTGGCCACGGATGAAGACCGGGAAGGTGAAAGCATTAGCTGGCACCTGCTGCAGCTACTGCAACCCAAAGTCCCTTATTCCCGCATGGTATTTCACGAAATCACGAGGGAAGCCATCCTCGAGGCGCTGCAAAACTGCCGAAATATTGATGAGCAACTGGTACACGCTCAGGAGACGCGGCGGATTTTAGACCGCTTGGTAGGTTATACCTTGTCACCTCTGTTGTGGAAGAAAATCGCCGGGGGGCTTTCCGCCGGTAGGGTGCAGTCGGTAGCCGTGCGGCTATTGGTGATGCGGGAACGAGAGCGGATGGCCTTTGTCTCTGCCAGCTACTGGGATTTAAAAGCTCTACTGTCTGTTACCGTTGCCACAGCGGGAAATGGCGGCGCCCCTTCTCAAAAGGAGAGTAATGCTGCTTTTGAGGCGAAACTGGTGCTGTTGAACGGGCAGAGACTAGCCAATGGTAGCGATTTTGACTCTTCTGGGCAGATTATCTCCTCTCAGAAAGTTGCGTTGGCGCCCCAAAGAGGCGACGTGGTGCGGTTGGACGAAGCCCAGGCCCACACCCTGCTTGAGCGCCTGCAGCGCGGAGATTGGGTGGTAGTGAATACCGAGGAGCGGCCCTCCACTCGCAAGCCGTCACCACCTTTTACTACCTCCACTCTCCAGCAGGAGGCGAACCGCAAGCTGGGTTTGGGCGCTCGCGAGACGATGCGGATTGCCCAAAGTCTGTATGAAAACGGCTACATTACTTACATGCGGACTGATTCGGTGCATTTGTCTGACCAGGCAATTGCGGCGGCGCGGCAGTGTGTGGCGCAGATGTACGGTGAGGAATTCCTTAGCAGCGCACCCCGCCAATACACCACGAAAAGCAAAGGGGCTCAAGAAGCTCACGAGGCGATTCGTCCGGCGGGTAGTACCTTCCGCACCCCCCAGGAAACTGGTTTGAGCGGGCGGGAGCTACAGGTTTACGATTTGATTTGGAAGCGGACGATCGCCAGTCAAATGGCGGACGCCCGCCAGACTTTTGCCACAGTGGATGTGCAGGTGGCGGAAGCGGTTTTCCGGGCTACGGGGAAGCGGATTGATTTTCCGGGTTTCTTGCGGGCTTATGTGGAGGGTTCCGATGACCCGGAGGCGGCTTTGGATAATCAGGAGGTGATTCTGCCTCCTTTGCGCGTGGGCGATCGTCCCCACTGCCAGAAACTTCAGGCGATTGGCCATGAAACCCAGCCGCCAGCTCGTTACACCGAAGCAACTCTGGTGAAAACCCTAGAAAGCGAAGGTATTGGCCGCCCCAGTACCTACGCTTCCATTATCGGCACCATTGCCGATCGAGGCTACACCCAAGTCAAAGGTAACGCCTTAGTCCCCACTTTCACTGCCTTTGCTGTGAGCAATCTCCTAGAAAAATACTTCCCCGACTTGGTAGATACTAGCTTCACCGCTCGCATGGAGCAGACCTTAGATGAAATTTCTACTGGCCATGCCGATTGGCTGCCCTACCTACAAAAATTCTATCTAGGAGAAACTGGTCTCGAAGCCCAAGTCAAGCAGCAAGAAATCCAAATTGACGCCGAAGAAGCTCGCACCTTGGCACTAGCTCATTTGGATGCCAAAATCCGCATCGGTCGTTATGGCCCTTATGTAGAAGCCGAGAACGAGGGGGCCACTGTCAAGGCGTCTCTACCCAAAGACCTCACCCCCGCCGAACTGGATCCGGCGCAGATTGAGGATTTGCTCCGCCAAAAAACTGCTGGCCCAGAAAAAATCGGCTGTGACTACGAAACCGGCACCCCGATTTTCCTGCTCATCGGCAAGTACGGTCCTTATGTCCAATTTGGGGAGGCGACGGAGGATAACAAAAAACCTAAACGCTCTTCTTTGCCGAAAGGCGTTACTAAAGAAAACCTCACTTTGGAAATGGCCTTGAATCTGCTTTCTCTCCCCCGTCTTTTAGGCACCCACCCAGAAACTGAGGGCAAAATCCAGGTAGGCTTGGGACGTTATGGCCCTTATGTGCTTCACGACAAGGGAAAGGAGGGTAAGGAATATCGCTCTCTCAAGTCTGGTGATGATATGTTTACGGTTTCGCTCGATCGCGCCTTAGAGCTTTTAGCCGAACCCAAGGCCCCCAGGGGCTCTCGCAGTGGTGGGTCTAGCTCCCAAAAGCCTTTGCGCTCCCTGGGCAACCACCCTGGTGATGGCGAGCCGGTGAATATTTACCCTGGTCGTTACGGTAATTACATCAAACACGGGAAGAATAATCTTACCCTTCCCGAAGGCCAAGCGGTGGAAGATGTAACCCTGGAAATGGCTGTGGAACTTTTGGCTGCCAAAAAGTCCAAGAAAACCACTACCAAGAAGAGCCAAAAAAAGGACAAACAAGAACCCTAATGGACCCCAAACACCCAATGGTTAGCCCTTAACTTCTCGGCTCTTGGCGACTGCCTTTTACCCCTGGTGAAAGTATGAAATGGGATGCTCTATACCCGACCCCATCACTCCCTGACCGAGCATCCCCTCTTATTTTTGTCAGGATTTGTTAGGAATTTTTGCTGTTCCCCCTTGTCTTCTGTAGTATTCTGTAGTATTATCAGCCTAAGCAAATTGTTCTTACTGATACTGACAGGGGGTGAGTTCAGTGTTAAAGACAATCAATCAACAAGAGTCAACGGTAGCTGATTTGGCAGAAGGTGTGAAAGTTAATACCTCTATCCCCAGTGCCCACCATGCTGCCCTCCGATGTGGCTTTGCTGGCTATCCGCTCAACCCACGGTGGAACGGGCAAAAAGTTTATGCCTGGAATACCGGTCGCCAGCTCAAACAAGGGCTATTCACCGGGGAAATGGTGATTCGGGCAAAAGATTCTATGCTCGTGCCCGCTTGGGAACAAAACCTAACTTGTGACACTGAGCCAACGCCGAAGGCTTCAATACGCCTGTGGTGGGGCTCTGAATTGAAGCTCGGAGGGTTCCGGCTCGGCTGAATCATTGCAATTATTGGTCATTACAGCAGAATTGAGCTGCCACAAGTGCGAGCCATAGAGAGTTGCGTTCTAGCTCCTCCGGGGCGACGAATCATTTTTCTCTAGCTCGCTGACTCAATTCTGAAATAAATCTTCTCCTCAACTATGACCGGGCTTTGTCTAGACCAGGGCCAATTACTTTACCATCATATAAATAACATATATTTTCCTTATTTAGCCGTTGTTTTATCAAATTAATTCATCTGAATTAGTTTGAGAATATCTGCATGATTGTATAAGGATGTAAACAAATTTTCGGGATGGCCACGATCGCCCGCAGAAATATTTTTTTAACCTCTTGCCAAGGGGGAGGGCTGTATTGTAACATTTCTTCAAATTATGAGCCTCTGCACTCATAAAGCCTTTAACCTTTAGACAAACAAGGGGGTAATACCAAATTAAAATGAAGATGAGTATAATAGAGTCGTAGTTATTCCAGCCTTGCAGCCATGACGAGACCCTTCGTGTTAGAGATTACCGAGAGTGCGGAGTTTTTAGAGAATAGTCTCAAGCAGGCCAAGAGTGGGACG